>NZ_NGFN01000062.1 GCF_002148965.1 Streptomyces swartbergensis | reverse complement strand
TCGCGGGCCTGCTCGCGCTCGGCTTCCGTGAGGTCGAGCGCGACGGCCCGGGCGAGGGCGGTCGCCGTCGTCTCCTCGTCGCCGAGCCGCCCCGCGATGTCCGCGCGCAGGACGAGGAGCTGAAGCAGCTGTATGCGCGTCGGCGTCTCGTCCGTCAGGCGCAGCACCCGGTCGACGACCTTGGCGGCGCCCGCCGCGTCCCCCTTGGAGTCCGCCAGGAGGGACGCGTGGTGCAGGGCCCGGGCGAAGGTCTCCTCGGGGGCGGGCCCGTGGTGTCGGTCCTCGCCCGTGCGCTGACCGACCCGGACGCAGTTGCCGCCCGGGTCGGTCATGAGGAACTGCCGCACGCCGTACGACATGTCCTTGAGCGGCCCGACCCGCGGCAGGCCCCGGGTGGGGATCCTGCCGTACGCCGCCTTGAGCCCAGCCCGGAACGCCTGGTAGAGGCCGTCGACGTCGTCGGTCAGGACGTAGCAGGTGCTGATCGAGTCGGTCGGCTCGTAGTGCTTCATCGCGAAGAACTGCAGCTCGATGCCGCCGTGTTCGACGACCGCGTACGGGTTGGGGCTGCGCTGCTGGTACGTCACCTCGAAGCCGAGGGCGGTGTAGAACTCGAGGACGGGCGGGAGGGTCCGGCACGGCAGGATCGGGATCGTCTTCTCCGGCATGACCCCACTCTAGTCAAATTTGACCAACCGGGAGGCTAAAAGAGTGCGGCACCCCGTTCGAAGTCCAGCAGTCGCTGCTTGCGTTCCACCCCGCCCCCGTATCCCGTGAGGCCGCCGTTCGCGCCGATGACGCGGTGGCAGGGGACGATGATGCCGATGGGGTTGCGGCCGTTGGCGAGGCCGACCGCGCGTGAGGCGGTCGCGGTGCCGAGGGCGGCGGCGAGTTCGCCGTAGGTGCGCGTCTCGCCGTAGGGGATGCGGCGCAGCTGGTCCCAGACGGTGCGCTGGAACGGGGTGCCGTTCAGGCGCAGTTCGACGGTGAACTCCTTGAGTTCGCCCGCGAAGTAGGCCTTCAGTTGCTCCTCGGTCTGCGCGAACAGGGTGTCGTCGCGGGGGCCGAAGGTCTCCTGCGGCGGGCGGTGGCGCTGGTCGGTCATGTAGAGGCCGCACAGGACGCCGTCGTCGGCGACGAGGGTGAGGGGGCCGTAGGGGCTTTCGGTCACGGTGTGGTGCTTCATGGAACGTCCCTATACCGGTAGGAAGTTGATCGGGTGACTGTCGGTCGCCCAGAGGTACTGGACGGCGTAGGCACGCCAGGGGCGCCAGGCCGCCGCGCGAGCGGTGAGCGCGGCGGGCGTGGAGGGCAGGCCGAGTTCCCGGGCGGCGCGGCGGATGCCGAGGTCGGTGGGGAGGAAGGCGTCGGGGTCGCCGAGGGCGCGCATGGCGATGACGTCGGCCGTCCAGGGGCCGAAGCCGGGCAGGGCGAGGAACTGGGCGCGGGTGCGCGGCCAGTCGCTCTCCACGCCGAGGTGGAGGTCCCCGTCGGCGAGGGCGCGGACCAGGGTGGTGAAGGTCGTGCGGCGGGTGCGGGGCATCGCCAGCGTCTCCGGGTCCAGCGCCGCGAGGGCCTCCGGGCTCGGAAAGAGGTGGGTGAGGCCGCCCTCGGGATCGTCGACCGGTTCGCCGTACGCGGTGACCAGGCGGGCCGCGTGGGTGCGGGCGGCGGCGGTGGAGACCTGCTGGCCGAGCACGGCCCGGACGGCGAACTCGGCCTCGTCGACCGTGCGCGGGACTCTCCGGCCGGGCGCCTTGTCGACCAGCGGTGCCAGGACCGGGTCGGTGCGGAGCTGGTCGTCGATCGCGACCGGGTCGGCGTCCAGGTCGAGCAGGCGGCGGCAGCGGCTGATGGCGACGGTCAGATCGCGCAGGTCGCTGAGGGTGAGGCGGCAGGCGATGTGGTCGGGGCGGGGAGCGAGGGCCACGATGCCGTGGCCGTACGGCAGCCGCAGCGTGCGCCGGTAGGAGCCGTCGCGCCACTCCTCCACGCCGGGTACGGCCGTGGCGGCGAGGTGGCCGAAGAGGTTGTCGGGGTTGAGCGGGGTGCGGAACGGCAGCCGCAGGGACAGCGCGCCGGGGGTGCTCGCGCCCTGCCGCTTCGGGGTGCGGGCCCGCAGCTCACTCGGGGACAGGGCGAAGACCTCGCGGACGGTGTCGTTGAAGGTGCGGATCGAGGCGAAGCCCGCGGCGAAGGCGATCTGCGCCATCGGCAGGGCCGTCGTCTCGATGAGCAACCGGGCCGTCTGGGCGCGCTGGGCGCGGGCGAGCGCGAGCGGGCCCGCGCCCAGTTCGGCGAGCAGCTGGCGCTCGACCTGCCGGGCGCTGTAGCCGAGGCGGGCGGCGAGGCCGGGCACGCCCTCGCGGTCCACGACGCCGTCGGCGATGAGCCGCATGGCCCGGGCGACCAGGTCGGCGCGCTGGTTCCACTCCGGCGAGCCCGGGCTGGTGTCCGGCCGGCAGCGCTTGCAGGCCCGGAACCCGGCCTGCTGGCAGGCCGCCGCGCTCGGGTGGAAGACCATGTTCTCCGGCTTGGGCGGCACGACCGGGCAACTGGGACGGCAGTAGATGCGGGTCGTCAGGACGGCCGTGAAGAACCATCCGTCGAACCGGGCGTCCTTGGACTGGACGGCGCGCACGCAGCGCTCGGTGTCGGTGTGCATCCCCATCTGCATACGTCCAGCATCGGGCACCGGGCGTGGCGGGTCTGGCGAGAATCCGACATCGACCTGCCCGTGCGGCGCCCCGCGGAGACCGCCGAAGCCGGGACAGATGAAGATTCATTCATGTGTTCGTGCGCGACCGGTACGATGAGGTCATGGGTCACGGAGCCGTCATTCCCGCGCAGGACGCCACGGAGCGCGTACGCCTGGACGCGGACAACGTCGCGAAGGTCGCCACCACGCTCCAGGCCCTGTCCACGCCCTCCCGCCTGCTGATCCTGGCGCGGCTGCGGGAAGGCCCGCTGCCGGCCACCGAGTTGGCCGCCGAGGTGGGCATGGAGCAGTCGGCCTGCTCGCACCAGCTGCGGCTGCTGCGCAATCTGGGCCTGGTCGTCGGCGAGCGGCAGGGCCGTTCGGTCGTCTACGCGCTACACGACCACCATGTCGCCGAGCTGCTCGACCAGGCGGTCTACCACGTGGAGCATCTGCGCCTGGGCATCAGCGACGCCGCCGACTGAGGCGGCGCCGCTGTCCCACAGGCGGCCCTACTCGGTGGCCGTCGGCCGTCGCGAGGCCGCCATCGCCTCGCTCACGCGCGTCAGCGGACGCAGCCGGTAGGTGTACACGTAGTCGCGGTTGGCGAAGAGCTTGAACTCGTCGTGGGGGTGGGCGCCCCAGCTGTTGTCGCCGCCCACGCCCGTCTGGCGGTGGTTGACCCGGAGGACCACCGCGTCCCTGGGGTTGAGCTGGTAGTCGTGGCGGGCCCCGACCGACAGGTCCTCGGGGGTGAAGTGCGAGGCGTTGACCTCCAGCAGCGGCTCACCGGACACGAGGAGTCCGCGTCCGCTGCCGTCGGTCAGCGCGGCCCAGCGGACGTCGGTCTTGTTGCCGTTCTCCTGGGGGCGCAGGTAGGGGGTCCACTGCCCGGAGACGGTGCCGGAGTACAGGCCCACGTCGGTGGCGTTGTTGCGGTCCCACATGTTCTCCTCCGGGCCCCGGCCGTAGTAGTGCAGCCGGTCCAGACGGCGGGGCAGGAACAGCAGGGTGCCGACCTCGGGGATGTACGGCAGGTTCGGCGCTCCCGGGTGCAGGGTGTTGTCGACCTTGATCTCGCCGTTGCCGAAGGCCGTGTAGGTCGTGCTGTACGTGGACTCCGTGCTGGTGGGGAGCGTGCCGGTGATGGTGACCTCGACGGCCCGGTCGTCCAGCGGCCGGACCCGTACGTCCGCCACCTTCCGCTTCGCTCCGGCGTCGCGCCAGGTCTGGTTGCGGGTGTGGTGGCCGTTGCCCCGGTCGTTGTCGGTGGGCGCCCGCCAGAAGTTCGGGACGGAACCGGAGGTGATGAGCCGGGTGCCGCCCGCCTCGTACGACGTGATGGTGCCGGTGCTCTTGTCGACGGTGACCGAGAAGCCCTTGCCCCTGACCGTGACGTCCTCGTCCCGGTCGGTGTACCGCAGGGCGGGGACGCTGCGCAGCGGCAGCGGGGTCACGGCCGGGCTGTCCGAGTCGAGGGCGAGCTGCTGCTTGGCCACCTCGAAGCCGGCCTTCGCCCACTTGGTGGGTTCCTTGGTGGTGAAGGAGAGCTCGAGGAAGTACTCCGTGCCCGGTTCGGGCTTCGCCGGCAGCCGCACCGGCACCTTGATGTCCTTGCTGGTCAGCGGCGCGAGATTCAGCTGGTCGCGGGTCAGCCGGCCGCGCTGGACGACCTTGCCGTCGGCGACGAGGGACCAACGGCCGTCGAACTCGCGGAGGTTGGTGAAGAGGTACTCGTTGGTGAGGGTGACGGCACCGAGGCCTCCTCCGGAGGCCGGGGCCGCGTTGATCGCCTGGTAGATCTGCTTGACCTCGGCGGACTTGCCGGTGAGGGTGCGGTCGGGCAGGACGATGCCGTCGCCGGCGAAGGCGCCGTCGTTGGGGTTGTCGCCCCAGTCGCCGCCGTAGGCGTAGAACGTCTTGTCGCGCGGGCGCTTCTCGGTGAAGCCGACGGTGGCGGCGTCGAACCAGAACCGCACGCCCTCGTCGTCCGGGCCGCGGCTGTCCGAGGCCAGCTCCGCGGCGCTCAGCGCACGGGCGTACACGCGGGCCCGCCGGATGGTGCCGCTGAACTCCCGGGTCGGGTTGTCGACATCGGTGGCGAGCGTGAGGGACGCCGTGTTGGTGCTGGGACGCCGGGTGGTGGTCCGGGTGCCGCGCGCCTGGCCGTCGACGTACAGGGTGAGCGTCCCCGCGTCCGCGTCGAAGACGCCGGCGATGTGGTGCTCCTTGCCCGTCCAGCCCTCGGGCAGCGCCCAGCTCGCGGTGACCCACTGGCCGCCGCCGTGGATGAAGAACTCCAGGTTCTTGTCGGTCTGTTTGAGGGCGTACTGGGTGTCGCCCTTGGCGAGGAGGGGCTGGTGACCGCCGGTCACGTGCGGGGTGACCCAGGCCTCCAGCGTGAGGGAGCCGGTGAGGTCGAGGCGGGCGTCGCGGGGGAAGACGGTTCCGCCGGAAACGCCCTTCGCGCGGTCGAAGGTGCCGGCGGGTGCGATGACCTCGCCGCGCAGTGCGCCCGGGCCGGACTCGGTCAGCAGCTTGCGGGTCGGGGTCGGCCAGCTCAGGGCCTGGTCGACGAAGTCCCAGATCCAGCCGCCCTGGAGGACGTCGTAGCGGCGGACGATGTCCCAGTACTTCTTGAAGTTGCCGTTGGAGTTCCCCATGCCGTGCGAGTACTCGATCATCACGTACGGCCGGGTGTCGCTGGTGTCCTTGGCGCGCTGCTCGACCCGCTGCGGGCTGTCGTACATCTCGGAGCGGATGTCGCTGATGCCCGGGCGGTCGTCGCCCTCGTACTGGATGACGCGGGTGGGGTCGTAGGAGCGGATCCAGTCGTACATGGCGTTGAACGTCGTGCCGCCGCCCGCCTCGTTGCCGAGGGACCAGATGACCACCGAGGCGTGGTTCTTGTCGCGGTGGACCATGTTCTGGGCGCGGACCACGCACGCCTCGGTCCACTCGGGGTGGCCGCTGCCGGGGAACTTGTCGCGGATGCCGTGGGTTTCGAGGTTGGTCTCGTCCACGAGGTACAGGCCGTACTCGTCGGCGAGTTCCAGCCACAGCGGGTTGTTGGGATAGTGCGAGGTGCGGACGCTGTTGATGTTGAGCCGTTTGATGATCTCGATGTCCTCGATCATCTGCGCACGGGTGACCGCCGAGCCGGTGACGGGGTGCATCTCGTGCCGGTTGGTGCCGCGGAAGGAGACCGGCTTGCCGTTGATGCGCATCAGGCCGTCCTTAAGCGCGAACTCACGGAAGCCCACCCGGTGCGAGAGGGTCTCGACCACCTTGCCGGACGGGTCGCGCAGGCGCAGCACGGCGGTGTAGAGGTTCGGGTGCTCGGCCGACCAGAGCTTCGGCGAGGGGACGGCTCTGGACGCCTCGGCGGTGGCTTCGTCGCCGTCCGGGACGTCGACGGGCTGGTTCAGGGGCCGCGACCAGACGGCGTGGCCGCGCGCGTCGTAGAGCTGGGTCTCGACGGTGTAGCGGCCCGCGCCCTTGCCGCCGTAGTCGCGGACGTGCGCGGTGACCTTCAGGTCGGCGGAGGTGTAGTCGTCGCCGAGCGGGGTGTCCAGTTTGAAGTCGCGCAGGTGCACGTTCGGCGTGGAGTACAGGTGGACCGAGCGGAAGATGCCGCTCAGCCGGATCATGTCCTGGTCCTCCAGCCACTCGGCGTCCGAGTAGCGGTACACCTCGACGGCGATCTGGTTGGTGCCCGGCTTGAGGTGGCGGGTGATGTCGTACTCGGCGGAGGTGTAGGAGTCCTCGTGGTAGCCGACCAGCTCGCCGTTGATCCACACGTAGTGGGCGGACTTGACGCCCTCGAAGTGCAGGAAGGTGCGCCGGCCCGACCAGTTCCGGGAAACGGTGAACGTACGGCGGTACTGGCCGACGGGGTTGTAGCGGGTCGGGGCGGCCGGCGGCTGGGCGTCCTCGCCGCCGCCGTTGGGGCCCCACCAGGGGTAGGTGATGTTGACGTAGATCGGGAAGTCGTAGCCGTGCAGCTGCCAGGCCGAGGGCACGGGGGTGGTGTCCCAGCCGGAGTCGTCGATGTCGGTGCGGTAGAAGTCGGCGTCCCGGTCGTCGGGGCGGTCGGCGTAGGCGAACTTCCATTTGCCGTCCAGGCTCAGGCGGTACGGCGAGCGCTCGCGGTCGCCGGCCAGGGCCTGTGTGAGGTTCGCGTACGGCATGAGCGTGGTGTGCGGC
Organism: Streptomyces swartbergensis; assembly: GCF_002148965.1. Classification (GTDB taxonomy): domain Bacteria; phylum Actinomycetota; class Actinomycetes; order Streptomycetales; family Streptomycetaceae; genus Streptomyces; species Streptomyces swartbergensis. The sequence continues at coordinate 21,894 of NZ_NGFN01000062.1, read as the reverse complement.
GGCTCGGTGCCCACGCGGTACACGGCCAGGCCGTCGTTCCACTCCGGAGGGCCGTCCGCCGCCGGGCGCCGGCCCGCTGCCTGCGCGGCGGCGGGCGACGCGGACAGGGCGAGCGCGCCGAGCACGGCGGCGCCGCCTTCGAGCAGACGGCGACGGCTGACGACGGGCCGGTCGGCGGGGGACGAGAGCGGGTGCGGCATGACCGTGGCCTTCCTCGGTTCGACAGGGTGCTGCACGGACTGAGGGCACGTCAGATTCGATCCTCAACTCCCGTGATGGGTGTTTCTGTTGGGACCGTGTGCAACTGACGGTGACGAAGCAACTGCTGAGCAGGCACACCCTAGGACTCGAACACAACCGAAGCAATGACCCCGTCGGACTTTGTGCGGTCCTGATGGTTCTCTCGTGTCAGGCGCCTTCAGGCCCCGAGGAAGGTGAGCACCTCGCTCGTCAGCCGGGCGGGTGCGTCCAGCGGGACGAGGTGGCCGGACTCCGGGACGGGCACCAGCCGCGCGCCCGGGATCAGGGCGGCCAGTTCCTGCCCCTTGGCGAAGGGGACCCAGGTGTCCTCGGTGCCCCAGCAGACCGTCACGGGCAGGTCGAGAGTGGGATACAACGGCTGGATGTCGTCGGTGTAGCGCTGGTCGGCCTGCGCGATCTGCCGGTAGAAGGCGGCCTGGCCCCGCTCCCCCGTCCAGGGCCGCACGAGCGCGTCCAGCGCGGCGGGCCGCAGGCCGGTGTGGCTCGCGGACGTGACGTACTCGCGCACCAGGGCCTGGTGCAGCGCCGCCGGGAGCTGCTCGAAGACGTGGCTGTGCTCGCCGACCAGACGGAAGAAGGGGGAACCCCAGGGTTCCAGGGCCACCGGGTCGACCAGCGCGAGCCGCCGGTAGCGGGCCCCGTGCAGCAGATGGGCGCGCAGGGCCACGCACCCGCCGAAGTCGTGCGCGACGACGGACGGCTCCTCCAGGCCCCAGTGCGCCAGCAGCTCGGTGAAGATCCGGCCCTGGGCCCCCAGTGAGACGTCCTGGTCCGGGTGCATGTCGGAGGTGCCGTAGCCCGCCATGTCCCACACGTGCACGTGATGCCCGGCGGCGGCGAGCGCGGGAGCGGTCTCGTGCCACACGTACGAGGAGAAGGGCGTCCCGTGCAGCAGCACGACCGGCTCGCCGCCGGGATCCCCGAGCCGGTCCCAGCGCACGATCCCCGACGTGGTGGCCAGGCTCTCCTTCAACGTCCAGTCAGCCAAGATTCCCGCTCCCTCGCTCCGTGCACCGACCCGCGATTATTTGTCATTTCGGCGCGACAGTGTCGCTCCTCCGACCGTAATGTGACCTCATCGGACAGCCTGCGCAACGGATCTTGGCCGGACCTTTTGCCGCGCCGGAAGGAGCGGCTCGCATGAACGGGTATGCGACCTCGGATCGCGACGCCGTCACGGCCGCGCCCGGCGGGCTGCTGGACCTGCTGAAGGTCGCGGCCGTCGTCCTGGACGGCGGCGGGCACATCGCCCTGTGGAGCCCCGAGATCGAGCAGCTGCTCGGCTACACCGCCGAGGAGGCCCTGCGGCAGCGCGCCGACACACTCCTGGTCGCGCCCGAGAACCGCACCCGGGGCAGGGAGCTCTTCGCCCAGGTCAGAGCTGGGGACCGCTGGGCCGGTGTCTTCCCGCTGCGGCACCGCGACGGCACGGAACGCGCCGTGGAGTTCCGCACGATGCGGCTCCTCGACAGCCAGGGGCAACCCCACCTGCTGGGGCTCGCCACGGACGCGACGACCGTACGGAAGGTGGAGCGGGACCTCGCCCTCTCCCACAGCCTCGTCAACCAGACCCCGCTCGGCATCGCCGTCTTCGACAACGACCTGCGCTGGGTCGGCGTCAACCCCGCGCTGGAGCGGATCAACGGGGTGCCCGAGGAGGCCTTGCTGGGCCGCCGGCTCGGCGAGGTGCTGCCCGGCCTGGACGTCGAGGCCATCGAGGCCCGGATGCGGCACGTCCTCAAGACCGGCAGACCCCTGCTCGACCAGCAGACCATCGGCCGCACGGCGGCGGACGACCACGACCGCGCCTACTCGGAGTCGTACCACCGCATCGAGGACACCGACGGCCGGGTGCTCGGGCTCGCGATGGCCGTGCTGGACGTCACCGAGCGCCAGCAGGCCGCGGCGGAGGTCGCGCAGGCACGCCAGCACCTGTCGGTGATCGCCGACGCCGGGGTGCGGATCGGCACCACGCTGGACCTTCAGCAGACGGCCCGGGAGCTGGCCGACGTGGTCGTGTCGCACCTCGCGGACCTGGCCGCCGTGGACGTCCTGGAGTCGGTCGTGGCCCACGGCACGATCGTGCCGGTGTCGGGCGGCGCGCCCGCCGAGTTCCGGGCGCTGGCCGTCGCGGCGGGCTACCCGACCGACGCCATCCACGCCGCGGACCCGGTCGGCGAGCTGGCCACCTATGCCTCGTCGCGGATCATCACGCAGTGCGTCCGCAGGGCCCGCCCCGTCCTCGTCGAGCGCGTGGACCCGAAGATGATGCGGCGCATCGCCCGGGACGCGCGGGCCGCCCAGACCCTGCAGGAGGCCGGCGCGCACTCCTACATGGCGGTGCCGCTGGTGGCCCGGGGCAAGGTGCTCGGCACCCTCACGCTGTACCGCACGGTCGACGAACGCCCCTTCGACGACCGGGACCAGGCGCTCGCCTCGGAGCTCGCCGCGCGGGCCGCGATCTGCATCGACAACGCCCGCCTCTACGGCCGGGAACGCGGCACCGCCCTGACGCTCCAGCGCAGCCTGCTCCCGACCACGCCCGCCGAGCGGGAGGGGCTCGACATCGCCGCCCGCTACCGCCCGGCGCTCAGCGAGGTCGGCGGCGACTGGTACGACGTGCTGCCGCTGGGCCCGGGTCGCACCGGGCTCGTGGTGGGCGATGTCATGGGCAAGGGCGTCCAGGCCGCGGCGATCATGGGGCAGCTGAGCACGGCGACGCGAGCGCTGGCCCGGCTGGACCTGCCGCCCGCCGAGTTGCTGCGGCACCTGGACGACATCGCCGGTTCGCTCGGCGACGCGATCGCCACGTGCGTGTACGCGGTGTGCGACCTGCGGGCCGGCATCTGCTCGCTGTCCAGCGCCGGTCATCTGCCGCCCGTGCTCGCCGGGGCGAACGGCGGCGCGACACTCGTCGAGGTGCCCGGCGGCGTGCCGCTGGGGGTGGGCGGAGTGGAGTTCGGCACCGTGGAACTGAAGCTCGCGCCCGGTTCCCTGCTCGCCCTGTACACCGACGGTCTGGTCGAGAAACGCGGGGAGCCGATCGACACCGGCCTCACCACGCTGACCCGCCTTCTGGGGAACGCGGGGCCCAGCCTGCAACGGACCAGTGACAGCCTCCTGAGCGCGCTGAGCCCGGAGCCCGACGACGACGTCGCGCTGCTGCTGGTCCGCACCCGCGCCTGAGCGGGACGCCAACTGTTAGCGTTTTCGTGTGAGTTACGTTCTCTACCCGAAGCGCTGCACAGCACGGACGCGGCCGTCGTCGTGGCGACCCACGACCGCCAGATGCGACGCGACATCAGCGGCTGGCCGCACCTGGCGCCGGCGGTGCGAGCACGGCCGGACCTGTCCTGCCGGGACCTGAGCGGGTACCTCACGGGTTGACCGCGGGCTGCTGGCGTCAGCGCAGTTGTCGGGCGAACGCCTCGTACGCCTGCTCGTCGAAGAGGACGAACCTGACCTCCTCGACGTCGGTCTTCGTCGCGCGCACCGTGTCCACCGCGATGCGCGCGGCGTCCTCCATCGGATAGCGGTAGACGCCGGTGGAGATGGCCGGGAAGGCGACGGTCCGGGCGCCGAGTTCGTCAGCGACGCGGAGGGACTCGCGGTAGCAGGAGGCGAGGAGGGCGGAGCGGTCCTCGGTCGCGCTGAAGACGGGGCCGACCGTGTGGATGACCCAGCGGGCGTCCAGATTGCCCGCGGTCGTGGCGACGGCCTGACCGGTGGGCAGGCCCTTGCCGATGGGGGTCCCCCCTGCTCGAACGGAGTTGAGAGCTTGGGGGAGGGAGGCGCGCAGCCTACGGCACTCCTCCAGGATGGCGGGGCCGCCGCGCCGGTGGATCGCTCCGTCGACCCCTCCCCCGCCCAGCAGCGAGGAGTTGGCCGCGTTGACGATGGCGTCCACGCTCTCGCGTGTGATGTCGCCCTGGACCAGTTCGATGGTGGTCATGTCTGCCTCAGTCGCTTCCAGACGGCCTTCGCCGCGTTGTGCCCCGACATGCCGTGCACGCCGGGGCCCGGCGGGGTCGCCGACGAGCAGATGAAGACGGCCGGGTGGGGGGTGTGGTACGGGAACAGGGTCATTTTGGGGCGCAGCAGGATCTGGAGGCCGGAGACCGCGCCGGAGGCGATGTCGCCCCCGACGTAGTTGGCGTTGCGGGCGGCGAGTTGGGGCGGGCCCGCGGTGGCGCGGGCCAGGACGCGGTCGCGGAACCCCGGGGCGAAACGCTCCAGTTGGCGCTCGACGGCGTCGGTGAGGTCGCCGGTCCAGCCGTGCGGGACGTGGCCGTAGGCCCAGAAGACGTGCTTGCCCGCCGGGGCCCGGGTGGGGTCGACGACGCTCGGCTGGACCGTGATCAGGAACGGTTTGTCGGGGGCCCGGCCCTCCCGGGACGCCGCGCGCAGGGCCGTCCCGATCTCCGCGTGGCTGGCGCCGATCTGCACCGTGCCGGCGACGCGGGCCTCCTTCGCGGTCCACGGCACGGGGCCGTCCAGCGCGTAGTCGATCTTGAAGGCGCCCGGTCCGTAGCGGTAGTCCGCGTAGTGGCTGCCGAAGCCGGCGATGCGGGACAGGGCGGTGGGTGAGGTGTCGAAGACGTACGCGCGGGCCGGCGGCAGGTCGTCGAGGCGCTTGACCTCGTAGTCGGTGTGGACACTGCCGCCGAGGTCGCGCAGGTAGGCGGCGAGGGCGTCGGAGATGGCCTGGGAGCCGCCGCGGGCGACGGGCCAGCCGCGGGCGTGTGCCGCGAGGGCGAAGACCAGGCCGATGGCACTGGTGGCGAAGCCGCCGAGCGGTGCCATGACATGCGCGACGAGCCCGGCGAACAGCGTCCTGGCCGGTTCGTCGCGGAAACGGCGCACCAGCAGGGTAGACGGAGGCAGGCCGACCAGTCCGAAGCGGGCGAGGGTGACCGGGTCGCGGGGCAGCGCGGTGAGCGGCAGGGACATGAAGTCGCGGACCAGCGCGTCCCACCTGGGCAGGAAGGGCTCGACGAGCCTGCGGTACGTCCCGGCGTCACGCGGCCCGAAGGAGGCGGCCGTCTCCCCCACCGACCGGGCCAGTACGGCGGCCGAGCCGTCCGGGAAGGGGTGCGCCATGGGGAGCCCGGCGTGCAGCCATTCCAGGCCGTAGCGCTCCAGCGGCAGGGCGCGGAACGCGGGTGAGTTGATGGCGAGCGGGTGCGCCGCGGAGCACGGGTCGTGCCGGAAGCCCGGCAGGGTGAGCTCCTCGGTGCGGGCGCCGCCGCCCACCGTGCCCTGGGCCTCGAAGACGGCGACGGAGAAGCCGCGGCGGGCCAGCTCCACGGCCGCGGTCAGTCCGTTCGGCCCCGCACCCACTACGACGGCATCGAGCATCGACGGCACCTTCGGACCCCTTCGTCAACCGACGGCCACTGAGGATCAGGATAGGCCCGGGGACTGACAGTCACCGGCCGCGGGTGGATTCCTGCGGGCAGGACGACCGGAGTGCCACCTGGGCGACAGGACGTGCACGGTCCGTGACGGTCAGGCTCCGCCCGCCAGCAGTGCCACCACCCGGCGGGCCGTGGCCGCGTCGCGGGCCGCGGTGAAGGGCAGGGCGTTGCCGCCCGTGATGCGGAAGGGCTCGCCCGCGAGGGTCAGGTGGGCGCCGCCCGCCTCCTCGACCAGGAGCAGACCGGCCGCGTGATCCCATGCGGCTTCCCACGAGAAGGCAGTGGCGTCGGACTCGCCCTGGGCGATGGCGAGATACTCCAGCCCGGCCGAGCCGCACGAGCGCGGTGCCACACCGTCGGTGCGCAGGCCGAGCAGGGCGTGCTTCTGCTCGTCCGTCGTGTAGTCCGGGTGGGAGGTGGCCACGCGGAGGTCCCGGCCGGGCTCGGGCACACCGGCGAACAGCCGCTCCCCGTCGAGGTAGGCGCCCTTGCCCCGCTGGGCGGTGGCGAGCCGGTCACTGGCGGCGGCGTAGGTCCAGGACGCGAGCAGGGTGCCGCCGTGGGCCAGCGCGACCAGGGTGCAGAAACCCGGCTCGCCGTGCACGAACTGCCGTGTCCCGTCGACCGGGTCGACGATCCAGACCGGGGCGTCGCCGCGCAGCGCCTCGTAGGACACCGGGTTCGCGTGGACCGCCTCCTCCCCGACCACGACCGAGCCGGGCAGCAGGGCGACCAGCGCCTCGGTCAGGTACAGCTCGGCCTTGCGGTCGGCGTCCGTCACCAGGTCGTGCGGGCCGGCCTTCTGGTCCACCTCGTGTGCGGCGAGCCGGCGCCAGCGCGGCATGATCTCGGCGGCGGCCGCCCTGCGGATCTCCTCCTCGACGTCGGAGGCGTGCTGTGCGAGAAACTCTTCGATGGTTTCGGTGCTGTCGATCACCCCTCCATCACAACACGCCGCACTGACAATCCCCACCCGCCCGGTGCACTCCGGGTGGCATCACGATGAACAGCGACGGGTCCGTGGGGCTCCACACCCAAGCGACGGGTCCGTGGGGCTCCACACCCAGGGGCCTCGGCGATCACCGCCCCACCGCGTAGCCCTGCATGCCGCGCGGGTTCGCCGCCGCCGACAGGACGCCCGTCTCCGGGTCCCGCGCGACCGCGCACAGCCGGCCCTCCGACCAGGGGCCGCCGACGGTCACCTCGTGGCCGCGCCGCCGCAGCTCCTCGACGACGGCCGGGTCCGTGCGCGACTCCACTGTGACGCTCCCCGGGCGCATGCCGCGCGGGTAGAAGGAGCCGGGGAAGCTGTCGTTGTGCCAGTTCGGGGCGTCGATCGCGCCCTGGAGGTCCAGACCGCCGCGCACCCGCGCGCGCAGTGCGACCGCCAGGAGGAAGTGCAGCTGCCACTGGTCCTGCTGGTCGCCGCCCGGTGTGCCGAACGCCATGACGGGCACGCCCTCGCACAGGGCGATCGAGGGTGTCAGCGTGGTGCGGGGGCGGCGGCCGGGGGTGAGGGAGTTCGGCAGGCCCTCCTCCAGCCAGGCCATCTGGAGCCGGGTGCCGAGCGGGAAGCCGAGTTCGGGCACGACGGGGTTGGACTGGAGCCAGCCGCCGCTGGGCGTGGCCGAGACCATGTTGCCCCAGCGGTCGACGACGTCGAGGTGGCAGGTGTCGCCGCGGGTGGCCCCGTCGGCGGTGACCTCCGGTTCGCCCGGCACGGGGGACGTGGGGCTCTTGGCGACCGTCGGCTCACCGACACCCAAGGCATCGAAGCCCTCCTGGGCGGCGGCCGCCACGCGCGCGTGGGCGCACAGTCGCGGGGTGCGTCCGCCGGGGCTGCCGGGCCGCAGGTCGTGGCTCGCCTTCTCACCGACGAGGGCGCGGCGGGCCGTGTTGTACCCGTCGGACAGCAGGTCGTCGAGCGGCACGTCGGCGGCGTCCCCGTACCAGGCCTCCCGGTCGGCCATGGCGAGTTTGCAGCCCTCGACCAGCAGGTGGACGTAGTCGGCCGAGCCGTACCGGGGCAGCTCGGGCGGGAGGAGGGCGAGCTGCTGGAGGAGGACCGGGCCCTGGCTCCAGGGGCCCGGCTTGCACACGGTCCAGCCGTTCCAGTCGTACGACACCGGTGTCTCGTAGGTCGCGGACCACGCGGTGAGGTCGGCGGCCGTGAGGGTGCCGGTGTGGTGTTCGCCGCTGGTGTCCAGGGTGGGCTGCCGGGCCTGCCGTACCAGGGCCTCGGCTATGAAGCCGGAGCGCCACACCTCCCGCGCGGCCTCGATCCGCGCCTCCCGGTCCCCGGCCCCGGCGGTCTCGGCGAGCAGGCGCTTCCAGGTGGCGGCGAGGGCCGGGTTGCGCAGCAGCTCGCCGGGGCGCGGGGCCTTTCCGCCGGGCAGGTAGACCTCCGCCGACGAGGTCCACTCCGTCTCGAACAGCTCGCGCACGGTCTCGACGGTCTCGCCGACACGCTCCACGGGCGCGTGCCCGTGCTCGGCGTATCCGATGGCGTACTTCAGGACGTCGGCGAGGGACTTGGTGCCGTGGTCGCGCAGCAGCACCATCCAGGCGTCGAAGGCACCCGGCACGGCGGCGGCGAGCGGCCCGGTGCCGGGGACGAGGTTCAGGCCGAGGCCCCGGTAGTGGGCGACCGTCGCCCCGGCCGGTGCGACGCCCTGCCCGCACAGCACCCGTACCTCGCCGCCGGCCGGGGCGAGCAGGATCGGCACCTCGCCGGCCGGGCCGTTGAGGTGCGGCTCGACGACATGCAGCACGAACGCGCCCGCCACGGCCGCGTCACAGGCGTTGCCGCCGTCCTCCAGGACGGCCATCGCCGACTGCGAGGCGAGCCAGTGGGTGGAGGACACCATGCCGAAGGTGCCACTCAGGGTGGGTCGAGTCGTGAACTGCATACCTGACCTCGGTGTTCGTGTACGTCGACGGTCCTCTGCGAGGCAGACCGACGCTGCCCCCTCTGACCAGGCACAATGGGCTCCCAGGCAGGCGACGGACCCTCCTGATCACGGACCCCCTCCGCGGAACCGACGCGGCGCTCATCGCCTCCTCGCGATATTCCACCCACACGGAACCCAAAACTCTGGTGGAGGTCAGGAGTACGAAGATTCGGATGTCCTCGGTGTCGTAGCTCAGCAGCGCGCTGTCACCGTTGCGCAGCAGTGCCCGTGCGTCGTCCATCAGGTCCGGTGGGGTGTGCGGCGGGCGCAGGCTGCCGTAGTGGTCGTCGGCGCGCAGGGCCACATGTGTACCGACGGCCTCCGGACGCGGATGGCTGAGCACGGTGGCGACGGCTACGGGGGTGCCGGCCCGCACGGATTCCATCTGACCCTGCCGGGCACGGAGCGGAGCCGAAGGTGCGTACCACAGTCGCCAGACCGGATCTCTCGCCGGACGACCAGGCCTCGTACAGTGCGTCCCAGACGCCGTCGTGGCCGTCACAGCAGCTCGTCGTGGGTGAGAGGCAGGTCGCGCACGCGCTTGCCGGTGGCGTGGAAGACGGCGTTGGTGATGGCGGCGGTGACCCCGGTCATGGGGGTCTCGCCGAAGCCGCGGGCGCCCAGAGCGTCGCTGGCCGGGTCGGGCTCGTCGATGAACTGCACCTGGATGTCGGGGACGTCGGCGTCGACCGGCATCAGGTAGCCGGAGAGGTTCGGGTTGACGATCCTCGCCGTCGCGGGGTCGACGAGGGTGTGCTCGAAGAGCGTGAAACCGCGCGCTGCACCAGCTCGACCTTGAACTCGTTGTCCTCGCGCGGCTGGGCGTCCCGGACCAGAACGCGTCCGGCCGCCGCGATGCGCCGCCGGGTCAGCGCCTGACCCCGCAGGGCGGCTTCAGCCTCGGAGGAGCGCCAGGGGCGGGTGGCCACACCCCCGAAGGCGAGGCGGGCCTCGTCGACGGCTCGGCCGTTCATCCGCAGCACGGCGGCGACGGACACGACCGCGAACTCGAAGCCGGCGCGGTCGCGCACCTTCAGGTAGCGCTGGCGGGTTCCCGGGGCCGGCAACGGCACCTCGACCGCGGTGACCAGCTCACCGTGTCGCAGGGGGTTCTCGATGTGCGGAGTGTCCTCGGGCGCCCGGTGGAAGTCGGCCATGGCGATGGTCCGCGCGCCGCCCGGGCCGAGCGTGTGAATCCTGACGTCCAGGACACGCAGGGCGACCGCGAGATCGGAAGGGTGAACGGAAGCGGGATGCTGAAGACACCATGCGGATGTTCTGTGTCCTCGCCGTCCTGGTGGCCGCGAACCTGCTCAACAATTGGCTCGCGCCCGGCGCCTACGTACCCACGTGCGTCGCCGCGGCTGCCGCACTGCTGCTGATCGCCCGGTGGGACGGTCTCACCCGCGCCGATCTCGGGCTCGACACGGCTGCCCTGTACCGGGGGCTGCGGTGGTCATCGGTGCTGGTGGGCGCGGTTCTCGCCGTTTTTCTGGTCGGGCTCGCTCTGCCGGCCACCAGGGAGGCCTTCGAGGACGAACGCGCCGCCGGCCTGACCGTGGGGGAGCTGTTGTGGCGGGTGCTGGTCCGGGTGCCGGTCGGCACCGTGCTGCTGGAGGAGATCGCCTTCCGCGGCGTCCTGTGGGCCATGGTGCGGCGTCGGCGCGGTACTGCCTGGGCCACCGCGGTGTCGTCAGTGCTGTTCGGGCTCTGGCATGTGCTTCCCTCGCGCGGGCTGAGCCGGGCCAACGCGGCCGTAGCGGTCCTCGGCACCGGACCGACGGGCACCGTGCTGTCGGTCGCGGCCGCCGTGGTCGCCACGACCGCGGCCGGGGTCGTCCTGTGCGAGCTGCGGCGCCGGTCCGGAAGTCTGCTGGCGCCCGCGGCGCTGCACTGGGCCCTCAACGGCTTCGGCTATGCGCTGGCCTGGGCAGTACTTCGTTGGAGGGGCGAGGGGGACGTGCTGTGAACGCCGGACGGTCCCCGCTTCAGCCTTGGGGTGTCGTGTCGCCGAGGACTTGCTCGCGGAGGATGTCGGCGTGGCCGCAGTGCTGGGCCAGTTCGCGCAGTGTGTGGAGGTAGACCCAGCGCAGCGGCAGCGGGCCCCGGCGGTTGCCCAGTATGAGGTCGTCCAGCGTCAGCTCTGCCGTGGCGCGACGGGATGCCGCGCATGCCTGCTGGTAGGCGTGCTGGACCGAGGTGATCGTGTCGTCGTCGTGGAGGTCGAACGACTCGTCGGGCGTGTCGGGAATGCCGATCTCGGCACGGGATCGGCAGGTTGTCCCCTCGTCGAACCAGACCTTCTCGACGAACGTGGCGTGCTTGACCAGGCCGAGCAGCGTGGTCTTGGACGTGACCAGTGACCGGCGTGCCTGCTCTTCGGTCAGCCCGTTCAGACTGTCGTGCAGCGCGGAGCGATGTTCATCGAGGAACGTCTCGAACTGGTCGCGGAGCGTGGCGTGGAAGACGGCGGGGTCCGTCGTCGGCTGGAAGATCATGTCCGCAACGATAGGCTGCTCGGCCTCCTGCGCGACCCGTGCGATGACAAACCACCCAGTGACCGCCGAACCGACCGAAACCACGACCGTCGACAGTGAGTCACCGTCACCACGCAGCCACGGAGCGAGTTCGCACTTTCGCACCACAGAGAGTCATGTGAAACTGTCGTCCCGTCCGCCGTGCGGACCTGATCCGCACCGTCCGTCCCCCACGAGAAGGGCGCCGTGCGTTCCCTACCTCTGCCCCTGGCCCTGACCGCACGCCTGTCCCCGGTGGCCGTGCTCGCCGCGGCGGGCTGGGCCCTGTCGTCCGGTCCGCTCGCCGCGCCGCAGGCCGCCGAGCACAAGCCGGCCGACGAGAAGACCGGGACCCAGTCCGCGTCCGCCCCGTCGACGTCGACGGTGTCGAAGACCTACTCGGCCGCGCCGGCGCCGTGCGACAGCGTCGCCAGGAAGACGGTCGAGTCGCTGGTGCCGGGTGCCAAGACGGCCGGGAAGGAGATCCCGTCCACGGACACGCAGTTGCGCCGCACCTGCTCCTGGAACGCGCTCAAGGGGTACAACTACCGCTGGCTCGACGTGTCCTTCGAGGTGATGGAGTCGGACGAGGCGGCGGAGAAGGCCTACAAGGGGCGCACCGAGGAGAAGAGCGGCGGAGGCGCGGTCCCCGGTCTGGGTGACACCGCGTACTCCATCGTCAACCTCACCACCGAGGACAAGCAGGAGACCCGCGAGGGCCAGGTGTTCGTCCGCGCGTCCAACGCGCTGGTGATCATCACGTACAACGGCAGTGACTTCGAGTCGAAGAAGGCACCGAGCACGGACACGATCAACAAGGGCGCCATCAAGGCCGCGAAGGAAGCGGTGGCCGCGCTGGAGAACGGCAAGGGCTGACCGTCCTCCAGCGTCCGTGTCCGCGGTCAGACGAGGGTCCGGGCCCGGCCCCGTGCCGCCATCAGCACCAGGTACAGCACCATCGACGTGCCCAGGCCCACCGCCCAGCCGTAGTCGGCCAGGCCGGCCAGTGCCGGGATGGGGCGGCCGTCGATCAGCGGTTTGAAGCTGGCGCCGCCGACGGCGAGGACGCCTCCGACCGCGAAGGCGACGACGGCCCGCCAGTTCCAGCCGCCCTCGTACCAGTAGCGCCCGCCCGTGCGGTACAGGTCGGTCAGGTCGAGCTTGGCGCGGCGCAGGATCCAGTAGTCGGCGATGAGGATGCCCGCGACGGTGCCGAGCAGGCCGCCGACCAAGCCGAGCCAGGTGAAGATGTAGCCCTGCGGGTCGGAGTACAGCTTCCACGGGAAGATCAGCACGCCAAGGACGCAGGTGGCGAGCGCGCCCGCCCGGAAACTGATCTTCCGGGGCGCGATGTTGGAGAAGTCGAACGCGGGCGAGACCAGGTTGGCCGCGACGTTGACGGACAGCGTCGCCACCAGGACGGTGACGAGGGCGAACAGCAGGCCCACCGTATTGTCGGTCTTGGCCGCGAGCTGTACCGGGTCCCAGATCGCCTCGCCGTAGACCGCCTGTGAGCCGGAGGTGACCATCACGGACAGGAACGCGAACAGCGTCATCGTCGTCGGCAGACCGAGGGCCTGACCCCACGTCTGCGCCTTCTGACTCTTGCCGTAGCGGGTGAAGTCGGGGATGTTCAGCGACAGCGTGGACCAGAAACCGATCATGCCCATGAGGGCGGGAGCGAACAGCTTCCAGAAGTCCGGGCCCCAGCCGAGCTTCGACGGCTGGTCGAACAACGGACCGAAGCCGCCCGCCTTGTCGCTCATCCACCACAGCATCACGAACGCGCCGACGAGCACGAAGGGCGCCGCCCAGTTCTCGAAGCGGCGGATGGTCTCCATTCCCCGGTAGATGATGACCACCTGGAGCGCCCAGAAGATCGCGAACGACAGCCACATGGTCCAGGCGTAGCCGCCGACCTTCGCCGCGTCGGTCCAGCCGCTGCCGACGAGCTTGCCGGCCAGGAAGTAGATGGCCTCGCCGCCGATCCAGGTCTGGATCCCGAACCAGCCGCACGCCACCAGCGCCCGTACGACGGCGGGCAGGTTGGCCCCGCGGATGCCGAAGGAGGCACGGGCGAAGACCGGGAAGGGTATGCCGTACTTGGGTCCGGCGTGCCCGGTGAGCAGCATCGGTATCAGCACGATCACATTGGCCAGGGCGATGGTGAGCACCGCCTGCTTCCAGTCCATGCCGACGGCTATGAGTCCGGAGGCCAGGGTCCAGGAGGCCGTGTTGTGGGCCATGCCGACCCACAGCGCGGAGAAGTTGTACGTCGTCCAGGTGCGCTTCTCGACGGGAACCGGCAGCAGGTCCTCGTTGGCGTAGGGACCGGTCGGTGCCGGGGCGCCCGGGGCGATCTCCACCCGGCCGTCGGCGAGGGTGACTTGGGTGGGCGGCGGTGGGGCCGTGGGAGCGGTATCGGTCATGGGCCAGGCCAATCAGGGGAGGCGGGACGGGAAAGGCCATGCGGGTGATGCCGATGGGGGGTGCGCTCGGGAGCGTCCCGGCCCCCTTCCCGGGCCGCGGGAAGGGGGAGATCAAAGGGTGTGCCGCGAAGGGGGTCAGCCGTTGACGGCCGGGATCACCCGTGATCCGTACGCGTCGATCACGGCTTCCTGCGCGTCGTGCATGTCGTAGACGGCGAACTGGTCCACGCCGAGCGCGCGCAGCGCGTTCAGCTTCTCGACGTGCTTCTCGGCCGGGCCGATCAGGCAGAATCGGTCGACGATCTCGTCGGGCACGAACTGGGTGTCGGGGTTGCCGGCGCGGCCGTGGTGGGAGTAGTCGTAGCCCTCGCGTGCCTTGATGTAGTCGGTGAGTTCGTCGGGGACGGCTGCGGAGTGCTCGCCGTACTTGGACACCAGGTCGGCCACGTGGTTGCCGACCATCCCGCCGAACCACCGGCACTGGTCGCGCGCGTGGGCGAGCGCCTCGGGCGAGTCGTCCTCGGTTACGTAGGCGGGGGCGGCCACGCAGACGGTCACCTCGGACGGGTCCCGGCCGGCGGCGACGGCAGCGTCCTTCACGGCCTTGACCATGTACTCGGTCAGATACAGGTCGGCCAGCTGGAGGATGAACCCGTCGGCCTCCTCGCCGGTCATCTTCAGGGCCTTGGGGCCGTACGCGGCCATCCACACGGGGAGTTCGGCGCCCGGCCTGATCCACGGGAACCGGACGACCGTGCCGCCGCCGAGGTCGGCCTCCTGGCCGCTGCCGAGGGCCCGGATGACCTTCATGGCCTCGCTGATCCGGGCCAGCGTGTTGGGCTTGCGGCCGGCCACGCGCATCGCCGAGTCGCCGCGGCCGATGCCGCAGACCGTGCGGTTGCCGTACATGTCGTTGAGGGTGGCGAAGGTGGAGGCGGTGACCTCCCAGGTGCGGGTGCCCGGGTTGGTCACCATCGGCCCGACCTTCAGTTTCGTGGTGTTGGCCAGGATCTGGCTGTAGATCACGAACGGCTCCTGCCACAGCACGGCGGAGTCGAAGGTCCAGCCGTAGGAGAATCCGTTCCGTTCCGCGCGTTTCATCAGGCTGATGACCCGCGAGGCCGGCGGGTCGGTCTGCAGGACGAGTCCGAAGTCCATCCGCACCACTCCTAGTTGAGGTACTGACAGGTGGAACGCGGGGTGTAGACGCCGTGCCCGGTGTGCCCGGTGTACTCCCGCTCGGTGATGACGGGTTCGCCGCGCGAGAGGACCGTCTCGACCCGGCCGGTGACGCGCTTGCCCTCGTAGGCCGAGTAGTCGACGTTCATGTGGTGCGTCTCGGCCGACATGACCTGCTCGGCATGCGGGTCGTAGATGACGACGTCGGCGTCGGCACCCGGCGCGATGGTGCCCTTCTTCGGGTACAGGCCGAACATCCGGGCCGGGGTGGCGCAGGCGATCTCGATCCAGCGGCGGCGCGAGATGTGCCCGTCGAGGACCGCCTGGTGGAGCAGGTCCATACGGTTCTCGACGCCCGGGAGGCCGTTGGGGATCTTGGAGAAGTCGCCCCGGCCGAGTTCCTTCTGTCCGGTGAAGCAGAAGGGGCAGTGGTCGGTGGAGACGACCTGGAGGTCGTTCGTGCGCAGGCCCTGCCACAGCTTGGCCTGGTGCTCGCGAGGCCTGAGCGGGGTGCTGCACACGTACTTCGCGCCCTCGAAGTCCGGCTCGGCGAGGTTGTCGGTGGACAGGAAGAGGTACTGCGGGCAGGTCTCGCCGAAGACGGGCAGTCCCTCGTCGCGGGCCCGGGCCAGCTCGGCGACCGCTTCCATCGCCGAGACGTGGACGACGTACAGGGGCGCGCCCGCGACCTGCGCGAGCTTGATGGCACGGTGGGTGGCCTCGGCCTCCAGCAGTGCCTTGCGGACCTCGCCGTGGTAGCGCGGGTCGGTCTCGCCCCGGGCCAGCGCCTGCTCGACCAGGACGTCGATCGCGATGCCGTTCTCGGCGTGCATCATGATCAGGCCGCCGTTCTCGGCGGAGCGCTGCATGGCGCGCAGGATCTGGCCGTCGTCGCTGTAGAAGACGCCCGGGTAGGCCATGAACTGCTTGAAGGACGTCACGCCCTCCTCGATCAGCAGGTCCATCTCCTTGAGCGTCTCCTGGTTCACGTCGGAGACGATCATGTGGAAGCCGTAGTCGATGGCGCAGTTGCCCTCGGCCTTGGCGTGCCAGGCGTCGAGGCCCTCGCGCAGGCTGTGCCCGACGCTCTGCACGGCGAAGTCGATGATCGTGGTCGTGCCGCCCCAGGCGGCGGCGCGGGTGCCGGTCTCGAAGGTGTCGGAGGCGAAGGTGCCGCCGAAGGGCAGCTCCATGTGGGTGTGGGCGTCCACGCCGCCGGGGATGACGTACTTTCCTGTGGCGTCGATGACTCGGTCGGCGGTGAAGGACTCTGCGGTGGGGGTGTGGGAGGTCGCGAGGGCGGCGATGCGGCCGTCCTCGATCAGGACGTCGGCGTGGATCTCGTCGGATGCGGTGATGACGAGGCCGCCGCGGATGACTGTACGGGTCATTGGTCGCTCCTCGCGGTGTGCACGTGGCGGTTGTTCGTGGCTGGTCGCGCCCACGCGGCGGTAGCCGCATGTCGAATGCAGCCCCGCGCCCCTAAGGGGCCGTCAGCGGACCGTACGTTCCAGGTGCGCGGTCCCTGTAGAACTGCCAGCGGTCGCGGACCTCGCGGAGTTTGGCCATGTCCAGGTCCCGCACGACCAGTTCGGGCTCCTTGTCGCTGGCCACCTCGCCGACGAACTGGGCCTCCGGGTCGACGAAGTACGACGTCCCGTAGAAGTCGTTGTCGCCGTACTCCTCCACCCCCACCCGGTTGATCGCGCCCACGAAGTACTCGTTGGCGACGGCCGCCGCCGGCTGTTCCAGCTGCCAGAGGTAGCCGGACAGGCCTCGGGACGTGGCCGAGGGGTTGAAGACGATCTCGGCGCCCGCGAGGCCGAGCGCCCGCCAGCCCTCGGGGAAGTGGCGGTCGTAGCAGATGTAGACGCCGATCCTGCCGACGGCGGTGTCGAAGATCGGCCAGCCGCTGTTGCCCGGGCGGAAGTAGAACTTCTCCCAGAAGCCCCTGACCTGCGGGATGTGCGTCTTGCGGTACTTGCCGAGGTAGGAGCCGTCCGCGTCGATCACGGCGGCGGTGTTGTAGAGGACGCCGGGCTGTTCCTCTTCGTACATCGGCAGGACCAGGACGATGCCCAGTTCCTCGGCGAGGGCCTGGAAGCGGCGGACGATCGGGCCCTCGGGGATCTGCTCGGCGTACTCGTAGAAGGCCGGGTCCTGGACCTGGCAGAAGTACGGTCCGTAGAACAGCTCCTGGAAGCACAGGACTTGAGCACCCTGCGCGGCGGCGTCGCGGACCGCCTGCTCGTGGACCTGGATCATCGACTCCTTGTCGCCCGTCCAGGCGGTCTGGAAGACGGCTGCACGGATCACTCGGCTCATCGGGACCTCCGGTCGCTCGGTGTGCCGTGAGCCTAGGAAGTCGTGAAGATCTGTTTGAGTTGCACCGTGTCACGTCTGGGGGCGTGCGGCGTGTCACCGTGTCACTCTGCCGTGAGCCCATGTTTCACCGCCGTTTTCCCAGGTGGTCGGGTGTTTCACTGCTGTTGCGCGTCGTGCGCGAGGAGTGCGATGTGCACCGAGGCGGCCTGCTCGAAGTCGTCGAGGTCCACTCCGAGGCGGACCTGTATGGCTTCCAGGCGGCGGTAGAGGGCGGGCCGCGAGACGTGGTGGAGCTGGGCGGTCCGGGACTTGTTGCGGCCGGTGGCGAGGTAGGTGCGCAGCACGGACAGCAGGTCCTCCTCGGTCTCGCCCAGCAGCCCGTCCAGCTCCCGCTCGGCGAAGGACTGCACGTGCGGGTCGTCGCGCAGCAGCCGGATCAGGCCGCGCAGATGGACGTCCCGCAGGCGGACGACCGGCGGGAGGTCGAGGGCGGTGGCGGAGCCGGCGACGGCGTCCGCCACGTGCTGGGCCTCGCGCAGTCCGGCGGGGACGTCGTCCCAGACGACCCGGGGGTCGGCCGCGGCGACGACCGTGCGGGCCCGGCCGGACTCGGTGCGCAGCCGGGCCGCGAAGTGCGCGGCGAGTGCGCCCGCGTCCTGGTCGCGGGGGAGGCTGAGCAGCACGGCGGTGGCTCCGTCGGCCAGTTCGGCGACCAGCCCGGGCAGGCCGAGCAGGCGCAGCAGCCGGTCGAGCCGGGGGGTGTCGCCGTCGCGGACGACCAGCGGCACGAACGTCCGCCGGTTGACCGGCAGCCCGGCCGCGCGCGCCCGGGGCAGCAGCTGCCGTGCCGGTACGACGCCGCTGACCAGGTCGGTCAGCAGGCTCTGCGCGGACTGCTCCTCCCAGGAGCACGCGGCGCCGCCGCCGAGCATGCGGTGCAGGACGAGGGACTCGGCGGCGCGGTCGGCCAGCAGCCGTCCGGTGGCGGTGTCCCCGCGGTAGCCGCACAGCACGATCCGGCCCCACCGCTCCCCGCGTCCGCCGAGTTCGGCCCGGATCCAGCCGTCGCCCTCGGTGCCGCCGGCCTGGCGGGCTATGCGCTCCCAGTCGCGCAGCACGTCGTCCACCGCCGGCCGCTCCCCCGCCGTGCCGAGGACGCGGTGGGCGAGGTTGGTGACGACGACCGGGCAGGCGCTGTGCCGGGCGACCTCGTCGAGCAGGCGTTGCAGCGGGGCGCCCGCGGTGATGAGGGCGGTGAGTTCGGTGCGGACGGCCTCGGAGAGGCTGACGGCGGCGAACTTGCGCCGCACGAGCCGTGACTGGACCTCCTCGGTCAGCTCGGCGAAGGGGAAGGGCCGGTGCAGGACGACCATCGGCAGCCCGCACCGCTCGGCCGCCCGGCGCATCACGTCCGGTGCGGTGGGGAAGGCGCGGCCGAGTCCGAGGACGACGGCGGCGGCCTCCGCGCGGTGCAGCGACCGGACGTACTCGGCCTGCTTCTCCTCGTCACCGGCGAGCAGCACGCCGGTGGTGAGGACCATCTCGCCGCCGCTGAGCATCACGCCGACGTCGGCGGCCTCGGCGACGTGCACCCAGCGCACCGGCCGGTCGAGATGGCTCGCGCCGGCCACCACCTCGGGCTCCCCGGCGAGCACCCGCTCGAGGGTGAGGACCTGGCGGACCGACAGGGCCGGTTCCAGGGGCTCCCAGATGTCCGGGGTGGTGGTCATGGCGGACTTCCCTTGCCTCAGTTCACTGCTACTGGATGCTCCTCAGAGCGTTCTCGAGGATCGCGGCGCCCTCCTCGGCCTCCGCGACGTTGAGGGACAGCGGCGGGGCGACCCGCAGCGAGGTGGTGTTGTGGCCGCCGCCCTTGCCGATCAGCAGGCCGCCCTCGCGGGCCGCCTCCAGGACGGCCGCCGCGGCCTGCGGGTCGGCCTCGTCGGTCCCCGGCTTGGTGATCTCGATGCCGATCATCAGCCCGCGGCCGCGCACCTCCCGTACGGCCGGCACCTGCGCGGCGGCGGCCCGGACCCGCTCGATGAGCAGGCCGCCGACGCGCCGGGAGTTGCCCTGGAGGTCGTGTTCCAGCAGGTAGGTGAGGTTGGCCAGGCCCGCCGCCATGGTGATCTGGGTGCCGCCGAACGTGGAGATGCTGTTGGAGTCCAGGCAGTTCATGATCTCGGAGCGGGCGACGACACCGCCGATGGACATGCCGTTGCCGATGCCCTTGGCGAAGGTCATGATGTCCGGCGGCCCGTTCTGCCCGTGGGCCTGCCAGCCCCAGAAGTGCTCGCCGGTGCGGCCCCAGCCGGTCTGCACCTCATCGGCGATCCACAGGATGCCGCGCTCGTGCAGCACCTCGCGGAAGGCGGCGTACAGCCCGTCCGGCGGTGACGTGAAGCCGCCGACGCCCTGGATGGGTTCGGCGATCAGTGCGGCCGGCGCGCGGGTGTGCCCGAGCAGGTCCACCAGGTCGTCGACGCAGGCCGCGATGAAGTCGTCGTCGCTGAGGGAGGCGTACGGGCCGCGGGTGCGCACCCCGCCGTGGACGTACAGGGTCTGGAGCGGGGACAGCGAGGTCGGGGACCAGCCGCGGTTGCCGGTGATGCCGACCGAGCTGAAGGAGCGGCCGTGGTAGCTGTTGCGCATGGCCAGGACCGTGTTGCTGCGCCGGTAGGCCGTGGCGAGCAGCAGTGCGGTGTCGTTGGCCTCGGTCCCGGAGGTGGTGAAGAAGACACGGGCATCCGGGATGCCGCTCAACTGGGCCACCCGCTCGGCGAGTTCCACCATCGGCCGGTTGAGGTAGAGGGTCGAGGAGTGGATGATCCGCCCGGCCTGCTCGCTCACCGCCTTGGTCACCTCGGGCAGGGCGTGCGCGGTCATCGTGGTGAGGATGCCGCCGAAGAAGTCGAGGTACCGGTTGCCGTGGGCGTCCCAGACGTGGCGGCCCTCGCCGTGGGTGATCTCGATCGGGTCCTCGTAGTAGAGGGCGAGCCAGTCGGGGAGCACGGCCCGGTGGCGGCCCAGCAGGTCGTCGGTCACGGCTGCACCAGTCCTTCGTAGGCGTCGGGGCGGCGGTCGCGGTAGAAGGCCCACGTCTGCCGCACTTCTTCGATGAGGTCGAGGTCCAGGTCCCGGATCAGGAGCTCCTCCTGGCTGTCGCCGGCGAGGTCCCCCACGAACTGCCCGCGGGGGTCGACGAAGTAGCTCGTCCCGTAGAAGTCGTTGTCGCCGTACTCCTCCTGCCCGACCCGGTTGATCGCCGCGATGTAGTACGCGTTGGCGACGGCCGCCGCCGGCTGCTCCAGCCGCCACAGGTGGGACGACAGGCTCCGGTGCGTGGCGGAGGGGTTGTAGACCAGCTGGGCGCCGGCCAGGCCGAGCTCCCGCCAGCCCTCCGGGAAGTGGCGGTCGTAGCAGATGTAGACGCCGACCTTGCCGGCCGCCGTGTCGAAGACGGGCCAGCCCAGGTTGCCGGGCTTGAAGTAGAACTTCTCGCGGAAGCCCTTGAGCTGCGGGATGTGGTGCTTGCGGTACTTGCCGAGGTAGGTGCCGTCGGCGTCGATCACGGCCGCGGTGTTGTAGTAGAAACCGGGCTGCTCCGCCTCGAACACCGGCGCGACGATCACCATGCCGGTCTCGCGCGCGAGTGCCCGCATGCGCCGCACGGTCGGCCCGTCGGGCACCGGCTCGGCCCAGCGGTAGTGTTCCGGCTCCTCGACCTGACAGAAGTAGGGGCTGTTGAAGACTTCCTGGAAGCCAATGATCTTCGCGCCCCGGCGGGCCGCCTCGCGGGCGTGCTCCTCGTGTTTCGCCACCATGGACTCGGTGTCGCCGGTCCAGGTGGCCTGGACCAGGGCGGCACGTACGACGTTGGCCATGAGCTGCTCCTTCGACGCGACGTCAGCGCCTCTACGCCCGTAGAAGCGGGCCGTAGAGCCACGAACGTAAGCCTCCGGCCCGGGCTTGCCAAGACCATCGTCGCCAACCCGCTGGGCCGGGCGCCATTCGCACTCCTGTGGGTGAGTCGCCGGGGGCACGACATGCCCGGTCAGGCAGGGAATCCGGCGACCCGGAGAGCGTGGAGGAGGTCCCAGCGGCGCTCGTCCGACACGCCCTGCGCGGCCTCCAGCAGGAGCGGTACGAGGGTCTGCGGGCCGGGCTCGGCGCTGCGGGCCGCCTCCTCGGGGGTGCGGGCCCTGACGTACGCGTCGAGCAGCGCGCGCACCTCGCGGTGACGCCCCTCGGCGACGAGTCCGAGGACGGCCTGTCCGATCTCGCCGGGGGGCCGGGCGACGCCCTGCCGCAGCATCTGCTGTCCGTCTCCCACCCGCCCGGCCGCGCCCAGCGCGTCCGCCGCGGCGACCAGCCGCCCGGCGGGCAGCGAGGCGGCCTCCCAGAGCAGGGTCTGCCAGTCCGCGCCCAGCCCGGCCCGCTCCAGCTCGTCCGCGAGCAGCGGAAACCGGGCCGGGGCCCAGGTCGCGGCCTCGACCAGCAGGGCATGCGCCTCGCCGCTTCGCCCTTCCTTCCGCAGCCGCGCGAGCGCCTCGACGGCTTGCACGACGTCCCTCCGCTCCGCCCCACCGACGGCCACGACCTGCGGCTCCTCCCGCGCCTCCCCCACCTCGTCGGCGGCCCCGGCGAACCGCGCACCACGCGGCTTACGGCGGCCGGTCACGGGGGCGGGTTCAGGGAGCAGCGGCACGGCAGCGGGCGGCACGGCGACGGGTGCGGCGTCCTCCTCGACCATCCCGGCGAAACGGGCACTGCCGCGGCGACGCTTGCGTTGCTTGGGGGTGACGGGCTGGGGGGC
>NZ_NGFN01000619.1 GCF_002148965.1 Streptomyces swartbergensis | reverse complement strand
GTATCCGGCGCCCAGCGCCTCGTCCAGGAGCGCGAGGTAGCCGGCGGCGGTGCCGGGGAGGGCGGCGCGGTACCGGCCGAGGTCGGCCACGAGGAAGGCGCGCAGCCTGGCCCCCTCCCGCATCGCCTCGTCGAGCGACTCTGCGAGGCGGAGACAGTCCTGGACGTCGTCGGCCGAGGCGGAGGTGGGGTGAAGGGCGAGGGCGAGAGCGCGGCGGAGCACACGCAGCTCCTCCACGCCGAACGCCATGCCGCCCCGGGATCCGTATGGCGTGGGCATGCGGCGACGATACGCGCTAATCAGACAAGTTCGACATAGCGGACGGGTGTGGCGCGGGGGACCACCCGGGTGGGCGGAGGCGCCCCAGCTGCGGGCAGTCGTGCCGCTGGGGCGGCACCCGTCCCAAAGAAGCGGCACCCCGCTCCGCCGGGTTGCGGACCCACCCGGCGCCAGCCGCAACGCCGGGCACCTCGACGCGTTGAGTTGGACAACTCCCGGCTCACATACGCGACACGTTCCGCTCGTACACCAGCCGCAGCCCGATCAGCGTCAGCCACGGCTCGTGTTCGTCGATGACCGACGACTCGCCCAGGACCATCGGTGCCAGCCCGCCCGTCGCGATGACCGTGACATCGTCCGGGTCCTCGGACAGCTCGCGGGCCACGCGGCTGACGACCCCGTCGACCTGGCCGGCGAAACCGTAGATGATGCCCGACTGCATCGCCTCGACCGTGTTCTTGCCGATGACGCTGCGGGGCCGGGCCACCTCGATCTTGCGGAGCTGGGCGCCGCGGACGCCGAGGGCCTCGACGGAGATCTCGATGCCGGGGGCGATGACCCCGCCGACGTACTCGCCGCGCGCGCTGACCGCGTCGAACGTCGTCGCCGTGCCGAAGTCGACGACGATCGCGGGGCCGCCGTAGAGCTCGACCGCCGCGACCGCGTTGATGATGCGGTCCGCGCCGACCTCCTTGGGGTTGTCCATGAGGATCGGGACGCCCGTCTTGACGCCCGGTTCGACCAGGACCGCCGGGACGTCGCCGTAGTAGCGGCGCGTCACCTCGCGGAGTTCGTGCAGGACCGAGGGGACGGTCGCGCAGATGGCGATGCCGTCGATGCCGTCGCCCAGTTCGTCGCCGAGGAGCGGGTGCATGCCCATCAGGCCCTGGAGGAGGACCGCCAGTTCGTCGGCGGTGCGGCGCGCGTCCGTGGAGATGCGCCAGTGTTCGACGATGTCCTCGCCGTCGAACAGGCCCAGGACGGTGTGGGTGTTTCCTACGTCGATCGTCAGCAGCATGACCCGTACCCGCTCCCCTACTCCGCCGGCCGCAGGTCCAGGCCGATGTCCAGGATCGGCGAGGAGTGGGTGAGGGCTCCGACGGCCAGGTAGTCGACGCCGGTGTCCGCGTACGCCTTGGCGTTGTCGAGGGTCAGGCGGCCCGAGGCCTCCAGGGCGGCGCGGCCCTGGACGATGGCCACCGCCTCCGCGCACTCGCCCGGCGTGAAGTTGTCCAGGAGGATCAGGTCGGCACCGGCGTCCAGGACCTCGCGGAGCTGGTCCAGGGTGTCGACCTCGACCTCGATGGGGACGTCGGGGAAGCGTTCGCGTACCGCTGTGAAGGCCTGGGCGACGCCGCCCGCGGCGACCACGTGGTTGTCCTTGACGAGGGCCGCGTCCGAGAGGGACATGCGGTGGTTCACGCCGCCGCCGCAGCGGACCGCGTACTTCTCCAGGGAGCGCAGGCCGGGCGTCGTCTTGCGGGTGTCGCGGACCTTGGCCTTCGTGCCGTCCAGGACGTCCGCCCACGCGCGCGTGGCCGTCGCGATGCCCGACAGGCGGCACAGGATGTTCAGCGCGCTGCGTTCGGCCGTGAGGAGGTCGCGGGTGCGGGTGGTGACCGAGAGGAGCTTCTGGCCCGCCTCGACGCGGTCGCCGTCCTCCGCGTGGCGCTCGATGGCTAGTTCCTCCTCGCAGACGACCGAGATCACCGCTTCGGCGATCCGCAGGCCCGCCACGACGCCCGCCTCGCGGGCCGTGAAGTCGGCGGTGGACACCGCGTCCTCGGGGATCGTCGCCACCGTCGTCACGTCCACGCCGTGGGCCAGGTCCTCCTGGAGGGCCACGTTGGCGATGTCCTCGACCTCGACGGGGTCGAGGCCGGCGTCGGCCAGGAGCTCGGCGAGTGCGGGGTCCAGGCCGCACTCCAGGTACGCCTCGCCGTCCACGCCGCAGGCGCAGCCGTCGCCGCAGCCTCCGGACGAGGCGAGGGGAAGGTCGGGGGTGCTCACGTCGGTCACTGCTCC
>NZ_NGFN01000618.1 GCF_002148965.1 Streptomyces swartbergensis | reverse complement strand
GGCGGGGGAGAGGCCGGGCAGGGTGCGGGGCCGGGCCGCGCGCAGCGGTGCGATGTGCTCCTCAGGCGCACCGGCGGCGGCGAGCTTGGCCGTCATGTACGAGAACCAGCGCTCGGGGCGGGCCTCGCGAGTCCGTCGTACGACCGCGGTGTCCGCCGCGTGCATCGCGATCCACGCGCCCGAGGCCTCACGGACCCGGCCGGACAGGCCGTGGTGGTCCGGGTGGTGGTGGGTGACGACCACGCCGTGTATCTCGGCGACCGAGGTGCCGCAGGCGGTGAGGCCGGACGCGAGGATGTCCCAGGACGCCGGGTCGTCCCAGCCGGTGTCGATCAGTACCGGGCCCCGGCCGGTGTCGACGACGTACACCAGCGTGTGGCCGAGGGGGTTGTCCGGGATGGGGACCCGCAGGGACCGGACGCCTCCGCCGTGGTCGTACACCGCCGGTACGGGCTCGCGGTCCTGGCTGCTCTTCATTCGCCCTCCGTTCCACGGCCATTGCCCACTATAACGAGAACTGGTATCAGTTCCTGAAACACCGTCAGATGTGAAG
Source organism: Streptomyces swartbergensis (assembly GCF_002148965.1). Taxonomy (GTDB): domain Bacteria; phylum Actinomycetota; class Actinomycetes; order Streptomycetales; family Streptomycetaceae; genus Streptomyces; species Streptomyces swartbergensis. The sequence continues at coordinate 1,755 of NZ_NGFN01000618.1, read as the reverse complement.
GCAGTCGGCCATGACCGAGCTCGTGGAACACGGACAGCTGTTCGTCGGCGGGGAGTTGACCGACCCCCTGGGTACGGACGTCATCGAGGTGATCTCGCCGCACACGGAAGAGGTCATCGGGCGCGTCCCGCACGCCTCGACGGCGGATGTGGACCGGGCCGTGGGGGTGGCCCGGCGGGCCTTCGACGAGGGACCCTGGCCGCGCATGAGCCTCGACGAGCGGATCGAGGTCGTGAGCAGGATCAAGGACGGGATCGCCGCCCGGCACGACGAGATCGCCCGCGTGATCTCCGCCCAGAACGGCTCCCCGTACTCCTGGAGCGTCCTCGCCCAGGCCCTCGGCGCCGTCATGGTCTGGGACTCGGCGATCACCGTCGCGCGGAACTTCACCTACGAGGAGCGGCGCGACGGCGTCCTCGGCCGCATCCTCGTCCGGCGCGAGCCCGTCGGGGTGGTCGCCGCCGTCGCCCCCTGGAACGTCCCGCAGTTCGTCGCCGCCGCCAAGCTCGCCCCCGCCCTGCTCACCGGCTGCACGGCTGTACTCAAGCCCTCGCCCGAGTCGCCGCTGGACGCGTACCTGCTCGGCGAGATCGCGCGGGAGGCCGGGCTGCCGGAGGGTGTGCTGTCGATCCTGCCCGCGAACCGGGAAGTGAGCGAGTACCTGGTCGGGCACCCCGGCATCGACAAGGTGTCCTTCACCGGGTCGGTCGCGGCCGGCAAGCGCGTGATGGAGGTCGCCGCCCGCAACCTCACGCGCGTGACGCTCGAACTGGGCGGCAAGTCGGCGGCCGTCGTCCTGCCCGACGCGGACGTCGAGGCGGCCGTGGCGGGCATCGCCCCCGCGGCCTGGATGAACAACGGGCAGGCCTGCGTCGCCCAGACCCGCATCCTCCTCCCGCGCTCCCGCTACGACGAGTTCGCCGACGCCCTGGCCGCCGCGGCGGGCGCACTGACGGTCGGCGACCCGCTGGATCCCGCCACCCAGGTGGGCCCGCTGGTGGCCAGGCGGCAGCAGCGGCGCAACCTCGACTACATCCGCATCGGCCAGGAGGAGGGCGCCAAGATCCTCACCGGCGGCGGACGCCCGGCCGGCCTCGACCGCGGCTGGTACGTCGAGCCGACCCTCTTCGGCGACGTCGACAACTCCATGCGCATCGCCCGCGAGGAGATCTTCGGCCCGGTGATCTGCCTGCTGCCCTACGACGACGAGTCCGACGCCGTGAAGATCGCCAACGACTCCGACTACGGGCTGAGCGGCAGCGTGTGGACGGCGGACGTCGAGCACGGCATCGAGATCGCCCGCCAGGTCCGTACGGGCACGTATTCGGTCAACACCTTCAGCCTGGACATGCTGGGCCCCTTCGGCGGCTACAAGAACTCGGGCCTGGGGCGGGAGTTCGGGCCCGAGGGGTACGGCGAGTACCTGGAGCACAAGATGATCCACCTCCCGGCGGACGCCTAGCGATGGGCGACCGCTGGCACGTCGAGGTCGACCGTTCCCTGTGCATCGGCTCCGCCCAGTGCCTCCACCACGCGCCGGACGGCTTCCGCCTGGACTCCGCCCGGCAGTCCCATCCGGTCGCCCCGGACACGGACGCGAACGAGCGGGTGCTGGAGGCGGCGGAGAGCTGTCCGGTGGAGGCGATCACGATCACGCTGGGGGACAGCGGGGAGCCGGTGTTCCCGCCGGAGGAGTAGGGCAGCCGCAGCCCGCGAGGCCGTCAGGCGGCGGTGGGGCGGTGGCCGGTTCCGGGG
>NZ_NGFN01000617.1 GCF_002148965.1 Streptomyces swartbergensis | reverse complement strand
CGTCTGGACGGCCCCCGCCGAGGTGGCCCACCAGGCGGCCCTGCGCAGCTCCATGCGCAGCCTCGGCCTCAGCGGCGGCCCGACCCACCAGGTCACCCCCGGCATCGGCCCGACCCTCGCCACGGCATCCGCGGTGGGCGGCGAGACGGTCGTCCTCCCCCTGGTCGCCCGCAACCGCGTCATCGGCATGCTGACCCTCGGCAAGCCGACCGACGAACACTTCCGCCAGGAGATCCTGGAACTCGCCGAGGACCTGTCCCGCCGAGCCGCCCTGGCCCTGGACAACGCCCGCCTCTACTCCGAGCGCACGGCCATCAGCCAGTCGCTCCAGCGCAGCCTCCTCCCGCCGGAACTCCCCACGATCGAGGGAGTCGAGGTCGAGGTCATCTACCGCGCCGCCGGCGAGGGCAACGAGGTCGGCGGCGACTTCTACGACCTCTTCCCCATCCGCGACGGCGCCTACGGCTTCGCCATCGGCGACGTCTGCGGTACGGGCCCGAACGCGGCGGCGGTCACAGGCCTGGCCCGCCACGCTCTGCGCCTCCTGGCCCGCGAGGGCCTCAGCGGCCCGGCGGTCCTGGAGCGCCTCAACTCCGCCATCCTCGACGAAGGCGCCCGCAGCCGCTTCCTCACCCTCCTCTACGGCGAGATGCGCCCCCAGGAGGACGGCAGCGCCGAACTCAAGGTCGTCTGCGCCGGCCACCCGCTCCCGCTACGCCTGCGCCAGGACGGCTCGGTGGAACCGGCAGCCGAACCCCAGCCGCTCCTCGGCGTCATCGACGACCTGGAGCTCTACGAGCAGACGGTCACCCTCGACCCGGGCGACGTCCTCCTGTGCGTCACGGACGGCGTCACCGAACGCCGCGAAGGTGCCCGCATGCTGGGCGACGACGGCCTCGCCGACGTCCTCACGACCTGCACGGGCCTCACGGCCGGCGCGGTCGCCGCCCGCATCATGCGCGCGGTGGAACGCTTCGCTTCGGACGCCCCGTCCGACGACATGGCAATCCTGGCGATGCGCGTCCCGGGCCTCCACAAGGACTAGAACATGGAAAAGGCCCCACCCGTGAGGGTGGGGCCTTTTCTGCTGGAGCCCCCAAACGGAATCGAACCGTTGACCTTCTCCTTACCATGGAGACGCTCTACCGACTGAGCTATAGGGGCCTGTCGCTTACGGGGTTTCCCGCGCGGCAACGGAATAGATCATACCCCGAACAGACCCGTGCTCCCAACCACGTCAGAAGGCGGGCTGAAGAAGCCCTCCAAGGGCATTACAGGCGGACACGATCCGCTGCATGTCCCGCTTGGTCAGAGTGGCGTCCACAGGCAGCGCGAGCGTCTCGTCGGAAGCCCGCTCCGTCTCCGGGAGAGAAACGCACCGCCGGAATTCGGGCAGCCGATGCACCGGAGTCTTCACCGGCACCCGGCACTCGACTCCCCTGGCCCGCACAGCCCGCGCGAAAGCGTCCCGATCCGGCCGCCCGTTGCCCGGAACCCGCACGACGTATTGCTGATAGGTGTGCCCGTCACCGTCGTCCGGCGTCCGCACACCCCTCAACTTCGCATGGAGATAAGCCGCCCGCTCCCTGCGCTGGGCTATCTCGTCGTACGGCGCCTCGGACTCCCCCTGCTCCAGCACGAGCAGCCCGTGGCGCGCTCCCAGCGCGTGCAGGCGCGCGATGTCAGCGAGCCGCCCGAATCGGTGCACGACCACCACGGCCGCGGTCCGCGGAGTCATCGCCGCTTCCACAGCGGAGGCATCCAGGCAGTAGGTGACCGGATCTATGTCGGCGAACACCGGCATCGCCCCGGCCTTGGCCACGGCCTCGGCGACCTCGACGTTCCCGAAGGCCGGCACGACCACCTCGTCACCGAGTCCGACACCGGCGGCCCTGAGCATTGCAGCAGTACCCATACTCTGGATGCTGATCGCGCAACGTGAACTTCAAGTGACGGAGAACAAAAAAGGGCTGGACCCGTAACCGAAGTTACGGGTCCAGCCCTGTCAAAAATTGTTCGGCGGCGTCCTACTCTCCCACAGGGTCCCCCCTGCAGTACCATCGGCGCTGTAAGGCTTAGCTTCCGGGTTCGGAATGTAACCGGGCGTTTCCCCTACGCTATAACCACCGAAACACTATGAAACTGTCAGCCGCACCACGCTGTGGCAACGTGGGGCTGTTCGTGGTTTCAGAACCAACACAGTGGACGCGAGCAACTGAGGACAAGCCCTCGGCCTATTAGTACCGGTCAACTCCACACGTTACCGTGCTTCCATATCCGGCCTATCAACCCAGTCGTCTACTGGGAGC
>NZ_NGFN01000616.1 GCF_002148965.1 Streptomyces swartbergensis | reverse complement strand
GCACGGCCCGCCGCCCTGCCCCGCCGCCCCGAGTCCGGCATCACCAGCACCGGTGGCCCGAGGGCCGTCATGCAGCACCGTGGCGACAGCGTGACGCTGAGCGGCCAGGGCTATGTCCTGGTGCGCTGGCAGATCTCGCCGAAGTCCCGGCCCGGCGCGCTGGTCATGCCGACCTGGACCGGCCTGAAGGGCAAACTGTTCCACGTGGCCTCCGGCGGCACGCGCCGCATGGACGACCCGCTGCCCGGCGCCCCCAACGGCTACGCCACCGGCATGGGAGGCCCGGACATCGGATACGCGGTGATGCCGCCCGGCACCCAGCAGATGTGGCAGAACGAGTACTTCTACGTCGACGGCACCGTCACCCTCACCCAGAACGAACGCGGCTGCGACTACGGCCTGACCGTCTTCCCGTCGAGCCGGCAGGCCGTGGACAAGGACGTCAACGAGGGCCCCGCGCAGGGCGCCATCCGCTACGGCCTCGTCCGTGACACCGGCACGGACAGCGCGCCGGTGCCGCAGTACGTCACGCGCTCGACCCCGGCCGATCCGGCGACGGTCCCGCAGCGCTCGCGCGTGTAGCGCACAGCACGTCGATGCGGTTGGTCGTGATCGAGTCCACCCCCGCGTCCAGCAGCCGTCGCATGGCGCGGCGCGTGTCGGGGGTCCAGACGGACAGCAGGTAGCCGTCGCGGTGGACGCGGTCGGCGAGGGGGCGGTCCACCAGCGAGAAGCGGTAGTTGAGCCAGCGCGGGCGGATCGCCTCCAGCAGGACGGGCCGGGGCGGGGCCAGCGTCGTCCAGGTCAGGGCGATCTCGGCGGCCGGGTCCGCCGCGCGCACGGCGAGCATGGCGTCGGCGCCCGCGCAGTAGTAGACGCGGTCCGCCGCCCCTGCCTCCCGTACGGCGTCCATCACCCGCCGCACCGCCCGCACGTCGGGCGAGCCGGGCAGGTCGATCATCACCCGGTGGCCGTCGGTCGCGGCCAGCGCCTCCGTCAGGGCCGGAATCCCGCCGCCGGTGAGCCCGCGCACCTCCTCCCAGGACAGCGCGAGCACCGGCCGCTCCTGCTCCCAGAGCCGCTTCAGCGTGTCGTCGTGCAGCAGCACCGGCACGCCGTCCCGGGTCAGCCGTACGTCGATCTCCACCGCGTCCGCGCCCCGGTCGAGCGCGGAACGCAGCGAGGCGACGGTGTTCTCGCGGTGGCGGTACGGGTCGCCCCGGTGGGCCACGGCGGTCACGCGCCGCCCGGGGAAGCCGGGGCGCTCGGAGGAGGGCGTCACCGGCCGAGCCACCCCGCGGTGTACGTGTCGATCTCCTCCTTGATCCGGGCCTTGCCCGCCGCGTCCAGGAACGAGGCCTCGACGGCGTTCTTCGCCAGCTCGGCCAGGCCCCGCTCGTCGAGGTCGAGCAGCCGGGCGGCGACCGCGTACTCGTTGTCGAGGTCGGTGCCGAACATCGGCGGGTCGTCGGAGTTGATCGTGACGATGACCCCGGCCTCGGCGAACTCCTTGACCGGGTGCTCGTCGAGGGTGCGGACCGCGCGCGTGGCGATGTTGGAGGTCGGGCACACCTCCAGCGGGATCCGGTGCTCGGCGAGGTGCGCGAGGAGCTTCGGGTCCTGCGCCGAGCTGGTGCCGTGGCCGATGCGCTCGGCCCGCAGATGCGTGAGGGCGTCCCACACCGTCTGAGGGCCGGTGGTCTCACCGGCGTGCGGTACGGAGTGCAGACCGGCCGCGATCGCCCGGTCGAAGTACGGCTTGAACTGCGGACGCGCCACGCCGACCTCGGGCCCGCCCAGACCGAAGGAGACCAGGCCCTCCGGGCGCAGCCGGTCGTCGGTGGCGAGCCGGGCCGTCTCCTCGGCGGCTTCGAGCCCCGCCTCGCCCGGGATGTCGAAGCACCAGCGCAGCACCGTACCGAAGTCGGCCTCGGCGGCCTTGCGGGCGTCCTCGATCGCGTCCATGAAGGCGCGCTCGTCGATGCCGCGGCGGGTGGAGGAGAACGGCGTGATGGTCAGCTCGGCGTACCGCACCTGCTGCCGGGCCAGCTCACGGGCCACCTCGTAGGTCAGCAGCCGGACGTCCTCCGGGGTGCGGATCAGGTCGACGACCGACAGGTACACCTCGATGAAGTGGGCGAAGTCGGTGAAGGAGAAGTAGTCGACCAGGGCAGCGGGATCGGTCGGGACCTTCGAGTCGGGGTGGCGGGCGGCCAGCTCGGACACGATCCGGGGGGAGGCGGAACCCACGTGGTGCACATGCAGTTCGGCCTTGGGCAGCCCGGCGACGAAGGCCTTCAGGTCGCGCGGGGCACGGG
>NZ_NGFN01000615.1 GCF_002148965.1 Streptomyces swartbergensis | reverse complement strand
GGTGGAGGCGGCGGTGGCGGGGACTGACCTCTGGTCCCCGCATCATGGGCCTTGGAGCACGCACGTGTAAGGGGCGGCCTGTCCTTCCGGACGGGCCGCCCCTCTCCCGCGTGCGCGTCAGACCTTCAGTGTCTTGATCGACGTCGGCGCGTGGCCCGGCTCCGTGGCGAGTTCCTCGAACTCCACGACGTTGCCGATGTCGTTGGTCGTCGACATGGAGATGTTGGTGACGCGCTCCAGGATCGCCTCGACGACGACCGGGACCCGGAACTCAGCGGCGAGCTTCTTGGCCTGCTCGAAGGCGGCGCCGAGTTCGGCGGGGTCGGTGACGCGGATCGCCTTGCAGCCGAGGCCCTCGGCGACCCTGACGTGGTCGACGCCGTAGACGCCGAGCTCGGGCGCGTTGATGTTCTCGAACTCCAGGTTGACCTGGAAGTCGATGTCGAACGCGCGCTGTGCCTGGCGGATCAGGCCCAGGTAGGAGTTGTTGACGAGGACATGGACGTACGGGATCTTGTGCTGCGCGCCGACGGCCAGTTCCTCGATCATGAACTGGAAGTCGTAGTCGCCGGAGAGCGCGACGACGGACGCCTCCGGGTCGGCCTTGGCGACGCCGAGTGCGGCCGGGATGGTCCAGCCGAGCGGGCCGGCCTGGCCGCAGTTGATCCAGTGGCGGGGCCGGTAGACGTGCAGCATCTGGGCGCCGGCGATCTGCGAGAGGCCGATGGTGGAGACGTACCGGGTCTCCGGGCCGAAGGCCTTGTTCATCTCCTCGTAGACCCGCTGCGGCTTGATCGGGATGTCGTCGAAGTGCGTACGGCGCTGGAGGGTCGCCTTCCGCTCCTGTGCCGAGGCCGCCCAGGCGGAGCGGTCGGGCAGCCTGCCGGCCGTCTTCAGCTCGCGCGCCACCTCGACGAACAGCTCCAGCGCGGCCTTGGCGTCGGAGGCGATGCCGTAGTCGGGGGCGAAGATCTTGCCGATCTGGGTGGGCTCGATGTCGACGTGGACGAACTTCCGTCCGGCGGTGTAGACGTCGAGTTTGCCGGTGTGGCGGTTGGCCCAGCGGTTGCCGATGCCGAGGACGAAGTCGGACTCCAGGAAGGTCGCGTTGCCGTAGCGGTGTGAGGTCTGGAGGCCGACCATGCCGGCGTTCAGCTCGTGGTCGTCGGGCAGGACGCCCCAGCCCATGAGGGTGGGGACGACCGGAGTGCCGGTCAACTCGGCGAACTCGACGAGCAGTTCGGCGGCGTCGGCGTTGATGACACCGCCGCCCGCGACGATCAGCGGGCGCTCGGCGGCGTTCAGCATCCCGATCGCCTTCTCGATCTGGGCGCGGGTCGCGGCGGGCTTGTAGACCGGGAGCGGCTCGTACGTGTCCGGGTCGAACTCGATCTCCGTCATCTGGACGTCGATCGGCAGGTCGATCAGGACCGGGCCGGGGCGGGCGGAACGCATCAGGTGGAAGGCCTGCTGGAAGACGCCGGGGACCTGCGCGGCCTCCAGCACGGTCACGGCCATCTTGGTGACCGGCTTGGCGATCGAGGCGATGTCGACGGCCTGGAAGTCCTCTTTGTGGATCACGGCGGTCGGAGCCTGGCCGGTGATGCACAGGATCGGGATGGAGTCGCCGGTCGCGGAGTACAGGCCCGTGATCATGTCGGTGCCGGCCGGGCCGGAGGTGCCGATGCAGACGCCGATGTTGCCCGGGTGGGTGCGGGTGTAGCCCTCGGCCATGTGCGAGGCGCCCTCCACGTGGCGGGCGAGGGTGTGGGTGATGCCGCCGGAGGCCTTGAGCGCCGCGTAGAAGGGGTTGATCGCCGCGCCCGGGACACCGAACGCGTCGGTGACGCCCTCGCGCTTGAGGATCTCAACTGCCGCGCGGGCAGCGGTCATTCGAGCCATCGAGTACTCCTGCTTCGGCTGTCGGATTCGCACTCCCGTCGCGCCCCGCGGTGAGCTCTTCCGTATTGCGGAAATTAACTTCTACTATCTGGAATGAATGTATGCGGGGCGGGCGAAGGGCGTCAAGAGAGGGGCAAGCGGCGGACAGGCAGGGCTCCGCTGGAGCACGATGGACGGGCTGTCCCGATGTGACGCCGTACTGGAGTGGCCATGGCCGAGAGCGTGCCGGTGCGCTGTCCGTCCTGCCGACGAGAGCACCGCTTCACGGCCCCGTCGTACCCGTGCGTGTGCGGAGCGCCCGTCGCCCCGCGGCTCGACCCGGACGGGACGGTGACACCCGTCACCCATCGCGTCTGGCAGGACGACTGGGTGACGGTGCGGTGCGCATCCTGCGGCCGGCGCGGGGAGTGGCCGCGGCCGGAGGTGGGATGCCCGTGCGGGGTGGTGCTGCGGGTGCCGGTGGCGGAG
>NZ_NGFN01000614.1 GCF_002148965.1 Streptomyces swartbergensis | reverse complement strand
CCCCGGAACCTGCCCGCCTTCTGAGCGCCCTCGGAGACCTTCACCAAACCCAGCTCCCCCGCCAGGCCCCACAGCGCCTGTTTCACCGCGCTCCTGCTCTCCAGCTCGTGGACGCGGCCCGCGTCCACGACGCTCTGGAGTTCCTTGAAGTTGGCGGGGATCGCGGTGGCCGCGACCGCCGTGCCGGTGATCTTCTGGATCAGGGGCGGCTGGATCTCCGTACCGCGGGAGTGCCGGTTGACGACGACGGTCGTCTCCTCGGCCTTGCGGATCTGCAACCGGTCCCACATCCGCACCGCCCGCTTGGCGCCCCGCACCGCGACCACGTCCGGAGTGGTGATCAGCAACGCCCTGTCCGCCATCTCCACCGCCGCCGCCCCCGCCCCGCTCAGCTGGGCGCCGCAGTCGATGACGACGACCTCGTAGCGGGAGCGCAGGGCGCTGACGATCTGGCGGGCGGCGCGGTCGGTGACGTCCTCGCCGCGTTCCCCTTCGGCCGGGGCGAGGAGCAGGGCCAGGCCCGTGTCGTGGCGGAAGACCGCGTCGGCCAGGACGCGCGGGGAGATGTCCGTGATGGCGGCCAGGTCGACGACGGAGCGGCGGAACTGGACGTCCAGGTAGGAGGCGATGTCGCCGGTCTGGAGGTCCATGTCGACCAGGGCGGTGCTGCGGCCGGAGGCCTGGGCGGCCAGGGCCAGCTGGATCGCCGTCAGGGTCGCGCCCACGCCGCCCTTGGCTCCGCTGACGGTGACGACCGTGCCGCCGACGCCGGTGAACACGTCCCCGCCGGCGCCCAGGTGCCGTCGTACACCGACGGACCACTGGGCGACCGCCTGGACGCGGCTCGCGAGTTCCTCGTAACTCAAGGGGAGAGCCACGAGACCCCGCGCTCCGTAGTCCATCGCGGCCTGGAAGAGGCCGGGGCTCGCGTCGGAGGTGACGAGGATGACGCCGACGGCCGGGAAGCGCAGGGCGACCTCGCGGATCAGTTCCAGCGCGGGGACCGGGCCGATCCGCTCGTGCACGACCACGACCTCGGGCAGTTCGTCGACCGACTCGGCGGCGAGGCGGCCGAGGGTGTCGATGAGCTGGGTGGAGTCGACCACCGGGGCGACCGGCTCGGCGTCCGGGAGCTGGCTGAGCAGCGTCGTGATCGACCGGACCGCGTCCGCGTCACCGACTGCCGGGAGGATCCTCGTGGGCATGCGAGCCTCTCACTTGTCCTTCGCGAGTTCGTACGTCCGGTCCCGCTCGGGGACGGTGGTGTCGCCGCCGGGCGCGACCAGGGCGAGCCGGACCCGCTGGGCGAACGACTCGGCGTAGGTGATGCGCTGGGCGTCGAGGGCGGACAGCGCGAAGGTGATGGGGACGGCGTCGGTGGCCTGCCGGGTGCGGTTGTTCTCGTCGGGTTTCAGCGCGGTGAGTTCGCCGACGTCGATGACCTTGGCGTTGGTCACGATGATCTTCGACTGGTCGGGGTCGCCCTCCCGCTTGCCCTCGAAGGTGGCGTAGACGTTGACCGAGGAGCCGGGCGTGATCTTGCCGGCCACGCCGGTCGCCGCGTCGATCATGATGGCGACCTCCTGCTGGCCGGGCTGGAGGGCCGGCTGGCGGACGATCATGTCGGACTGGAGCAGGGAGCCCGCTTGCAGCGTGGTCACGGCGATCTTGCCCTGGATCTCGCGCAGGTCGGTGACCGCGTTGTCCGACAGCCACCGTTCGGGCATCTTGATCTTCTCGAACTGGCCCGTGCTGAGGGTGGTGTAGGGCGGCACGTCGGATTTGAGCCGGTAGGCGGTGACCTCGGGGCCCACCTTGGACTTCACGTCACTGATGACGGACAGCACGCCGGTGAAGGCGCCGAGGGCGCAGACGACCGACAGGAGCAGGAGAATCACGCCGCGGCGCTGACGGGAATTCATGAACCGTACAACCTCGTTGGGGATATCGGTCGAGCGGGAACGGAGCAGTGCTGACGAGCGGTGCAAGGGCTGTCAGGGCAGTCAGGGCTCATCCGACGGCCGTTCGGTTCTCCAGCTGCTTCAGGGGTGGGCTGTCGTGGACGGGCGGCGTGGCCGAGCAGAACACGCAGCGGTCGCCGATGACGTCGATGCCGCACCAGTGGCAGCGGGTGCGTCGTACGGAGGTGACCAGTTGGTAGAGGACCGACAGGTCGGGCAGGTAGCTGCAGAACTCGATCATCTTGCCGGTGCCCCACCAGCCGGGTGATTCGGCCGGGAGCGGGATCTCGCGCAGCCCCTGTACCTTCCAGGAGGGGGCGAGGGTGCCGGTGACCCAGTCGGACTGGAGCTGGCCCTTGGCGACCAGCATCCAGGTGCCGAACTCGGGGCCGGGGAGGGCGGCTTCGGGGGTGATCCTGAC
>NZ_NGFN01000613.1 GCF_002148965.1 Streptomyces swartbergensis | reverse complement strand
GGCTGAGAGGGCGCCGGGGGACTGGGCGGGCAGCCCGCCGCTGTAGGTTCACGGCATGCCCGGCCACCTCGACCCCCGACTCCTGCGTGCCTTCGTCACCGTCGCCGAGGAGCTGCACTTCACCCGTGCCGCGGTGCGCCTCCACACGGCCCAGCAGGCCCTCAGCCGGGACGTGCGGCGGCTGGAGCGGGAGCTGGGCGCCGAGTTGTTCGTGCGGACCACCCGGCAGGTGACGCTCACGCCCGACGGAGAGCGGCTGCTGCCGTACGCCCGCCGCGTGCTCCAGGCGCAGGAGGAACTGCTCGCCGCCTTCGACCAGGCCCGGCCCCTGCTCGTGGACCTCAACTCCCCGGGCCTGGTCACACCGCGCCGCGTGCTGCACCGGGCGCGTGAACTCGCTCCCGGGCATGAGCTGATGGCCCGCTACGAGAGCGGCCTGACCGGGGCCGCCGGGGAGTTGCTCGCGGGCCGCCTGGACGCGTCGTTCGGACGGTTCGCCGGGCTGGACCCGGCGCTGCGGTCCGGGCTCGACCACCAGCCCGTGCGGTACGAGCCGATGGCTGTCGTACTGCCCGAGGACCACCGGCTGGCCGCGCTGGCGGAGGTGCCGCTCGCCGAGCTGGCCGGCGAGACCGTCTACGCGGGCGCCGGCAATCCCCGTACGCCGGAGTGGACCGGCCTCGCGCGGCTGCTGTTCGAGGGGCGGTGCATCGAGATCGCGCCACCGGCGCCACTGGCCGTCGGGGACGAGGAGTTCCAGCGGGTCATGGCCCGTACGCGCAACCCGGTCCTGGCCGTCGTGGGGTTCCCGGCCCTGCCGGCGACGGTGTCACGTCCTCTGGTCGATCCCGTTCCGCTTTCGCCCGTGTCGCTGGTGTGGCGCAAGGGCCTGACGCATCCCGCGCTCGACGCGCTGCGACGGGCGGCGGCGCTGCTCGCGGTGGAGGAGGGGTGGCTGCGGAGGCCCACCGGGGGGTGGGTTCCGGCCACCGATGATGTCCTCATGATGTCTCGCCAGTGACACGATTCCGCACGTGGTCCGCACATATCCTTCGCGTGCGCTACATTCGACGCCTGAGCACGGTGTGGTAATGGGGGGCGCTCTGGACGGGTTGGGGACCCGGTCCGGACGACGGGTGCTCAGGTCGTACGCGCACCTGAACCATCCCGTGGGGGGAAGTGCGTGCGTGTGAAACCGTGGCGAGAAGACGCCCAACCTGAATGGCCCGAGGTCGCAGCGGCGACCGGTGAACTCCTCGCGGACGGCAGAGCCCGGGACCGGAGAGCCACGCAGGCGTTCTCCGGCGGCGACATCCAGGTGACGGGCGCCCGCCCGTCCGCCGGGACGGAGCTGACGGAGATACTGCGCGGCATTCCCCGGCAGAGCGAGGGCGAGGCCGACTCGTTCGCGGCGGGTCCCGGTACCCGGTCGGCCGTCCGCGACCCCTGGCAGGAGGACGCCGACCCGGTCGGGCACGTCCGGGCCGGGACCCTCGCCGGGCACACTCACGACCCGCACGAGGTCACCGTCCAGCTCGACGCCGTCCAGCTCAGGGACGGGTTCGTACGGCAGGTCGAGGAAGGCACCGGCACGGGCCCCGAAAGCACCGGCGACCGGCCTGTCTTCGTCGACGAGTCGGGCCGTCGCAGCCGCCGCTTCCGCCGGATCGGCATAACCGTCGCCCTGGTCTGCGGGGTCTACGCCGTCGTCATCGTCGCCACGCTGCTGTCGGGCAACTCCAACGCGCCCTGGCTGCCCGTGCCGGGCCAGAAGGAGGGCCGGCCGGCCGGGCAGGTCGACACCCCGCCGCAGCCCACGGAGTCGGCACCGGCCGGTGACACGGGCGCCACCGCCCCGGGCAGCGCGCCGACGACCGATGGGGCCACGGCACCTGCACTCGGCCCCAGCGCCCTCGAACCCGCGGCCTCCGCGAGCCCGGGCCGTTCCGGCGCGACCGCCGGGCCCTCGCCGACGGCGACCCCGACCACACCGGCCCCGGGGAAGGGCGTGACCGACCCGACCCCGACCGAGCCGGCGGACCCGCCGACCACGCCGGCGACCGACCCGACGCCGACGGTCGAGCCCACGCCAGAGCCGACCGAGCCCACGGGCGCCGGCGACAGCGGCGGCACCGACACGGTCGCCGAAGGCCCGCCCGAGACGCCGCCCGTCGCGCAGCCGCCCGTCGCGCAGCCACCCGTCGCGCAGCCGCCCGCCGCCTAGATCCGGTCGCGAGGGCGGCGCCCGCCGCGTCCGCCCTCCAGAGGAGTTCCGGGGGGGGACAGGGCGCTCCGGCGCCCCGTCTCAAGCCCCGAGTTCCCGGTCCCCCTGGACCGGAGGGACCCGATGACGCCGCGGAGCATGCCGGCACCGTCCCCGCAC
>NZ_NGFN01000612.1 GCF_002148965.1 Streptomyces swartbergensis | reverse complement strand
GCCCGCCCACCCCGACCTGACGTTCGTACGCGTGACCACCGATGAGCAGCTGCGAGCCTTCGCCGACATCAACTCGCGTGCCTACGGGTTCCCGTTGGAGGACGGCCGTGACGGGCTCGGCCGCTCCTCGCTGTGGAAGAGCCAGGTGTACGCCTACCTGGGCGTGCGACACGACGGCACTCCCGTGACCTGCGCCGCCACCGTCGAGGCCGACGGCCGCCTCTTCGTGCTGCTCGTCGCCACCGATCCGGCGTGGGAGCGCCGGGGATACGGGGAAGCGGTGACGCGGAAGGCCCTGCACGAGGGCGGCCGGGCCACCGGGCTGACCCGGGCGACCCTGCACGCCACCGCCGCCGGAGCGCCCGTGTATCCGCGCATCGGGTTCAAGGCGAACTCCCCGATGCGGTTCTTCRCCCTCGCAGACCGATGACGCGGGCTCGGGCCTCAAGAAGGCGCCCTGCCGAGCGTCCCCTCACTCCCCGTGGGTCGCTCGCCCTCGTCCCGGGGCCAGGCCACCGGCGCGGTCGTGGCACGCGGGATCACATACGTCGGCAGCACGACCTGCCGCTCGTGGTCCGTCCCGGAGTCGTCGATGAGCTTCAGCGCCAGCTCGCCGGCCTCCCGGCCCATGTCCGACGGTGACTGGGCGACCGTGGACAGGTCGAACCAGTCGGCCAGCGGCTGGTCGTCGAAGCCGAGGACGGAGATGCGTTCGGGTACGGCGATCCGCGTCCTGCGCAGGTTCCAGACGAGGGCGACGGCGAGCTCGTCCTGCTCGGCGAAGAGGGCGGTGGGCGGCTCGCGCAGGCTCAGCAGCATGCCGAGCACCTCGGCGGCGGCCCGCTTGTCGCCGACCCGCGTGGACACCACCAGGTCGTCGTCGAGCGGGATCCCCGCCTCGGTGAGCGCCTGCTGGTAGCCCAGCAGCCGTTCGTCGGAACTGAAGGAGAAGCCGCTCGCGCCCGCGGTCTGGACGAAGGCGATCCGGCGGTGGCCGAGGTTGAGCAGGTGCCGGGTGCCGTGCAGGGCGCCGGCCACGTCGTCGACGTAGACGCTGGGCCGTCCGGCGACGTGCCGGCTGACGTAGATCACCGGCATGCCGAGGTCGTCCAGCCGCGCGGTCTCCTCGTCGGTGAGGTCGAAGGAGAACACCAGGAGCGCGTCGGCGTTGCGGCGTGCCGGGAGGTGCTCGAAGAACGCGGAGCGCTCGGCCAGGTCGGGGATCTCGTAGACGTTCAGCTGCATGCCCGCCGCCCGCAGCAGCGGGGCCAGGCTGGACAGGGCGGATCCCATGAACCACGAGTCGAGCGTCGGGACCAGCACCGCCACCGTCCCGGTCCTGCCCGTGACCAGGCTCGCGGCCTGCCGGGACACGGCGAAGTTCAGCTCGCGCGCGGCCTTCTCGACGCGGGCCCGCACCTCCGGCGAGACCGTCGGCAGGCCGCGCAGCGTGCGCGAGACGGTGGATGTGGAGACCCTGGCCCGTTCTGCGACGTCGGCCATCGTGGGGTGCCGTTGAGCGGGAGGCATGAGCGGACGGTAGCAGCCGTCGGACCGGGCCGGACCGAGCGTCGAGCCCCGGACGGGCGACCCGCTTCAGGACGGTCCCGGGCCCGGCCAGGCGGTGTGGCCGGCGGCGTAAAGCAGTTGACGGCTGCGGCGTAAAGCAGTTGACGGCGCCCTGCCGCCCTCGGGCACGATCACGGTTCCGCTCCCGTTCACGAAGGATTCCGTCCGTGCCCTCAGCACCCTTCCCCGACCTGACCGTGCCCGGCACATTGGTGATCGGCACGCGGTACGCCGCCGGCCTGGAGCAGCAACGGGCCGCCGTGGAAGCCGAGTTCTACGCACTGGCGACCCCGCCCCCCGGGCTCGCCGCCGTCAGCTGGTTCCTCAGTACGGACGGGGAGACGGTGCTGACGCTCGCCCGGTGGACCGACGACACCGCGGTTCCGCCGACCGGTCCGCCCCGCTACCGGCTGTACCGCAGCCTCGTCGAGGAGCACGAGACGCGCGTCCCGGGGTGTCTCATCACCGCCGCCTTCGATGTCGACGGGCCGGAGCGGCAGCGCGCCTTCACCGACGCGGTGATCGAGGCCCAGCCGCGCGAAGGCGGCCACCCCGGGGCGATCTCCGCCCACTTCCTGCACAGCGCCGACGGCAGCCGGGTGCTGCTCTGCACCGAGTGGACCAGCGTGGAGGCCCACCAGGAGGCCGCCGAGGCCGGTGACCATGACAAGGGGCACGAGCTGTTCTCGGGGACGCCCGGGGTACGGCTCACGCACGGTGGGCGGTTTCACCTGTATCGCGCCCTGCGGCAGGATCCTGCGGGGTGAGCCGCACGCGAGGCAGGTGACGTCAGTCGAGCCCCCCGCCCACCGTGAACC
>NZ_NGFN01000611.1 GCF_002148965.1 Streptomyces swartbergensis | reverse complement strand
GGCGGGGCGCGGTCACGTGGGAGACCTCCGGTCGGTGGGCAGGGCTGAACACATGCCGACCAGACTTCCCGGCGCACCATGAAGCAGTTGTTTTTCTTAGCCTAGGTAAACATCCTAGGTAAACGTTAAACATCCTAGGTAAACGTAGGGCCGAACGCACCCCGGTGATCACCACCGGGGTCCGAAAGGGCACCCGGCGTGCCGATCACCGGGTGCCCCTTCGCCCGCTGCGCCATGCCTGTGCGGTGATCAGTCCTCGCTGGGCGCGGCCGGGAGCTTCGCCTGGATCAGGTCCATGACCGTGGAGTCGGTCAGCGTGGTGACGTCACCGAGCTGGCGGTTCTCGGCGACGTCCCGCAGCAGACGCCGCATGATCTTGCCGGAGCGGGTCTTGGGCAGCTCGGCCACCGGCAGGATCCGCTTGGGCTTGGCGATCGGGCCGAGGGCGTTGCCGACGTGGGCGCGCAGCTCGTCGACCAGGGTCTCGGTCTCGGAGGCCGTGCCGCGCAGGATCACGAAGGCGACGATCGCCTGCCCGGTCGTCTCGTCCGCCGCGCCGACCACGGCCGCCTCGGCGACCGAGGGGTGAGAGACGAGCGCGGACTCGACCTCCGTGGTGGAGATGTTGTGCCCGGAGACGAGCATGACGTCGTCGACCCGGCCGAGCAGCCAGATGTCGCCGTCGTCGTCCTTCTTGGCACCGTCACCGGCGAAGTACTTGCCCTCGAAGCGCGACCAGTACGTGTCGATGAAGCGCTGGTCGTCGCCCCAGATGGTGCGCAGCATCGACGGCCACGGCTCGGTCAGCACCAGGTAGCCGCCACCGCCGTTGGGCACCTCGCGCGCCTCGTCGTCGACGACCGTCGCGCAGATGCCGGGCAGCGGCGTCTGCGCGGACCCGGGCTTGGTCGCGGTCACGCCCGGCAGCGGGGTGATCATCATCGCGCCGGTCTCGGTCTGCCACCAGGTGTCGACGATCGGGGTGCGGTCGCCGCCGATGTTCTTGCGGTACCAGATCCACGCCTCGGGGTTGATCGGCTCGCCCACCGAGCCCAGCACGCGCAGGCTGGACAGGTCGAACTTCGCGGGGATGTCGTCGCCCCACTTCATGAACGTACGGATCGCGGTCGGCGCGGTGTAGAGGATCGTCACGCCGTACTTCTGGACGATCTCCCAGAAGCGGCCCTGGTGCGGGGTGTCGGGCGTGCCCTCGTACATGACCTGCGTCGCGCCGTTCGCGAGCGGGCCGTAGACGATGTACGAGTGGCCGGTGACCCAGCCGACGTCGGCGGTGCACCAGTAGACGTCGGTCTCCGGCTTGAGGTCGAAGACGGCGTGGTGGGTGTAGGCGGTCTGGGTGAGGTAGCCGCCGGAGGTGTGCAGGATGCCCTTCGGCTTACCCGTGGTGCCCGAGGTGTAGAGGATGAACAGCGGGTGCTCGGCGTTGAACGGCTGCGGGGTGTGCTCGGCGCTCTGCCGCTGCACGATGTCGTGCCACCACACGTCGCGGCCTTCGGTGAAGGCGACCTCCTGGCCCGTGCGGCGCACGACCAGGACGTGCTCGACGTTGCCCGCCTTCTCGACGGCCTCGTCCACGGCCGGCTTCAGCGCGGACGGCTTGCCGCGCCGGTAGCCGCCGTCGGAGGTGATGACCACGCGCGCGTCGGCGTCCTGGATGCGGGTGGCGAGCGCGTCGGAGGAGAAACCGCCGAAGACGACGGAGTGCGCCGCGCCGATGCGGGCGCAGGCCAGCATCGCGATCGCCGTCTCGGGGATCATCGGCATGTAGACGGCAACCCGGTCGCCGGCCTGAACTCCCAGTTCCAGCAGGGCGTTGGCGGCCTTGGAGACCTCGTCCTTGAGCTCGGCGTAGGTGATGGCACGGCCGTCGCCGGGCTCGCCCTCGAAGTGGATCGCGACACGGTCGCCGTGCCCGGCCTCCACATGCCGGTCGACGCAGTTGTAGGCGACGTTGAGCTCGCCGTCCTTGAACCACTTGGCGAACGGCGGGTTCGACCAGTCGAGGGTCTCGGTGGGCTCCTTGGCCCAGGTCAGCCGACGGGCCTGCTCGGCCCAGAAGCCGAGCCTGTCAGCCTTGGCCTGTTCATACGCCTCCGCGGTGACGTTGGCGTTCGCGGCCAGGTCGGCGGGGGGTGCGAACCTGCGCTCTTCCTTGAGCAGGTTGGCCAGGCTTTCGTTGCTCACGGCATCTGCCTTTCCCAGGGTGTCCGTTGTGTCCCAGGCCACAGCTCATCAGACCCGGGGGTGCGATGACAAGGGCCGACTGCCGATTGGTTTAGACCTGTCGGGCTGTGGTGCCGGCGGCCGGCGTCATCCGTACCCACGGACGCCGACCTGGGAAAGTTCAGCCTGTGTAACGCGCGTCACCCATCGGGGCGAGGCAGGCGG
>NZ_NGFN01000610.1 GCF_002148965.1 Streptomyces swartbergensis | reverse complement strand
ACACACCCGCAGCAAGCCCCGCACCGCAACAGCAACTCAGCACACACCCGCAGCAAGCCCCGCACCGCAACAGCAACTCAGCACACACCGCAACAAGGCCCGCACCCGCAACTCAGCACACACCCGCAAATCAGCGCCCGAGGCGGCGTTCGCTACACCCGCCGTACCCCGGCCCCCGCCCCCAGCGCCCCCCGCTGCGGCGCGATGCCCGCCGGTACGGCGCGCTGGCGGGCCGGGGTGCCCGTCCAGCAGGTGCCGCGGCGGGACAGCAGGCGGCGGAGCCACAGTTCCAGGGAGACCAGGTCGGCGAGGCCGTCCAGGGGGAGGGGTTCGCCGGCCGCCGCGGAGCGCAGGGCCTTGCGGACCACTCGGGCCTCGACCAGGCCCGCCTCCGCCAGCAGCGGCGTGTCGAACAGGGCGACCAGGGAGTCCGCCGCCACCCTCAGGCCCATACGCGCCGCGGCCGCCGCCGTCGCCTGGGTCGGGGCGCCCCACCCGGGCGGCAGGTCCCGGACGCCGGCCCCTTCCAGCACCGTGCGCAGTATGGCCGCCCGCGCTCCCGGCCGTACCCGCAAGGCCTCGGGCAGCGCCCGGGCCGCGCGCACGACCTGGTTGTCGAGGAACGGCGCGTGCAGCCGCTGGAAACGGATCTCCGCGGCCTGCTCCAGCACCCGCAGGTCCGCCGCATACCGCGCCAGCACCGCACGCGCGCGGAAGTCACCCGGCCGCTGTCCCGGCCCCACCAGCTCCGACCGGTGCGTCGCCGCCTGAAGGCGAACCGATACTTCAGCGAGCGCCTCACCGGTCAGCCAGCGCGCCGCCGGTCCGGGTCTGCCCCAGGTCAGCGCGGCGAGCGAGGCCTCCACCGCACCCCCGGGCGCGTCCGGACCGTCGTCCGTACGGTGGTCGAGCAGGCGCTCGGCCAGCGATTCCAGCCCCGCCCGGTACGGCGTACGGGACAGCCGTCGCGCCGCCGCGTACACGCGCGCGGGGACCAGCACCGAGCCGTCCGTCCTGGCCAGCGCGGCGACGGGCCGCACCAGGTGGCGCCGCTTGCGGTCCATCAACAGGTCGGCCAGACGCGCCGGATGGGCGTCCAGGACCTGGCGCGCACCGTAGCCCGTGAAGTGGTCCGCGCTGCCGGCCGCGAGCCGCGCCCGGTGCCGGGCCGCCGTCACCAGGGACGCGCCCGGTTCGTCCGTCAGCGGGCCGTCCAGGTCGGCGTACGGGAGGGTCTCCTCGCCACCGGCCACGACGACATGGTGCAGACGCGGGTTCGCGGCCAGCGCGCCTGCCCGCTCCAGCTCGGCCTCCCGCCCCGCGACGGCCAGGTCGTTGAACGTGACCGCCAGCAGCCGCTCGCCCGCGCCCGTGCCGTGCCCCAGCACCGTGCCCGGCATTCCGGGAAGCCCCGCGGCCAGCAGCGCCAGCGTCCCCGAGGCCGGTCCGCCGGACAGGTCCGCCCCGATCCCGGGCACCGGCATCCCGCGCGCGGCACGCCGCTCGGCGGGCCCCATGCCGGGCACGGGCCCGGGGTCGATGTCCGCCCCGGGGACGTGCCGCGGCGCGGACAGCCGTGTGCGTACGGCCTCCACGAGCGCGTCGCGCACGGCGTCGACCGCGCTGTCGGGATCGGCGGAAGGCGCCGCCACCGCCAGCGAGGCGACCGGTTCGTACCCGGCGATCTCGCGTGCCCCGGCGCGCAGGATCAGCGCATGCCCCGGCGGAATGCGCTTCACGCCGTCGTACGGCGTGGAGTCGTGAAGCGCCGCGGGCACGTCGGGGGCGGCCAGCAGCGCGGCGAGGTGCCCGAAGTCGAGGTTGGCCTCGATGAGGTCGGCCAGCGGCAGCGCGGCCGTCGCATACGCCGTGCCGCCGGCCCAGGGGGTGTAGAACACCGGCCGCGCGCCCGCGAGGTCGCCGCAGACGGTGATACGGCGGCCCACCTGCACGATCGCGGTGTAGCTCCCCGGCCAGGCGGTCAGATGCCGAAGTGCCCCGCCGCGCGCGGCGAACAGCGCGACGCGCAGCTGCKCGTCGGTGGCACCGCAGATGCCGAGGACGGCGATGCGCGTCCGGTCGTCGGCCTTCACCACCCGCACCTCGTCGGGGCGCCAGTCACCGACCGCCCACAGCGGATCGGGGTCGCCCCACAGGAGTTGGGAGCCCACCGGATGCAGGGTCTCGCCGTCGGGTCCCGTGGCCCCCGCCGAGCCGGCAGCGACGGCTCCCGCGGCGGTGCTGCTCCATCCCACCAACCACCGCATCGCCGCCTCCACAGGCTGTGGACAACCAGTGCACCGTACGAACCGGTTCACCATGCTGCCATGAAGGAAGCGTTCCAGAGTGTGCCCGCGCCGCTTGCGCTCCGCCGAACGCGCCCCGGCGGAGCCACCCACACCGCCCGGAAC
>NZ_NGFN01000061.1 GCF_002148965.1 Streptomyces swartbergensis | reverse complement strand
TATCTGGTCAGGGCGGATGAGGTGCTGGGGGCGGGTGGGCTGATTGCGGCGACGTGGGAGGACGTGAAGAGGGTTCGGTATCCGAAGAAGGTGCGGGAGCTGGCCAAGTTGGAGGGGCAGGCGGTTGAGATCGGGGTGTACGAAAGCATCAGCATCAACGGCCTGTTGCAGACCCCAGATCATGCGCGAGCCCTGTTCGAGTCCTGGCAGCCTGCGTACTCGCCGGACGAGGTGGAGCGTCTGGTGGCCGCACGTATGGCCCGGCAGTCCGTGTTCGAGCGGTCGCCGGCGCCGTCGCTCAGCTTCGTCCAGGAGGAAGCGACGCTGCGGCGCCCGGTTGGGGGCACAATGGTCTGGCGTCAGCAGCTTGAGCGCCTGCTGGAGGTGGGGCGGTTGCGTAACGTCAGGCTTCAGGTGATGCCGACGAGCAGCGAGGCCCATCCCGGTCTGAACGGGAGGATCGAGGTGCTGAAGTTCGGGGACGGTACTGCGGTGGGCCGGTCCGACGGTGCCTTCAACGGTCGGCCGACCACTGATCCGAAGGAGATCCGGATCCTCGACCTGCGGTATGGCACGATCCGAGCTCAGGCCCTTCCACCACGGGAGTCGCTGGCCTTCATTGAGCAACTGCTGGGAGAGACATGATCCGCAAGTCCTCGATCGGGGACGCCTCCGAACTGGCGTGGTTCAAGAGCAGCTACAGCAGTGGCCCTGATGGTGACTCCTGCGTCGAGATCGCGATAGTGCCCCGCACTGTGCACGTTCGCGACTCCAAGCAGGCCGCAGGCCCCCGACTCGCGCTCGCACCGGAGGCCTGGTCGGACTTCGTGGCCTCCGTCCAGGCGTAGGGCATGCCTCCGGAACCCGCGTCCGACGACCTCGACCTGGACGGGATCGAGGAAGTGTGCGCGGCTGCCACTCCGGGGCCGTGGTTCGTCAGGAACCTCGACGACGACCACGCCATGAACCTGGTCGGGGTCGGCACCGTGGAGGACTCGGGCCGGGGCGAGCGATATCCCGACTTCGATCACCGGGAACTGGTCGCTGCCACTCTTGTGCAGCACCCTCGTTACGTCGACTGTGCCGACGAACGCTGGGACGAGAACGCGACGTTCATCGCTATGGCCAGAGAGGCCGTACCGCGTCTCGTGGCGGAGGTCAGGCGCCTGCGCCGGCTCCTGGAGTACGGCGCGTGTGCCACGGCAGGCAGCACGGGCACCGAGTTCGTGATACCCCTCGACGAGGAGATGCTCGCGTACTTCCGCGAGATGGTGGACGTACTGGTGGAACGCTGCGGTGTCTCCCGCGCGGAGGCGGTGGCCAGGATCAATGCGACGTACGGGACACAGGACGGCGTGTGGATCATGGGCCACGAGCTGCCCGAGTACTGGGCGTACGGGGCGTACTACCGCCCGGATCACCGGGATCGACTTCCGACCGGTGACCCGGACGAGGATGCGGACATCGACTTCAGCACGTTCCCCGTGCGACCGGCCCCACCGAAGGACTCGCCCTTCTGGACGGTGGAAGAGATCAGTGAGTGAGAGGGGTCCCGTCGGACATCCGTAGCGTCACGCCGGATGTGGTGAGGCCGTCGTGCAGCCGGGCGTGCGGCATCTCGGCGAGAGGAAGCACCCGTGGATCCAGTCGAGTCAGCCGGTCGTGCCGTCTCACGCCGCTGATCTTGTCGTATCCCACCCTCGTGCAATGGCACGATGTGCGCACGAGTGATCGAGCGAACGGGGAGGCCGGCGCCATGGCCCGCTACATGGAGGCACTGACCGTCGAGAGGGGCGGTTTCCGGATCAAGGTGCCGGAGTCGTGGTGGGAGTTCGACGTACGGCCCGAGTCGCGGGACGACTCGATCCGGCGGATGGTGAACGAACGGGTGCGGCAGCGGCCGGAGTTGGAGCAGTACCGGGACACGTACGTCGACTTCCTCAAGAAGGCCGCCGCGGACGCGTGGAAGTCGGGCGCCATGTACTGCGGCTGTATGGCGGAGAGCTTCGGCGGGGACACGCCGATCACCGGCTCGGTGACCGTCTCCCTGGTCGGCGGCCGCAACGAGCGCGGCGAGCCGCTGTCGAACGACCCGGCCGCCATCGCGAGCCAGCTCGCCGTCAAGGAGGCCAAGCGGGAAGGGGACTCCTGGCGGAAGGTGACGACCGTCGACATCCCCGGAGTGGGCCCGGCGGCGCGGACGTACGGCATCGAGGACATTCCCGTACCCGGCGACGCCCTCAACCGCACGATCAGGGCTGTGCTGATGCAGACGTACATTCCCGTGCCGGGCCAGGAGGGCAAGGTGGCGTTGGTCGCCGGCAGCAGTCAGGTCCTCGACCTCGCGGACTCCTTCTTCGACATCTTCGACGCGATCACGTCTACCTTCCGCTTCACGGGCTGATTCCCTGGCGAACCTTTTGGACATGTGATGGGGCGCGAGATCGCTGGAGCGCTCCCCTCGGCGGAACTCCGCAACCCCCTAGATCCCGGCACCCTCGACCGCATCGAATCGGTCCTTGGCCAGCCGCTCCCGGATGACCTCCGCTCCTTGTGCCGCCGAGCCTGGAGCGTTATGCGCACAGTGCGTTGGAGAGCGACGGCGAGGATTGGCATCGGTAGGGATACCGCTCATGGCGTTGGATCGTGACTGGGAAAGCGGCAAGGGTCTGCTGGGCATCGACGACCCCGCCGAGTGGGATGCCGCGTGGGAGCGCGGTGAGAGCCGTCTCGGTACAGCGGCGATCGGGTTGGCGCTCCAGTGTTCACTGGAGGAGGCTTCGCCTCGGATCGTGAGGGCGACGCAGTTGCCGCATCCCGATCAGCGGGGGTACGCGTTCACTGCCGCAGGTACCGCGGCGCGGCTCAACCGGGAGCTGACGCCGGAGCTGTACGCGGTGCTGCGCGTGGAGGGGCCCAGGGGCCTGGCCGAGGACGCCATCAACGACACGCTGACCTTCGTGCCGTTCCGCAAGCTGCCGTTGTGGTTCAAGTGGCGGTGGGTGCATGCGACGGTGCGGAACAAGCTGGAGGGCTGGTGGCTGCGGGCCGCGGACGCCGTGGAGGAGGCCTGGCGGGCTGGGCGCGGCCGCCGTTCCTGACGTTGCCTCGCCCGACCTTTCCGTCGAACGGTGTGCCACCGCCGAGAGGGTCGACAGACGACTGCTCGCCACCGCTTACGACGTGCTGGGTCGTCCGCAGCCGGCGCCAGGCCGCTGACACACAGGACCTATACGTACCGGGGCGACGGCAACGTGACGGACCTCTACGACCGGACGACCGGGCGCCGTGCCTTCGACCTCGACACAGCGGGTCGCGTCCTCGGGGTCCGTGCCGCGGACTGGACGGAGTCGTACGCCTACGACGAGCACGGCAACCAGACCCATGCGTCCTGGTCCGGCCGGAATGCCGCACAGGAGGCGCAGGGCGAACGAGGCGGGCAACCGTCAGCGACCGCGGTATGGACGGCACCATGAGAGACCACACCGACGTGACAACGAATACGGATGGTGAAGCAGTGGCGGACGAGCCCGAGAAGAGTCTGTCGGTGTACAGACTGCTGCCGAGCATGAGTGAGTACCAGACGCTGCATCTCAACAATTTCGACGCACGTCAGCTGATGCGCTGGCAGCGGACGGGAACCGACGAGGACCGGCCAGCTCGGCTTCGTGCCGAATGGCTGGGTGAGCGGCGCTGGCACAAGAGCGAATATCCCACTGGCTACCCGGGCGCACCGGTGCTCAGCCGGCGTCTCGTCGAGACCTTCGGGGACGAGTTGTCGGCAGCCGGCAGTCTCGTGCCTGTAGAGATTGCCGGTGCCAAGAACGACGAGTACTTCCTCTACGTGGTGGAGCAGGTGGTCGACTGTCTGGATCTGCGCAGGTCGTCCAAGCCGAAGAGGATGGACGGGGAGGTCAAGAAGCCGGTGTTCCGTGTCGAAGCGCTGCCGACCCAACTGCCGGCCTTCCGCCTGCCGCAGTTTCCCGGTGCCGTCCACTGGAACGGCTGGGCTGCCGACCGGCTCGTCGATCTCACGGGTGATGAGATCGAGCAGCGCTTGCTGTGGTCGCAGGATCCGACGGCGAAACCCCACAACGATCCTTGGGGGATTTGACGGGTGAAAGGGCGCTCTGAGACGCGCGAGCGGATCCGGCAGGGCGCCGCTCGGTGGGAGGGCATCACGGAGACCTCGGAGCCCTGGGTCATCCTCCTTCCACCAGGAGAGGCCGGGATCCAGCAGCAGCTGTCACGGCGCGAACAACCCGTAGGTCTTGGGCAACGAAAGGGGGCGGGCGCATGCCGCTGATCAAGATGAAGGGCCAGCGTCGTCAACACCAGCCGGGCGACATCTTCATGCTGCGGCCGGAGGGGCACGGGTTCCGTTTCGGTCGAATTGTGAAAACCGGGCAGAGCGGATCCAAGGGCAGGTTCCCCGGAGGGATCCTCGCCTACGTGTATGACGTCCCTGCTGAGACCGAGACCGAGGCCGAGAAGCCGGACCTGCCGGCCCTGACGCCTGACAGGCTGCTGCTGCCGCCGTTCTTCACGGCGCTGGCCCTGGACCAAGGGCTACTTCAGGACTGTCGAGCACGAAGTGCTCAAGTCGACCGACCTGCTGGCTCAGCACTGCTTCTTCGACCCCGCGCGCAGTGGCTACGTCGATGAGAACGACAAGGTGATCCCTGAGCGAACCGAACCCTGCGGTGTGTTCGCCCTTGCCAATTTCGTCCTGTTCGAGAGCCAGGTGGACGACGCCCTGGCCGGCCGGCTCGCACCAGCGCCATCACTCAAGGCGTAGCGACCGACGCGTACACGGCGCTCGTCGTGCGGGGCGGCTCCCGGGTGACCCCTGAGTGGGGAACTGTGTTCCACCGGGCAACAGGTCGAGAGAGCTGACGAGCGGACGCCCGTCAGCGAACGCGGTGCGGACGGCACCATGCGCTGGCGTCCCGGCCGTTCGGTGTCGGTGGGCACCTGGGAGAAAGTCCTGCGTGACCGCGGGTCCTTTGTCGCCCACGACGCCGCGCGGGTTTCTCTCCGAGTTCGGGGCTCTGGTGACGTACGGCTGGCCCGCCGACTCGATCACCACGTCGTCGGCAATCCGTTTCGACCCCCTCAAGGCGGGTTGGGAGGACGAGCGGTTCGCATGGGCAAGCCGGGAAGCGGGGGCGTCTCACTACGATCCCGCGACCGCTCGCGTCAGCACGGCGGTGATACCGGCAGCACGGACGGGCTGGGGATTCTTCCGGGCCCAGCGCCCCAGCATGCTGCGGACATGCTGAACAAGGTCAATGCCCGGCCCGGGGGGATCGGAAAGATCGACGGCTACCATGGCAATGCAAACTGGGGTAATAACAAGTCCGTCCTCCCCAGAGGCAAGTACAAGGAATGGGACGTCAACGCCAAGGTCGACCTTCCGCAGTGCAGCGCTCCAAGGTGTGGGAAGGAGATCATAGGTCCCGAACGGCTCCTGACTCCGAAAGACGGCCCAGGTCCCGCGTGTTACACGCCGGACCCCTACGGAACTTTCTGCTACGTTGGTGAATTCACAGGGTGATCCAGTAATGACAGGTTTTGACATCACGGGGACCTCGGAGCCCTGGGTCATCTTCGTTCCGCGAGGAGAGGCCGCGGCCCAGCAGCAGCTGTCATGGCTGGAGTCAAAGGGAGGCCGCATCCACCACTTCGACTCCCACGATCTGGTGACCGAGGAGGGGATCTACCGTTCGTTCGCGGAGGTACTGCAATTCCCCGGGTACTTCGGCAGGAACTGGGACGCCATGGTGGACTGCCTGGACGACCTGTGCGGTGAGGTGACCGGTGGAGTCGGGATCGCAGGGGTCATTCATGACGCGGATCGACTGCTGGAAGCGGAACACTTCCCCCTGTTCGTATCAGTCCTTTGCCAGGGCGCGGACCGTGCAAATTCGGCGGTGGATCTCGATGGATTCCCCCTGGATCGGCCGGCGGTCGCCGAGCACTTCGTTTTCGAGTTCCGCGAATTTGATCGCGAGAAGGTGGCGCTGCGGATTGAACAAAATGACCTGACCGTCACCACCGGGGAGACGTTCGTCGCTGCCGCTCTCAATCCCGAGGAATGGCATTGACATGGACGGGGGTCCGATCCGAGTTCGTATCGGCGAAGCGAAGTTCACCCGTAAATGATTCACGACGGGCTCACCGGTCAGGCCGTGGAAGCGGTTCTCGGCGCATCGGGCTGGGAAGGCGAGCGCAGGAATCCGGCAAAGGAATGGGCGACCACCTGGAGGCGTGACGACGCCAGCGCCTGGATCCAGGGCGACGGGCCCGTGGAGGTGGAGTTCACCCTCTGGTTTCGCGAGGTCGCTGACGAGTGGCCCGACCCGGACACGTACCTGGACGACTTGTACGACGCCGCTGTCGCCGAACTCCCGGGTGGTCTCCCAGCTCCAGTCCGGGGTGCTCGCCACTCGCCTGGAGGTGTCCGACGAGGACCTGACGGGCGGGGCGGATTTCCTCGACCACACCGCCTGGAGGGTCTCGGGCAAGGTCGTCCTGGCAGGGGTCAAGCACGACGACACGGAAGCACCGGTGCAACTCGTCGTCGCCCTGCGCGAAGACGGACGGACGACTGGGCGTTCGGGCGGTGATTGAGTGAGCGCTGATGAGGCAGACACGTGGCTGGTCCCCGTGGACCGATGAAGTGCTGTGCCGCGCGGGCTGGCGGCCCGGCCGCTCGGTGCCGACGGACACTGGGAGCGAGTCCTGCGTGAGCGTGGGTCTTTCGTGGTCCATGATGCCGCGCGTCGGTTCCTCTCCGAGCTCGGCGGTCTGGTGATGTACGACTGGCCAGCCGCCTGGTGGTGGTGCAGGGGCCCGGTCTTTCCCCAGGACGCCTGGGCGCGTTGTGGCGGCGGCTCCACACCGTGGGACCGGTCCGGACGCTGGGCTGCGCTGGTCCGAGGAGACGGACCGGGTGCTGCGGGCGGGCGGCTGGTTCCCGGGCCGGTCGGTTCCCACGGAGACCTGGGAGAGCATCCTTCTTGAGACCGGCGAGTTCGAGATCCATGACGCGGCTCTGCGGCGGCGGGTCTCTGGGACCGTGCGGAACAGGCTGGAGTGCTGGTGGGTGCGGCCCGTGGGCGTCGCCGGGGGATGCGCGGCGGCCCGCGCAGGCACCGTTTGTGATGTGGTTTCCGTCGAATGCTTGTCCCCTGTAAGTTCACGTGTGCATACGGTTGTTGACGTTGATGCGCGCGTGACGGGGGTTGCGGTATGGCGGGGCACAGGCCTGCGGACTGGCATGTCCTGGACTTGGACAAGGATCCGACTCCTGGTGATCCGCAGCGGGTGCGCACGCTTGCGAAGCAGTTGCACGACTTCGCCGACGATGTCTCCGAGGCGCTGCGCTTGGTCAAGGGCATGGCGGGGGAGGGCACGCTCCTTGAGTGGGCGGGCAAGTCCGCGGACGTCTTCAAGGAGGACTTCGCCGACGTCCCGAAGAACCTCAAGAAGCTGAAGAAGTCCTACGAGATGTGCGGCGACGCGCTCGCCGACTTCTGGCCGAAGCTGGAGCGCGCCCAGTCACTCGCCGACAAGGCGCTGGTCAAGGGCCGTGAGGCGCGGGACAACCTCTCCTCCGCCCAGTCCCGTCTCACCTCGGCCGACTCCTGGGTCACGCGGGCGGGCAAGGAGGCGGACAAGTACAAGGACGACCCGACCGGCAGGAAGTCGGACGCGGACAAGCCGGACGAGGCGAAGGTGCGTGCCGCGACGCGGGATGTGCAGCACGCCAAGTCGGCGCAGACCAAGGCGCAGTCGGACGTGTCCGATGCCCAAGACGCCCTGGCTGCCGCGAAGAAGATGGCCGAGGACGCGCGCAAGATGCGTGAGGAGGCCGCGCGGGAGGCGAAGTCGAAGATCGACGAGGCCTCGGACGCGGGCATTCAGAACCGGTCGTGGTGGGAGGAGGTCGGCGACTGGTTCACGGACAACTGGGACAGCATCGTCGCGGTGTGCAAGGTCGTCGTGACCGTCCTCGGGATCGTCGCGATGATCATCGGTGGGCCGATCCTGGGCGCGATCGTGCTGATCGCCGCGGCGGTCGTCCTCGCGGACACCCTCTACAAATACTCCAAAGGCCAAGCCTCCCTATGGGACGTGGGGTTCGCCGCCCTGGACTGCATACCGGGCATGAAGGGGCTCACGACGCTCGGCGGATTGGCCAAGGGCATGAAGACCTTGGGCAAGGGCGGCCTCAAGGCCATGGCCAAGGGCCTCGGGAAGAACGGTCTTCGCCGGGAGGCCGACGATGCTGTGGCCAAGGCCAAGCCGGGCAAGGGGCGGTGCCTGAACGGCGATCCGATCGACATGGTCTCGGGCGAGATGTACATGACCGAGATCGACGTCGATCTGCCTGGATTGCTCCCCCTGGTCCTGCGGCGTACCCATCTGTCGACCTATCGGGCTGGGCGGTTCTTCGGCTCGTCCTGGGCCTCAACACTCGATGAACGTCTGGAACTGGACGACCAGGGCGCTGCCTATGCCGCTGAGGACGGCATGATCCTCCTCTACCCGGTGCCCGAGGCCGGTGCTTCGGTGATGCCATGGGAAGGCCCGCGTTGGCCGATGCTCTGGGACGGGGGGCCCGGGGCGCCGGTGAGCATCACGGATCCGCTCACCGGGGTCACGCGTCACTTCGCCGCCCCACAGTGGCCCGCTCCGATCGACAAGGCGTTCTCCCTCCTCCTTGTCGCTCTGACAGACCGCAACGGCTACCGCATCGACATCGACCGCAGCGCCGACGGAACCCCCGTCGCCGTGCGCGACTCGGGCGGCCGACACATCCACGTGGACACCGAGAACGGGCGCGTCACCGCTTTGCGACTGCGCGACCCGGAGGCCGGCCCACAGGGCACGCTGCTCAGGCGCTTCGACTACGGCCCCGACGGCGACCTCACCGAGATCCGTGACTCCAGCGGTCTTCCCCTGAAGCTCACGTACGACGACCGCTCACGCATCACCTCCTGGACTGATCGCAACGGCTACTGGTACCGCTTCACTTACGACGACCAGGACCGCTGCGTCGGCGGCGAGGGCACCGACGGCCTCCTGCGGTGCACTGTCGCCTACGACACCGACGGCCGCGAGACCCGCTACACCGACGCGCTCGGCCACACCACGAGCTACCGCTGGAACGATCTCTACCAGCTCGTCGCCGAGACCGACCCCCTCGGTCACACCATCCATTACGAGTGGGACCGCTACGACCGGTTGCTGGCCAGGACCGACGCCCGCGGCCGGACCACCCGCTACGCCTACGACGAACTGGGTGCGCCGACCGCAGTGATCCGGCCCGACGGCCACCGGGAGGCCGCCGCGAACAACGCGTGGGGGCAGCCCGTCGAGGTGGTACAGGCCGACGGACACGTCTGGCGGTTGGAATACGACGATCGCGGCAACCTGGTCGCTGAAACCGATCCCACAGGGGCCCGTATCGGCTACCGGTACCGGCACGACGGCGCGCTCCTAACGGTCACCGACGCCGCCGGCGGTACTGCCTTCCTGGAGACCGACGCGGCAGGTCTGCCCGCCATGTCGACCGACGCCGAGGGCGGCACCACACGGTTCGTACGGGACGCTTTCGGCAGGGTTGTCGAGGAGACAGGGCCGGACGGGGCCGTCACTCGGCTGGCCTGGACACCGGAGGGGCGGCAGCTCCGACTTGACCTGCCCGACGGCACCACGGAGCGACGGGCGTACGACGGCGAGGGCAACCTCATCGAACACGTGGACCCCAGCGGGCGGGTGACCCGGTTCGAGTACGGTGCTTTCGGTCTTCTCCGTGCGCGTACGGACCCCGACGGCTCCCGCGTGGAGTTCTGTCATGACGGCCAGCTGCGCGTCACCTCGGTGACCAACCAGCAGCGAGCCGTGTGGCAGTACTTCTACGACGAGTCCGGGCGTCTCGTCCGGGAGCAGGACTTCGGTGGTCGCGTCCAGAGCTACCGGTTCGACGCTGCCGGCCGTCTCGTCGGGCAGACCAACGGCGCGGGCCAGTCGATCGACTACGTTCGCGACGACCTCGGCAAGGTCACGGAGCAGCGGACGCCCGAAGGCGTCACTCGCTACGAGTACGACGCCGTCGGCCACGTACGTCGTGTGCTCGGCCCCGAAACGGAGCTGAGCTACGAGCGCGACGCCCGCGGTCGCATACTGGCGGAGACCTGCAACGGAGCCACCGTACGCTCGGCCTACGACGTGCTGGGCAGGCGTGTGAAGCGCGTGACCCCGTCGAACGCCGAGAGCGTGTGGGAGTACGACGGGCGCGACCGCCCGGTGCTGCTGCGGACGGCCGACAGGACGGTCACGTTCGCCTATGACCAGGCAGGGCGGGAGATCGAGCGCCGCGCGGGCGGCATCGCGCTGAGCCAGACCTGGGATGCGGTCGGCAGGCTGAGCTCGCAGACCCTCACTGCGGCAGATCCGAGCGTCGGTCCGGCCCCGTCGGGCACTTCGCACCGCCTCCAACACCGCGCCTATCGCTACCGGCCCGACGGCACCGTCGCCGCGATCAGCGATCTGCTGCGGGGCGACCGATTCGTCGACACCGACGGGCAGGGACGCGTGTCGGGCGTGCGGGCGGCCAATTGGTCGGAGCGCTACGCATACGACATGGCGGGCAACATCGTCGAGGGCGAGTGGCAGACCGCGCAGCCCCCGCACCCCGCGCCGAGCGCCGAGCACCGACCGGTTCGCCGGTCCGGAGACATCAGTTACGAGTACGACGACCAGGGCCGGGTCGTCGTCAGGCGCAAGAAGCGGCTGTCCCGCAAGCCCGACATCTGGCGCTACAGCTGGGACAGCCAGGATCGCCTCGTCGCGGTGACCACGCCGGACGGCACGTCGTGGACCTACGCGTACGACCCGTTCGGCCGCCGCGTCGCCAAGAGGCGGCTCGGCCCGGACGGCCGGAGCGTGGTCGAGGAGACCACGTTCGTCTGGGACGGGTTCGTCCTGGCCGAACAGATCACCAGGGCGGTCGGCGCGGAGCCCCGGTGCACCGTGTGGGATTGGGAGCGGGACCGCTTCAGCCCCGTTACGCAGATCGAGCGTGTGCCGGCGTCGGACATGCCCCAGGAGTGGGTGGACGACAGGTTCTACTCCATCGTCACGGACCTGGTCGGAACCCCCACCGAGATGGTCGCGGAGCCGGGGGAAGTCGCCTGGCAGGCTCGGACCACGGTGTGGGGAGCGCCGCTCGATGTGCCTGGCCCGGACGGCGCGTACTGCCCGCTGCGCTTCCCTGGGCAGTACCACGACCCTGAGACGGCACTCCACTACAACTACCAGCGCCATTACGACCCTGAGACGGGCCGGTACGCGTCCCTGGATCCGCTCGGCCTCTCCCCTGGGCCGAATCCGCGCACGTACGTGGCCAACCCTTTCACTGCCGTCGACCCCTTCGGTCTGGCGCCCTCCTGTGAGGATGCAGCCCTCAAAGCCGCCGAGCGGCGGGCGGACATGGAGCAGCAGCGTCCGGGAGCGAGCAAGAAGACCAGGCCGACGAGCGCGGCCGGGCTGTCGGTGCCGGGACACAACACGCCTTTCGACGGCGCCAGCCTCAAGGGAGGAGGCAGCCACAATCTCCACCCTGATGTACAGGCTGCCTATGATCGGGTTCCGGACCACATCAAGGAGCAAGTCGGCGGCGCGCACTCGAAGTGCGGCGAGGCTGAGGCGCTGTCGGACGCCATGAGGGCGGGGGTCGACCCTCGTGGCGGAGTAATGGCGGCAGTGGAAGTACGCGCGCCGGGCAACCCCGCCCACGGCAAACCCAAGCCGGCTTGCCCCTCCTGTAGGGATGTTCTTGAACAACTAGGCGTTCGGACGGTGTTGTAAGTGAGTGACGGCCACACACGGGGCTGGTCCCCGCGGACCGATGAAGTACTGCGGCGCGCGGGCTGGCGGCCCGGCCGTTTGGTGCCGACGGACACCTGGGAGTCGATCCTGCGTGAGCGTGGGTCCTTTGTCGCCCACGACGCCGCGCGCCGGTTTCTCTCTGAATTCGGGGCTCTGGTGACGTACGGCTGGCCCGCCGACACGATCACCACGTCGTCGGCAATCCGTTTCGACCCCCTCAAGGCGGGTTGGGAGGACGAGCGGTTCGCGTGGGCAAGCCGGGAAGCGGGGGCGTCTCTCTACCCCGTTGGCACGGCCGACGAAGGTGCCGGCTTCCTCGGCATCACCGAGGACGGTGCGCTCCACCTCGTAAGGGACCGCGTGGAACTGCTGGCCGAGACCACCGACCGGGCGCTGGACCGCCTGGTCGAGGCGCAGGCGGCCCGGTCCGCCCTCTGGACGCCCGACGCACCGGCGGCCGAGCACGCATTCTGGCGTCGACTGCACACTGTGGAGACCGGCCGTGACGCCGGGCTGCGCTGGTCCGAGGAGACGGACCGGGTGCTGCGGGCGGGCGGCTGGTTCCCGGGCCGGTCGGTTCCCACGGAGACGTGGGAGCGCATCCTTCTTGAGACCGGCGAGTTCGAGATCCACGACGCGGCACGGCGCTTCCTGGCGGAGTTCGGAGCCGTGGGCGCTCCCTACCGCGAACCGTGGGACTCGATGCCGTGGATGGAGTTCTCGCTTGACCCGCTGCTCGCGATCTGGGACGCGGAGATCATCGAAGACCTCGCCGAGCGGGCGGGCGTCGATCTGTACCCCATCGGTATGCGTGACCGTGGAAACCAGCACTTGGCCATGGCGGAGGACGGATCGGTCTACGCCGGCATGGACGACGTCTGGCTCCTGGCGCCCACCGCGGACGAGGCAGTGCAGAAGCTCACCAGCAGGATCCGGCCGACGGCTTCCTATTGATCATGGGAGGCAGGAGCGTGCGGCCCCGGTTTGACCTACGTCACCCCCGGGGTATTCTCTCCGGCTCGATTGGCGTCCGGCATGCCCCGTATGGCAGACTGTCCGAGTTGCTCGGTCGAGTGTTGATGCTGCGCGCCTCCCGCCGGGAGGACCGGAAGCGAGTCCCACAGTACTCGTCGTCCTAACTGCCACACGGCAGCGCTGGGGCGGACGTACGGGAATCTTTCGGGAAGTGTCAGTGCGGCACTGGCCAGGCACCCGGTGGCCTTCTAGGTCCCGGTCTGCGGTTCCGGAAGGGCCGTGTGCATTCCCAGCAGGGATGTTCTTATAAGGGACATCTGTGTCAGTGGAAGAGCGACACGCCCGACCGCGTGGGTCGGACAGAAGGGCTGGAACGCCGGGTTCCAGAGCGTTACGAGAGACAGGACTACTGAGTAGCCATGGCGGGACAGAAGATCCGCATCCGGCTCAAGGCCTACGACCACGAGGTCATCGACAGCTCGGCGAAGAAGATCGTCGAGACGGTGACGCGTACTGGTGCGTCGGTCGCGGGCCCGGTGCCGCTGCCCACTGAGAAGAACGTGTACTGCGTCATCAAGTCGCCGCACAAGTACAAGGACTCGCGCGAGCACTTCGAGATGCGCACCCACAAGCGCCTGATCGACATCCTCGACCCGACCCCCAAGACCGTTGACTCTCTGATGCGACTCGACCTCCCGGCCGGTGTCGACATCGAGATCAAGCTCTGAGGCCGGTGATCTGAGAGATGGCTAAGCAGATCAAGGGCATCCTGGGCGAGAAGCTCGGTATGACGCAGGTGTGGGACGCGAACAACCGCGTCGTCCCGGTCACCGTCGTCAAGGCCGGGCCCAACGTCGTCACCCAGGTCCGTACGAACGATGTCGACGGCTACGAGTCCGTCCAGATCGCCTTCGGCGAGATCGACCCGCGCAAGGTGAACAAGCCCCTCAAGGGCCACTTCGCCAAGGCCGACGTCACTCCCCGTCGCCACCTCGTCGAGATCCGCACCGCGGACGCCTCCGAGTACACGCTGGGCCAGGAGATCACCGCTGAGGTGTTCGAGGCCGGAGTGAAGGTCGACGTGACCGGCAAGAGCAAGGGCAAGGGCTTCGCCGGTGTCATGAAGCGTCACAACTTCAAGGGCCTCGGCGCCGGACACGGCACCCAGCGCAAGCACCGCTCTCCCGGTTCCATCGGTGGCTGTGCCACCCCGGGCCGCGTGTTCAAGGGCCTCCGCATGGCGGGTCGCATGGGCAACGAGCGGGTCACCACCCAGAACCTGACCGTCCACGCCGTTGACGCGGAGAAGGGTCTGCTGCTCATCAAGGGCGCGGTTCCCGGTCCGAACGGCGGCCTCGTCCTGGTCCGCACCGCGGCCAAGGGGGCCTGAGGTAATGAGCACTGTTGACATCCTTTCGCCGGCGGGCGACAAGGCCGGTTCCGTCGAGCTCCCCGCGGAGATCTTCGACGTCGAGAAGGTCAGCATTCCGCTGATCCACCAGGTCGTCGTCGCACAGCTGGCCGCTGCCCGCCAGGGCACGCACAAGACCAAGACTCGTGGCGAGGTCCGCGGCGGTGGCAAGAAGCCGTACCGCCAGAAGGGCACCGGTCGCGCCCGTCAGGGTTCGACCCGCGCGCCGCAGTTCGCCGGTGGTGGCGTCGTGCACGGTCCCGTGCCGCGTGACTACTCGCAGCGGACGCCCAAGAAGATGAAGGCTGCCGCGCTGCGTCACGCCCTCACCGACCGGGCCCGCCACAACCGCATCCACGTCGTCTCCGGCGTCGTCGAGGGTGAGAACCCGTCGACGAAGGCCGCCAAGACGCTGTTCGGCAAGATCTCGGAGCGCAAGAACCTGCTCCTGGTCGTCGACCGCGCCGATGAGGCCGCGTGGCTGTCCGCCCGCAACCTGCCCCAGGTCCACATCCTGGAGCCGGGCCAGCTGAACACGTACGACGTTCTCGTCTCGGACGACGTGGTCTTCACCCAGGCCGCCTTCGAGTCCTTCGTGTCCGGCCCGAAGGCCAATGACACCGAAGGGAG
The DNA here is from genome assembly GCF_002148965.1 of Streptomyces swartbergensis. Lineage (GTDB taxonomy): Bacteria > Actinomycetota > Actinomycetes > Streptomycetales > Streptomycetaceae > Streptomyces > Streptomyces swartbergensis. Next base: position 13,924 of record NZ_NGFN01000061.1, on the reverse strand, counting down.
CGAGGTCTGATGGCTATCCGTCACCCCGCTATTGCCTCGAAGGCCGCGAAGAAGGCCAAGGAGGCGCGCGTCAAGAAGGCGCGTCGCCACGCCACCGAGGGCAAGAACACCGTCGAGACCCCGCTGAGCAAGTCCTTCACGGACCCCCGTGACGTGCTGCTCAAGCCGGTCGTCTCGGAGAAGAGCTACGCGCTCCTCGACGAGGGCAAGTACACCTTCATCGTCGACCCGAGCGCCAACAAGACCCAGATCAAGCAGGCCGTCCAGTCGGTCTTCTCGGTCAAGGTCACCGGGGTCAACACGATCAACCGCCAGGGCAAGCGCAAGCGCACCAAGACCGGTTTCGGTCAGCGTGCCGGCTCCAAGCGCGCGATCGTGACCCTTGCCGAGGGCGACCGTATCGACATCTTCGGCGGTCCGACCGCGTAAGCGGGTCGGATCGTCCGATATCGGACGAGGACTGAGAAATGGGAATCCGCAAGTACAAGCCGACTACGCCGGGCCGTCGTGGCTCCAGCGTCGCCGACTTCGTCGAGGTCACGCGGTCCACGCCGGAGAAGTCGTTGGTCCGCCCCCTGCACAGCAAGGGTGGCCGTAACAACTCCGGTCGTGTGACCGTCCGCCACCAGGGTGGTGGCCACAAGCGCGCCTACCGCGTGATCGACTTCCGTCGTCACGACAAGGACGGCGTGCCGGCGAAGGTCGCGCACATCGAGTACGACCCCAACCGCACCGCGCGCATCGCGCTCCTGCACTACGCGGACGGCGAGAAGCGCTACATCCTCGCCCCGCGCAACCTGCAGCAGGGCGACACCGTGGAGAACGGTCCCGGGGCCGACATCAAGCCGGGCAACAACCTTGCCCTGCGCAACATCCCGGTCGGTACCACGCTGCACGCCATCGAGCTGCGTCCGGGCGGCGGCGCGAAGTTCGCCCGCTCCGCCGGCGCCTCCGTGCAGCTGCTCGCGAAGGAGGGCTCCATGGCCCACCTGCGCATGCCGTCCGGTGAGATCCGCCTGGTCGACGTCCGCTGCCGCGCCACCGTCGGCGAGGTCGGCAACGCCGAGCAGAGCAACATCAACTGGGGCAAGGCCGGCCGCAAGCGCTGGCTGGGCGTCCGCCCGACCGTGCGTGGTGTGGTCATGAACCCGGTTGACCACCCGCACGGTGGTGGTGAGGGCCGTACCTCCGGTGGTCGCCACCCGGTGTCCCCGTGGGGCAAGAAGGAAGGCCGTACTCGTTCGCCCAAGAAGGCGTCGAACAAGTACATCGTCCGCCGCCGCAAGACGAACAAGAAGCGCTAGGAGCGGGTTTAGATGCCGCGCAGTCTCAAGAAGGGGCCCTTCGTCGACGACCACCTGATCAAGAAGGTGGACGCCCAGAACGAAGCCGGCACCAAGAACGTCATCAAGACCTGGTCCCGTCGCTCCATGATCGTGCCGGCCATGCTCGGCCACACGCTCGCGGTGCACAACGGCAAGACCCACATTCCGGTGTTTGTCACCGAGTCGATGGTCGGCCACAAGCTCGGCGAGTTCTCGCCGACGCGCACCTTCCGGGGTCACGTCAAGGACGACCGGAAGTCGAAGCGCCGCTAAGCGCGGGGTGGAATGACCATGACAGACACTGGAAGGACAACCATGGAAGCCAGGGCCCAGGCGCGGTACATCCGCGTCACGCCCATGAAGGCCCGCCGAGTGGTGGACCTCATCCGTGGCCTGAACGCCACGGAGGCTCAGGCGGTCCTGCGTTTCGCCCCGCAGGCCGCGAGCGTGCCGGTCGGCAAGGTGCTGGACAGCGCCATCGCCAACGCCGCGCACAACTACGACCACACCGATGTCGACAGCCTCTACATCTCCGAGGCCTACGTCGACGAGGGCCCGACCCTGAAGCGGTTCCGTCCGCGTGCCCAGGGCCGTGCCTACCGGATCCGCAAGCGGACCAGCCACATCACCGTGGTCGTCAGCAGCAAGGAAGGAACCCGGTAATGGGCCAGAAGGTAAACCCGCACGGGTTCCGGCTCGGCGTTACGACCGACTTCAAGTCGCGCTGGTACGCCGACAAGCTGTACAAGGACTACGTCAAGGAAGACGTCGCCATCCGTCGGATGATGACGTCCGGCATGGAGCGCGCCGGCATCTCCAAGGTGGAGATCGAGCGCACCCGTGACCGCGTGCGTGTGGACATCCACACCGCTCGTCCGGGCATCGTCATCGGCCGCCGCGGCGCCGAGGCCGACCGCATCCGCGGTGACCTGGAGAAGCTGACCGGCAAGCAGGTCCAGCTGAACATCCTCGAGGTCAAGAACCCGGAGACGGACGCTCAGCTGGTGGCCCAGGCCGTCGCCGAGCAGCTGTCCTCCCGCGTCTCCTTCCGCCGTGCCATGCGCAAGAGCATGCAGTCGGCGATGAAGGCCGGCGCCAAGGGCATCAAGATCCAGTGCGGTGGCCGCCTCGGTGGCGCCGAGATGTCCCGCTCGGAGTTCTACCGCGAGGGCCGTGTGCCCCTGCACACGCTCCGCGCGAACGTGGACTACGGCTTCTTCGAGGCCAAGACGACCTTCGGCCGCATCGGTGTGAAGGTCTGGATCTACAAGGGCGACGTCAAGAACATCGCCGAGGTCCGCGCCGAGAACGCCGCTGCCCGTGCGGGTAACCGCCCGGCCCGCGGCGGCGCCGACCGCCCGGCCCGTGGTGGCCGCGGTGGCGAGCGTGGCGGGCGCGGTCGCAAGCCGCAGCAGGCTGCCGGCGCCGAGGCCCCCAAGACGGAGTCTCAGACGACCGCTGCCGCCACTGCTCCGGCTGAGAGCACCGGAACGGAGGCCTGACCGACATGCTGATCCCCCGTAGGGTCAAGCACCGCAAGCAGCACCACCCCAAGCGCAGTGGTATGGCCAAGGGTGGCACTGAGGTCGCGTTCGGCGAGTACGGCATCCAGGCGCTTACCCCGGCCTATGTGACGAACCGCCAGATCGAGGCCGCTCGTATCGCCATGACGCGTCACATCAAGCGTGGTGGCAAGGTCTGGATCAACATCTACCCGGACCGCCCCCTCACCAAGAAGCCGGCCGAGACCCGCATGGGTTCCGGTAAGGGCTCGCCGGAGTGGTGGGTGGCCAACGTCAAGCCCGGACGCGTGATGTTCGAGCTGTCGTACCCCAACGAGAAGATCGCGCGCGAGGCCCTGACCCGTGCGGCTCACAAGCTGCCGATGAAGTGCAAGATCGTCAAGCGCGAGGCAGGTGAAGCGTGATGTCGGCCGGTACCAAGGCGTCCGAGCTGCGCGAGCTGGGCAACGAGGAGCTCCTCAACAAGCTCCGCGAGGCCAAGGAAGAGCTGTTCAATCTCCGCTTCCAGGCGGCGACGGGTCAGCTCGAGAACCACGGTCGGCTCAAGGCCGTCCGCAAGGACATCGCGCGGATCTACACCCTGATGCGTGAGCGCGAGCTGGGCATCGAGACGGTGGAGAGCGCCTGATGAGCGAGAGCAACGTGACTGAAGAGACCAAGACGGACCGCGGTTTCCGCAAGACCCGTGAGGGTCTGGTCGTCAGCGACAAGATGGACAAGACCGTCGTCGTCGCCGTCGAGGACCGCGTCAAGCACGCGCTGTACGGCAAGGTCATCCGCCGTACGAACAAGGTCAAGGCGCACGACGAGCAGAACGCCGTCGGCGTTGGCGACCGGGTTCTCCTGATGGAGACCCGCCCGCTCTCGGCGACCAAGCGCTGGCGCGTCGTGGAGATCCTCGAGAAGGCGAAGTAACCAAGCGGGGGGTCACCCCCCGCTGACCCCCGCCGGGGGCGGCCGTACGGCCCCCGGCGCGGGTTTTCGCCCACAGAGGCTTAAGTAATTCCTTCGGGGGCTACCCCGCAGGACAGTTCCGCCAGGCTCGCAGGTCCGTCCCGAAAGGGCCCTGCGGGAACCGGCAGACAACCAGGAGATAGACGTGATCCAGCAGGAGTCGCGACTGCGTGTCGCCGACAACACGGGTGCGAAGGAGATCCTCTGCATCCGTGTGCTCGGCGGCTCCGGTCGCCGCTACGCGGGTATCGGTGACGTCATCGTCGCCACCGTCAAGGACGCGATCCCCGGTGGCAACGTGAAGAAGGGTGACGTCGTCAAGGCGGTCATCGTTCGCACCGTCAAGGAGCGCCGCCGTCCGGACGGCTCGTACATCCGCTTCGACGAGAACGCCGCCGTCATTCTGAAGAACGACGGCGACCCTCGTGGCACCCGTATCTTCGGCCCGGTGGGCCGTGAGCTGCGCGAGAAGAAGTTCATGAAGATCATCTCCCTCGCGCCGGAGGTGCTGTGAGCATGAAGATCAAGAAGGGCGACCTGGTCCAGGTCATCACCGGTAAGGACAAGGGCAAGCAGGGCAAGGTCATCGCGGCCTTCCCCCGCGAGGACCGCGTCCTGGTCGAGGGTGTCAACCGGGTCAAGAAGCACACCAAGGCCGGTCCGACGGCTCGCGGTTCGCAGGCCGGCGGCATCGTCACCACCGAGGCGCCGATCCACGTCTCCAACGTCCAGCTGGTCGTGGAGAAGGACGGCAAGAAGGTCGTGACCCGCGTCGGTTACCGCTTCGACGACGAAGGCAACAAGATCCGCGTTGCCAAGCGGACGGGTGAGGACATCTGATGACGACCACCACCACTCCGCGCCTGAAGCAGAAGTACCGTGAGGAGATCACGGGCAAGCTGCGTGACGAGTTCAAGTACGAGAACGTCATGCAGATCCCCGGTCTCGTCAAGATCGTGGTCAACATGGGTGTGGGCGACGCCGCCCGCGACTCCAAGCTGATCGAGGGCGCCATCCGCGACCTCACCACGATCACCGGTCAGAAGCCGGCCGTCACCAAGGCCCGCAAGTCCATCGCGCAGTTCAAGCTGCGTGAGGGCCAGCCGATCGGTGCCCACGTCACGCTCCGTGGCGACCGCATGTGGGAGTTCCTGGACCGCACCCTGTCGCTGGCGCTCCCGCGCATCCGCGACTTCCGCGGCCTGTCCCCCAAGCAGTTCGACGGCCGTGGCAACTACACCTTCGGTCTCACGGAGCAGGTCATGTTCCACGAGATCGACCAGGACAAGATCGACCGCGTCCGGGGTATGGACATCACCGTGGTCACCACGGCGACCAACGACGCTGAGGGCCGCGCGCTCCTTCGTCACCTCGGCTTCCCCTTCAAGGAGGCGTGAGCGAGATGGCGAAGAAGGCTCTGATTGCCAAGGCTGCTCGCAAGCCCAAGTTCGGTGTGCGTGGCTACACCCGCTGCCAGCGCTGCGGCCGACCGCACTCCGTATACCGCAAGTTCGGCCTGTGCCGCGTGTGCCTTCGTGAGATGGCTCACCGTGGCGAGCTGCCGGGCGTGACCAAGAGCTCCTGGTAATCCCCCCAATCAGGGATTAGCAGGGCTCTCGGTAAGCATCTGGGGCGGCAGGACGTCCAGCTCGCATGCCTTAGGCTTGTGGGGTTGGGCGTCTGCCGCCGCCCTTACGACTTACTACGCCGTAGGTCCACCGCGCCGCACCCGTCCCGTCTCGGATCGGGGAGAGGGATGGCGCACCAGGAAACCCCGGCGAGAGAGGCCGAAGGCCAATTCATGACCATGACTGATCCGATCGCAGACATGCTGACGCGTCTGCGGAACGCGAACTCGGCATACCACGACACCGTGGCGATGCCGCACTCGAAGATCAAGTCGCACATCGCGGAGATCCTCCAGCAGGAGGGCTTCATCACGGGCTGGAAGGTCGAGGACGCCGAGGTCGGCAAGAACCTCGTCCTGGAGCTGAAGTTCGGCCCCAACCGTGAGCGCTCCATCGCGGGCATCAAGCGGATCTCCAAGCCCGGTCTCCGGGTGTACGCGAAGTCCACCAACCTGCCGAAGGTTCTCGGCGGCCTGGGCGTGGCCATCATCTCCACGTCCCACGGTCTCCTGACCGACAAGCAGGCTCAGAAGAAGGGCGTGGGTGGGGAAGTCCTCGCCTACGTCTGGTAGTTCGGGAACGGAGGAGAGAGACAATGTCGCGTATCGGCAAGCTCCCCATCCCGGTTCCCGCCGGCGTGGACGTCACCATCGACGGCCGTACGGTCGCGGTCAAGGGCCCCAAGGGCGAACTGACCCACACCGTCATCGCGCCGATCGACATCGCCAAGGCCGAGGACGGCACCCTTCAGGTGCTGCGGCCCAACGACGAGCGGCAGAGCAAGGCCCTGCACGGCCTGTCCCGCACGCTGGTGGCGAACATGATCACCGGTGTGACCCAGGGATACGTCAAGAAGCTCGAAATCAGCGGTGTTGGTTACCGCGTCCAGGCCAAGGGCTCCAACCTGGAGTTCTCCCTGGGCTACAGCCACCCGATCCTGGTCGAGGCCCCCGAGGGCATCACCTTCAAGGTGGAGTCCCCGACCCGTTTCTCGGTCGAGGGCATCGACAAGCAGAAGGTCGGCGAGGTTGCGGCCAACATCCGCAAGCTGCGCAGGCCCGACCCGTACAAGGCCAAGGGCGTCAAGTACGAGGGCGAAGTCATCCGCCGCAAGGTCGGAAAGGCGGGTAAGTAAGCCATGGCATACGGACAGAAGATCCTCAAGGGCGACGCCTACAAGCGCGCCGCGATCAAGCGCCGCCACATCCGGATCCGTAAGCACATCAACGGTACGGCGGAGCGTCCGCGTCTGGTCGTTACCCGCTCGAACCGCCACATCGTGGCCCAGGTGATCGACGACATCAAGGGTCACACCCTTGCGTCGGCGTCCACCCTGGACACCTCGATCCGCGGTGGCGAGGGCGACAAGTCCGCGCAGGCCAAGCAGGTCGGCGCCCTGGTCGCCGAGCGTGCCAAGGCTGCCGGTGTCGAGGCCGTCGTATTCGACCGTGGTGGTAACCAGTACGCGGGGCGCATCGCCGCCCTGGCGGACGCCGCCCGCGAGGCCGGACTCAAGTTCTGAGTCGCCCGTCGCGTCAGCGACAAAGACGTTGGCGCGTAGCTAGCGGAGACAGAGAGAGGTAATTCCAATGGCTGGACCCCAGCGCCGCGGTGGCGGTGCCGGTGGCGGCGAGCGGCGGGACCGGAAGGGCCGTGACGGCGGCGCAGCTGCCGCCGAGAAGACCGCGTACGTTGAGCGCGTTGTCGCGATCAACCGCGTCGCCAAGGTTGTGAAGGGTGGTCGTCGCTTCAGCTTCACCGCGCTGGTCGTGGTGGGCGACGGTGACGGCACCGTGGGTGTCGGATACGGCAAGGCCAAGGAGGTGCCGGCCGCCATCGCCAAGGGCGTTGAAGAGGCCAAGAAGCACTTCTTCAAGGTCCCCCGGATCCAGGGCACCATCCCGCACCCGATCACGGGTGAGAAGGCTGCCGGCGTCGTTCTCCTCAAGCCGGCTTCGCCGGGTACCGGTGTTATCGCCGGTGGTCCCGTGCGTGCCGTCCTGGAGTGCGCCGGTATCCACGACGTGCTGTCGAAGTCGCTCGGCTCGTCGAACGCGATCAACATCGTGCACGCGACCGTGGAGGCCCTGAAGGGCCTGCAGCGTCCCGAGGAGATCGCGGCTCGCCGTGGTCTGCCGCTCGAGGACGTCGCTCCCGCGGCTCTGCTGCGTGCGCGTGCCGGGGCTGGTGCTGCGTAATGGCTCAGCTCAAGATCACGCAGACGAAGTCGTACATCGGCAGCAAGCAGAACCACCGTGACACCCTGCGCTCCCTTGGTCTCAAGGGGATCAACACGCAGGTCGTCAAGGAGGACCGCCCCGAGTTCCGCGGCATGGTGCACACCGTCCGCCACCTCGTGACGGTCGAGGAGGTCGACTGATCATGGCGGAGAACAACCCGCTCAAGATCCACAACCTCCGTCCCGCCCCGGGCGCCAAGACCGCCAAGACCCGTGTCGGTCGTGGTGAGGCGTCGAAGGGTAAGACGGCCGGTCGTGGTACCAAGGGCACCAAGGCCCGCTACCAGGTTCCGGAGCGCTTCGAGGGCGGGCAGATGCCCCTCCACATGCGTCTCCCGAAGCTCAAGGGCTTCAAGAACCCGTTCAAGACCGAGTACCAGGTCGTGAACCTCGACAAGCTGGCCTCGCTGTACCCCGAGGGTGGTGAGGTCACCGTCGAGTCGTTGGTGGCCAAGGGCGCTGTTCGCAAGAACAGCCTCGTCAAGGTCCTCGGCCAGGGCGAGATCTCCGTGGCGCTCCAGGTGACGGTCGACGCCGTCTCCGGTTCCGCCAAGGAGAAGATCACCGCCGCCGGCGGTTCCGTCACCGAGCTCGTCTGAACACCACAGGCGTCTCGATGACCTGAGCGATCCCGACCGGGGATACCCCAACAAATGGGGTATCCCCGGTTGGTCGTTCCTAGGGCGGCAGTCCCGCCGGTAAGGTGGCCTGTACTGCCCACTTTCACGGGGTGCTTCACGTCGGGCACTCTGAGCGGCAGTTGACCGTTACCTATTCGTCGAACCTCAAGACCGTCACCCTTGACGCAGTTGCGCGGGGGTCGCAGGAGGCACCGTGCTCACCGCGTTCGCCCGGGCGTTCAAGACGCCCGACCTGCGCAAGAAGCTGCTCTTCACGCTCGGCATCATCGTGATCTATCGGATCGGTACGCACGTACCGATCCCAGGCGTCGACTACCGGAACGTCCAGACCTGCATCGACAACGCACAGGCCAATCAGGGAATCTTCGGCCTGGTGAACATGTTCAGCGGCGGCGCGCTGCTGCAGATCACGATCTTTGCGCTCGGCATCATGCCGTACATCACGGCGAGCATCATCCTTCAGCTGCTGACCGTGGTGATCCCGCGCCTGGAAGCTCTCAAGAAGGAGGGGCAGGCCGGTACGGCGAAGATCACGCAGTACACCCGGTACCTGACCGTGGCGCTCGCCATCCTCCAGGGCACCGGCCTCGTCGCCACCGCCCGCAGCGGCGCCCTCTTCCAGGGCTGCCCGGTGGCCAGCCAGATCGTCCCCGACCAGTCGATCTTCGTCACCGTCACCATGGTCATCACCATGACTGCCGGTACGGCGACCGTGATGTGGCTCGGTGAGCTCATCACCGACCGCGGCATCGGCAACGGCATGTCCATCCTGATGTTCATCTCGATCGCCGCGACCTTCCCGGCAGGGCTGTGGGCCATCAAGTCGCAGGGCTCCCTGGCCGGCGGCTGGATCGAGTTCGGCATCGTGTGTGTCATTGGCCTGGTGATGATCGGCCTCGTCGTCTTCGTCGAGCAGGCCCAGCGGCGTATTCCGGTGCAGTACGCGAAGCGCATGATCGGCCGGAGGTCCTACGGCGGCACGTCGACGTACATTCCGCTGAAGGTCAACCAGGCGGGCATCATCCCTGTGATCTTTGCCTCGTCGCTGCTCTACATCCCGGCACTGATCGCGCAGTTCTCCGGTGGCAGCGCCGGCTGGAAGACCTGGATCGAACAGAACCTCGCGCAGCCGAGTGCTCCGGCGCACATCACCCTCTACTTCCTCCTGATCGTCTTCTTCGCCTTCTTCTACGTGGCCATCTCGTTCAACCCCGAGGAAGTCGCGGACAACATGAAGAAGTATGGTGGCTTCATCCCGGGTATCCGGGCTGGCCGACCGACCGCTGAGTACCTGTCGTACGTGCTCAACCGGATCACCTGGCCGGGTTCGCTGTATCTGGGGCTGATCGCTCTCGTCCCGACGATGGCGTTGGCTGGTTTCGAGGCAGATCAGAACTTCCCGTTTGGCGGGACCAGCATCCTGATCATCGTGGGTGTCGGCCTCGAAACGGTGAAGCAGATCGAGAGCCAGCTCCAGCAGCGCAATTACGAAGGGTTCCTCCGCTGATGCGTATCGTCCTCGTCGGGCCGCCGGGTGCCGGTAAGGGAACGCAGGCCGCGTTCCTCGCCAAGAACCTGTCGATCCCGCACATCTCCACGGGCGACCTGTTCCGGGCCAACATCAGCAAGCAGACGGAACTCGGCAAACTGGCGAAGTCCTACATGGACGCGGGCAACCTGGTGCCCGACGAGGTCACCATCGCGATGGCCAAGGACCGCATGGAGCAGCCGGACGCCGAGAACGGCTTCCTGCTGGACGGCTTCCCGCGGAACGTCTCGCAGGCCGAGGCGCTCGACGAGCTGCTCGAGACCGAGAGCATGCAGCTCGACGCGGTGCTGGACCTGGAGGTCCCCGAGGACGAGGTGGTCAAGCGGATCGCCGGCCGTCGCGTCTGCCGCAACGAGTCGGCGCACGTCTTCCACGTGACCTACAAGCCGCCGGCCAAGGAGGGCGTCTGCGACGTCTGCGGCGGCGAGCTCTACCAGCGCGACGACGACTCCGAGGAGACCGTCCGCAAGCGGCTGGAGGTCTACCACACGCAGACCGAGCCGATCATCGACTACTACAAGGCGCAGGGCCTGGTGGTCACGATCTCCGCGCTCGGCAAGGTGGAGGACGTCACGACGCGCGCCATGGAGGCGCTCAAGCGTGGCGAGGACGACAAGTAGTCGTTCGTGCACAGCCAACGGCCGCGGTTCCCCCTGGGGGAGCCGCGGCTGCTGTGTGGGCGGGGTCGTCGCGCGGCCCCGTATCGTTGAAGGCGTTCATGTCTCCGAAGGTCCAGAAAGGCCGTAGCCCCCATGGTGCAGATCAAGACCCCCGAGCAGATCGCCAAGATGCGTGAGGCGGGGCTGGTCGTGGCCGCCATCCACGCGGCGACGCGTGAGGCGGCCGTGCCCGGTGCCACGACCAGGGATCTGGACCAGGTCGCGCGCAAGGTGCTCGCCGAGCACAACGCCAAGCCGAACTTCCTCGGCTACGGCGGCTTCCCGGCGACGATCTGCACGTCCGTGAACGAGGTCGTCGTGCACGGCATCCCGTCCGACGACGTCGTCCTCAAGGACGGGGACGTCATCTCCATCGACTGCGGCGCGATCATCGACGGCTGGCACGGCGACGCGGCGTACACGGCCTTCGTGGGCTCCGGCCACGCCCCGGAGCTGGTCGAGCTCTCCCGGGTGACCGAGGAGTCGATGTGGGCCGGCATCGCGGCCATGAAGCAGGGCAACCGGCTGGTCGACGTCTCCCGGGCGATCGAGACGTACATCCGCCGCCAGCCCAAGCCCGGCGGCGGCCGCTACGGGATCATCGAGGACTACGGCGGTCACGGCATCGGCACCGAGATGCACATGGACCCGCACCTGCTGAACTACGTCGACCGCCGGCGCGGCAAGGGCCCGAAGCTGGTGCCGGGCTTCTGCCTCGCCATCGAGCCGATGGTGTCGCTGGGGACGCCGAAGACGGAGGTCCTGGAGGACGACTGGACGGTCGTCACCACGGACGGTACGTGGTCGTCGCACTGGGAGCACTCCGTCGCGCTGACGGAGGACGGGCCGCTGGTGCTGACGTCTCCCGACGGGGGCAAGGCGAAGCTGGCCGAGCTGGGGATCGTCGCCGCGCCTGATCCGCTGGCCTGAGCGCCTTCCGGGGAGGGCGGTCAGGATCGTCGGCGGCTGCGGCGGCGTAGGGGTTGTTCGCGCAGTTCCCCGCGCCCCTTCGGGGGCGCTTAAAGATCTCCCAGCAGGGGCAGACTCTCGATTCGTGTTTCCGAGAGCCCTGACGTAGACTGACTCGTCGGCTCTTGTGCATCCGCATGTCTGCATGCGCTCGCACTGAGTCGATCAAGGTAGTCGATTCGAAGGGCGAAGCGTGGCCAAGAAGCAAGGTGCCATCGAGATCGAGGGCACTGTCGTCGAGTCTCTTCCGAACGCCATGTTCAAGGTCGAGCTCCAGAACGGCCACCAGGTCCTGGCACACATCAGCGGCAAGATGCGCATGCACTACATCCGCATCCTCCCTGACGACCGGGTCGTGGTGGAGCTGTCTCCGTACGACCTGACGCGTGGCCGGATCGTCTACCGCTACAAGTAGATCTTGCCCGCGCCCCGGCTTCCGGGGTGGTGGCACTGACCCGGAGAACCTCACCCATGAAGGTCAAGCCGAGCGTCAAGAAGATCTGCGACAAGTGCAGGGTGATCCGCCGTCACGGCCGGGTCATGGTCATCTGCGAGAACCCGCGCCACAAGCAGCGCCAGGGCTGACGCACGACCGCACCTCTGCATCCGCAGAATTTCGCGCGACGCAAGCTGAATATGTTCATACGCAGGACCCGGGCCCTCGGGCCTGACACCCCCGGTCGGAGGCCGGGGACCCAGTTCGTACCTGGTACGGCGGCTGGGAGTCGGTTCTGTGGAAGACCTCCGTCAAGCAACTGGAGCCATTGAATGGCACGCGTTTCCGGTGTTGACATCCCGCGCGAAAAGCGCGTGGAGATCGCCCTCACCTATGTGTTCGGCATCGGCCGGACCCTCTCGCAGCAGACGCTGGCCGCCACCGGCGTCGACCCGAACACCCGCGTTCGCGACCTCTCCGAGGAGCAGCTCGTCGCGATCCGCGAGTACGTCGACAACAACATCAAGACCGAGGGTGACCTCCGTCGCGAGATCCAGGCCGACATCCGCCGCAAGGTCGAGATCGGTACCTACCAGGGTCTGCGTCACCGCCGCGGTCTGCCCGTCCGCGGTCAGCGCACCAGCACGAACGCGCGTACCCGCAAGGGCCCGCGTCGCGCCATCGCCGGCAAGAAGAAGCCGGGCAAGAAGTAGTCCGCAGCGGACACGCCGTCCAGCGGTCTTCGCTGTAGGACCGACCACCTCCCGTAGGAGTTATAGATGCCCCCCAAGGGTCGTCAGGGCGCTGCCAAGAAGGTGCGCCGCAAGGAAAAGAAGAACGTCGCTCACGGCCACGCGCACATCAAGAGCACGTTCAACAACACGATCGTCTCCATCACGGACCCGTCCGGCAACGTGATCTCCTGGGCCTCCGCCGGCCACGTCGGCTTCAAGGGCTCCCGGAAGTCCACGCCGTTCGCCGCGCAGATGGCCGCCGAGTCGGCTGCCCGCCGCGCCCAGGAGCACGGCATGCGCAAGGTCGACGTGTTCGTGAAGGGCCCGGGTTCCGGTCGTGAGACCGCGATCCGCTCCCTGCAGGCCACGGGCCTCGAGGTCGGCTCCATCCAGGACGTCACCCCGACCCCGCACAACGGTTGCCGTCCGCCGAAGCGCCGTCGCGTCTGACGTTCGCTTCACCGGCAGTGGTTTCGGGCGGTACGGCTCTCTTGGGCCGTATCGCCCGTACCCTTGCAGTACCCGTCCCTTTTCGTCGGGGACGGTTCAAGTCGGGCGTCATATAGCGGGCGCCCCCGACTGAAGGATCTGATCCACACATGCTGATCGCTCAGCGTCCCTCGTTGACCGAAGAGGTCGTCGACGAGTTCCGTTCCCGGTTCGTGATCGAGCCGCTGGAGCCGGGCTTCGGTTACACCCTCGGCAACTCCCTGCGCCGGACCCTCCTCTCCTCGATCCCGGGTGCGGCGGTCACGTCCATCCGCATCGACGGTGTCCTGCACGAGTTCACCACCGTGCCGGGCGTCAAGGAGGACGTCACCGACCTGATCCTCAACATCAAGCAGCTGGTCGTCTCCTCGGAGCACGACGAGCCGGTCGTGATGTACCTGCGCAAGCAGGGCCCGGGTCTGGTCACCGCCGCCGACATCGCGCCGCCGGCCGGTGTCGAGGTGCACAACCCCGACCTGGTCCTCGCCACGCTCAACGGCAAGGGCAAGCTGGAGATGGAGCTGACGGTCGAGCGTGGCCGCGGTTACGTCTCCGCCGTGCAGAACAAGCAGGTCGGCCAGGAGATCGGCCGGATCCCGGTCGACTCGATCTACTCGCCGGTGCTCAAGGTCACGTACAAGGTCGAGGCCACGCGTGTCGAGCAGCGCACCGACTTCGACAAGCTGATCGTCGACGTCGAGACCAAGCAGGCCATGCGTCCGCGTGACGCCATGGCGTCGGCCGGTAAGACCCTGGTCGAGCTGTTCGGTCTGGCCCG
>NZ_NGFN01000609.1 GCF_002148965.1 Streptomyces swartbergensis | reverse complement strand
CCTCCCGCCCCGGCCCGGGACGACCGCCCGGCAGCAAGAACACCCGGCCCACCCCACGCCACGACGTGCACACAGTCCGCAAATCAGGCACTGCGAAACAACGAACCAAGAAGACAACGACCCCACGACCCCGCCGCACAGGTTAAAGATCAAGCTAGCTCGGGTGCTCCCATTGGTGGGGACCGAGCTCACGCCATTCGACTGCGCCAGGGAGATCGAGGTCGTTCTCGTAGCCGGTGAGCGTTTTCAGCGTGGCCACTGATCGGGTGACGCCGGTCAGGTCGAGGTGAGGGCCGCAACGCACAAAGCCCCCGTGCCGTTGAGGGAGGTGCTCGACATCTCAACCCACCGGCACAGGAGCCCTGTTGGTTCCCTAATCCGTAGATAGGGGGGTCTTCGAAGTTGAGCGGTGCGCTGGCTCGGTCTGCTGACGGGACGTCACGGTTCGTGTTGGACCGGGGGGCTTGGCCCTGGAGGCAAGATGCCTGTGGGCCTGCGTGATCATTTGTGTTCTCTACGCAGAACGATCACGCAGGAGCCACGGGCTTGCTTAATCGACGGGCCCACCGGCCTCTTGCCTCAAGGCAGCGTTGAGGGGAACCGTCAGGGTTCCCCGGCATGTGCCTCGTCGGCAAGAAGGCCCAGCAGGATGATGTCGAGCGCCCCGGCGAGGCGCTCGTCCAGGTCGAAGGGGGCCGGTTCCTCGCGGATCCAGCGCAGGATCGTCGAGAAGTAGCAGGCGGCCAGCAGTTGGCCGGCCTGGTCGCAGTCGACGTCCGCCCTGATCTCCCCGCATTGCCGCCCTTGCTCGACAATCCTGGCGAGTTCGACTTCCAGGGATGGGTCCTGCAGGAGGCGCCCGTACCGCGCTGAGGCGTCCATCAGGACGGTGGTCTCGGCACGTGAGGCGACGTTGAGGTCGGCCATCTCCTTCAGGTAGCGGCGCAGCCGGTCGCCGACCGGCAGGTCCTCGGCGTGCTCCGCGCCGAGGATCTCAGCGACGCGGGCACGGCGGCGGACTCCCCATTCCTCGAGGAAGCCGACCTTCTGCGCGAAGTGGTTGAAGACGGTCGCCCGGGCGACATCGGCGGCCTCGGCGATTTGCTCCATGGTGGTCGCCTCGAATCCCTGGGCGACGAAGAGGCCGACCGCCGCCTCATACAGCTGGTCGTGCAGCTTCCGGCGTCTGCGCTCCTGGCGTCCGACGGCCGCGCCGCCCTCGGAGGCGGCTGCCGCGTCCCGGATCTTCATGGCACTCAGTACAGCACAAGGCCGCACGGCTCTTGACCCCACCCCGGGACCATTCTAGATTCCTCTCCACTGCTGGACTCGAGTCCAGTAGTGGATGAAGGTCTCGCGCTGCTGATCGCGGGACGCTGACAAGGAGGCAACGTGGCTTCCGTGACATCCCGGACGGGCCGTGTCGAGCTCGGACACGGCTGTTACGCCTGGATCGCGGGCGATGTCGGATGGGGCATGAGCAACGCCGGGCTGATTACCGGCCGGGGCGAGTCACTGCTCGTCGACACCCTCTACGACCTGCGGCTGACCAAGACCATGCTCGACGCACTGGCGCCGCTCACCGCTCCCGCACCTATCTCCACCGTGGTCAACACCCATGGCAACGGCGACCACTGGTTCGGCAACCAGCTCGTGTCCCACGCCGAGATCATCGCGGCCCGGGGGTCCGTGGCGGACATGCGGCAGGTGGGCCCGGCCGAAATGCACGCACTGACCGGCATGGACAGCCCGGCCGGACACTTCGCCCGCCATATCTTCGGCCGCTTCGACTACACCGGCATCCAACCCGTCCTCCCGCACCGGGTCTTTGACGGCGAGACCGTCATCGACATCGGTGGGACGGAGGTCCGCCTCATCGACGTGGGGCCCGCGCACAGCGCCGGCGACACGATCGTCCACGTGCCGCAGGCCAGGACTGTCTACACCGGCGACATCGTCTTCGCCGGGGCAGCGCCGATCGTCTGGCACGGTCCCTTCACCCGTTGGCTCGCCGCCTGCGACCTGCTGCTGGGCCTCGACGCCGACATCGTCGTACCCGGCCACGGCCCCGTCACCACCAAGCAGTCCGTCCGCGAGATCCGCGACTACCTCGAATACGTCCACGAGCAGGCCACCGCCCGCTTCACCGCCGGCATGCCCGCCATGGACGCGGCACGCGACATCCGCCTTGGCCGCTTCGCCGACCTGGACGAGAGCGAACGCCTCGCCGTCAACGTGCACACCGTCTACCGGGAGCTCGACCCCTCACTGCCCCCGCTCGACGGCCCCGGCCTGTTCGGCTGCATGGCCGAGCTCTGCCCCGGCCTCTGACGCCGCTCCCCGCACCAACGGCTCTCCCCTCCGTCCCCGTCGGGCCGTACGACCCGCCAACCCCTCCAAAGGAGGAGACATGGTCTCCACCCCTGCCTACGAC
>NZ_NGFN01000608.1 GCF_002148965.1 Streptomyces swartbergensis | reverse complement strand
CCCGCGGGTGGGACGTCCTCGGGACAGCCCTCGTGGGTGCGTGGGTACGTGAGTGCCGTGCCGTCAGCCGCTGAGCTGCTTGGGCTTGTCGCCGCCCGTGATCTGGATGCGGCGCGGCTTGGCCTGCTCGGCCACCGGGATGCGCAGGGTCAGCACGCCGGCCTCGTACGAGGCGTCGATGCGCTCCGTGTCCAGCGTGTCGCCGAGGAAGAGCTGGCGGGTGAAGCCGCCGGTGGGACGCTCGGCGACGAGCAGCTCCGCGCCCTCGGGGGCGGGGGACCTGCGCTCGGCTCGGACGTTCAGGACGTTGCGTTCGACGTCCAGCTCGATCGTCTCGGGGTCGATGCCGGGGAGGTCGAAGTGGACGAAGAACTCGTCCCCTGAGCGGTAGGCATCCATGGCCATCGCCGACGGGCGGGTGGCGGGGCCGAAGACCTGCTGGGTGAGCCGGTCGAGTTCACGGAAGGGGTCCGTGCGCATGAGCATCACTGGTCACTCCTCTCTTCAGGCGCTGTCGGTGCGATGCCCTACGTTCTTCGCCTTCTTATATAGCTCGGAGCCGGAAACTTGACAAGCCTCGACTCAGGTTCGGGTGGTCTTGGGTAACGCGCCTTCGTACGCCCCGATGCTTGTGCCCTCGACCTCGGGAGTTAGCCTCGGAGATCGCTGGCCGCGCAGGAGCAGGAGGCAGGTATGGCGAAGGTTCCCAGTGCAGTGATCGCCGCGAGCGGGCTCGTGGGCGGGTACGGCGTGGCCCGCTGGACCAGGCAGCGGCCGCTCGGCGGGGTCGTACTCGCCGTCGCCGGGGCCGCGGCCGCGCGGCAGTGGCGGCAGCAGGCCGGTGGGGTGGCCGCGGGGGCGTTGTCGGCCGCGTATGTCGCCGCCTTCGCCGGGTCCCATCCGCTGGCCAAGAGGGTGGGTGCCTGGCCTGCCGTGTTCGGGGTGGCGGGGGCCGTGGGGCTGACGTCCTGGATTGTCGCCGACCGGCGAAACGGTTGAGTCGAGCCGCGCTCCGGACCTCCGGTGTCCGGGGCGGTCTCGCACAGCAAGWCGGCCACAGCAAAGAACCCCGGCCCTGAAACTCAGGGCCGGGGTTCTCGTCTGGAGCGCCGGGCAGGCCTTGCACCTGCATCTCCCCGCAGGAAGCGGGACGTCTTTCCTTGGACCACCAACGCATCGTCCGTCTGCCGGAGTCCGGCGACCGGATGCAGATCAACTATAGCGCAGTTTTTGTTATCGCCTTCGCCGTCCGGCCGTCTCCTCACCGTCCCCCGCAGGAACGCGACTTACGACGTTGAGGTACGACAACGTGACACGACAGATCAGCCGCCGGAGCATGTTGAAGGCCGCGGGCGCGGCAGCCGGAGCCGCCGGCGTAGGCGTCGGTACGGCCGCGCTCGCGGCCCCGGCCTCCGCCGCCGGATCCGCCTTCGCCCACCCCGGGCTGCTGCACACCCGTACCGACCTGGACCGTATGGCGGCCAAGGTGAAGGCGGGCGCCAGACCCTATACGGCCGGGTTCGCCAAGCTCACCGCCAACCGGCACGCGCAGAGCGGCTGGCGGGCCAATCCGCAGGCCACGGTGTACCGGGGGGCGGGTTCGCCCCAGAACTACGCGGTCCTCTACAACGACATCCACGCCGCCTACCAGAACGCCCTGCGGTACCACGTCAGCGGCGAGACCGCGCATGCCGACACCGCGGTGGCGATCCTCAACGCCTGGTCGGGGAAGCTGACCTCGATCCAGGGCTCCGCCGACCGGTTCCTGGCCGCGGGGCTGTACGGCTACCAGTTCGCCAACGCCGCCGAACTCGTACGTGATCACGGCGACTTCGCGCTCGGGCGGGCGCAGGACCTGATGCGGAACGTCTTCCATCCGCTCAGCGACGACTTCCTGACCCGCCACAACGGCGCCGTGGTCACCAACTACTGGCCCAACTGGGACCTGACGGCCATCGCCTGTGTGCTCGCCACCGGCATCTTCTGCGACGACCGTGCCGTGGTCGACCGGGCCGTCGAGTACTTCAAGCACGGGGACGGCATGGGGTCCGTCAAGCACGCCATTCCCGTCGTGCACGACGACGGGCTCGCCGAGTGGGTCGAGGCCGGGCGGGACCAGGGGCACGCGCTGCTCGGTGTCGGGCTGATGGGCACGGTGTGCGAGATGGCGTGGAACCAGGGGATCGATCTGTACGGGTACGACGACAACCGCTTCCTCAAGGGGGCGCAGTACGTGGCGAAGTGGAGCCTGGGCGGGGAGGTGGCGTACACGGCCAACACGCGGAAGAAGGGGGCGATCGGAGGGTGGTCGGGGAGTGAGACCGCGACCGGGGCCGCAGGCGTGGATCCGGCCATGACCCGACCGATCTGGGCGATGATCGCGAACCACTACACCAAGCGGCGGGGGCTGTCGGCGTCGTATGTGACGCGTGCGGCGGCCAAGGCTGCGCCGGAGGGTGGGGG
>NZ_NGFN01000607.1 GCF_002148965.1 Streptomyces swartbergensis | reverse complement strand
GCCCGGGGCCCTGTGCTCGCGGGCCACGGCCGCCGCCTCCGCCGCCTCCGCCGCCTCCACGGCCGCCTCGGGCGTGCGGTGCGCCACCACGCCGATCGGCGTCTGCCGGAGGTCGGACGCGTCCGTCGAGGACGCGGCCCGGCTGCCCGCGTCGAACGGCACCTCACCGTCGACCCGCTCGCGCAGTCCCTCCGCGAGCGCCACCGCGTCGACGGGCCAGCCGCCCGCCGGGGTGCCGTACGACGGCACCGGGCAGGTCCGACGCGCCCATGGGGCCCTCCTCCTGCACCCGGAACAGAGGGCGCCGGGGGCCCAGGACCGCGTCCCGGCGGTACGCCAGGGCCGGGCTCGCTCAGTCCGCGCGGAACTCCTCTGCGAGGTCCGGCACCAGCGCGCACAGCGCCTCACGCTGGGCCGGGCCCATGAAGCGGGTGAGGGACCGCGTCACCGTCTCGGCGAGCGGGCCGGAGGCCTCGGTCAGGAGGCGGCGGGCCTTGTCGGTGAGGGTGACCTCGACGCCGCGCTTGTCGCCGCACACGGACCTGCGGGTGACGAGGCCGGCGTGCTGGAGGCAGGCGATCTGGTAGGTGAGGCGGGTCTTCGGGCGGCCCAGGAGCTCCGCGACGCGCGTCATCCGCAGGCCGCCCTCGGGCTGCTCCGCGAGCAGGCACAGGATCAGGAACTCGTCGTGCGAGACGTCCAGCTTCTCCTTCACGACCGCGCGCAGCCGTTGTTCCACTGCCCCCGTCGCGGCGAGCAGCAGCATCCAGGCGCGCAGCTCCGCCGGCAGCAGTCCGCCGCCCTCGGCGGGCGGGCATTCAGGCAGGTCGGCGGGATGCTCCTGGTGGTCGGCCATACGCCCCAGCCTACCTGTCGTCCAAATTTGGAACGCAGGGTTGTTCAATTTTGGACGAACCGCTAACGTGTAGTCATCCAAATTTGAACGACACGAGTGGAGAAGGATCATGACCGTCGCCGTGGAAACCGGACTGTGGCAGCTCGACACGACCGCCTCGACCGTGGGCATCCAGCACAAGACCATGTGGGGCCTGGTCACCGTGAAGGGCACCTTCGGCGCGATCGGCGGCTCGGGCGAGGTCCGGCCCGACGGTTCCGCAGTCGGCACCCTGACCTTCGACGTCGCCTCCCTCGACACCAAGAACGCCAAGCGCGACACCCACCTGAGGTCCGCCGACTTCTTCGACGCCGACCACCACCCCGAGATCACCTTCGTGGCCCGCAGCGCCGAGCTCCGCGACGGCGACCAGGTGCATGTCGTCGGTCAGCTCACCGTGCGCGGCGTCAGCAGGCCGCTGTCCCTCACCGCGCGCCTGACCGGCCAGGACGCCACGGGGCTCACCCTGGAGACGGAATTCACCGTGGACCGGGAGCAGTTCGGCATGGGCTGGAACCAGCTGGGAATGATCCGCGGCCGGACCACGGTCACCGCGGGCCTGCGCTTCGTCCGGGCCATCGTCTGACGCCATCCGCAGCGGTGTCAGCCCGTCCGGTGCACCGCCTGCTGCACATCCGTGCTCGACAGGGTCTGCGGCGACGCCGTGAACGCGCGCAGGCGGATCCGGGCACCCGGCCGGGGCACGAGGAACCGGCCCTTGGGCGGCCGGAGTTCATAGCGGGCGGTGGCGTGCGCGGGCAGGGTGCGCGGGCCCCGGACGATCCGCCAGTACGGATCCATGCCCTGGCCCATGGTCAGGGTGAAGTGCGGGGCGAGGGCCGTGTCGTCCGTGTTGGTGACCTGGAGGGTGAGGCGGGAGACGGTGGCCGGGGTGGGATGGCGGGCCGCGACGACCCGCATGCGCAGGGGCGGCGTGCCCGTGGCCGCCACGGCGGCGCCGACCGGCGCGGGCAGGAGCAGCAGTGCCGTCAGGGCGATCCGGGCCGGGCGGCGCCGCGGCCCGGACAGCAGCCGCGCACGGGGCTGCCACGCCCCGGCGAACGCCGACGCGGGAGCGGTGACAGCCGCCGCCAGCCACAGCGGCGTCATCAGCAGGTAGTAGCCGTCCTGCGAGCGGGTCGCCAGGTAGAAGGCGCACCAGGGCAGGACGGTCGCGGCCGGCCCCAGCCGCCGTACGAACAGCACGAACAGCACGAGCAGTCCGGCGAGCAGCAGCAGGCTCGCGGAGGAGTACCAGTCGAGGCGGTCGCTGCCGTCGGTCAGGTACAGCGAGATGTCCACCACGCCCTGCCCGTGCAGCACCGCGCCCTGCGTCAGCGGCAGCGCGATCCCCGTCAGCCAGGGGCCCGGCTCGCTGACGACGAAGTAGGTGTTGATCAGGAGCCACACGGCCGCCGCGGCCCCGGCCAACCTCAGCACCACCAGTGCCGCGGCCCGGCCGCCCAGCTCGCCGCGCCGCACGGCGTAGATCCCGGCCAGCAGGAACGGCGCCAGGAACCAGGGCAGTTGCTGTGCCGCGCACGCCGCCCCCAGACACGCGGCCCGCGCCAGCC
>NZ_NGFN01000606.1 GCF_002148965.1 Streptomyces swartbergensis | reverse complement strand
CGTTCGCACCCGCCCCAGCGGCACAGGCGCCGGAGGCCGCCTTCGCCGAGCCAGGGCCAGTCCCGGCCGACGCGCCTTTGCCGCCCCGCTGCTCCGTCCCCCCTCGGACGGGAGGCGGCACGGGAGAAGGCCCGGCTTCCGGATCCGAGTCGGCCGACGAGGCGGAGGCGGCGCGGCCCGTTGCCAGGGCTTCGCGTGCCCTCGCGGCGCCCGCCGCGGCGTCACCCGGCGGACGCGGCGGGTCCGGCGGGGCGACAGCCCCGGCTCCGGCTCCGCCTCCCGCTCTGGTGTCCAGCTCCGCCGTCGAAGTCGACGCCGACCACTGCTCTCCCCTGGCCCCGGCGTCCATCGCCTCGTTGGCCAGCCGGTCCGCGTGCTTGTTCCGCTCGCGCGGGATCCACTCGTACGTCACGCGCCCGGGCGGCAAGATCCGGGCCGCGTCCGCCGCCAGTGGCTTCATGTCGGGGTGCTTGATCTTCCAGCGGCCCGACATCTGCTCGACGACGAGCTTGGAGTCCATCCGGACGTGGACCGTCGCGGCCGGGTCCAGTTCATGGGCGGCGCGCAGGCCGGCGAGGAGGCCGCGGTACTCGGCGACGTTGTTCGTGGCGACGCCGATGTACTCGGCGGCCTCCCGCAGCGTCTCGCCCGTCGCCGCGTCGCTCACCACGGCCCCGTAGCCCGCGGGCCCCGGGTTGCCCCGCGACCCGCCGTCGGCCTCGACGATGAACTCCCGCACCGGAACGGCTCCCAGCGACCTAGATGCCGGACTCGGACGTGCGCACCAGGATCCGGCGGCAGTTCTCGCAGCGGATCACCGTGTCGGGCGCCGCGCTGCGGATCTCGCTCAGCTCCGTGATGGCGAGCTCCTGCCGGCAGCCCTGGCAGCTGCGCGCGTACAGCTTCGCCGCACCGACGCCGCCCTGCTGCTCGCGCAGCTTCTCGTAGAGCTTGAGCAGGTCGGCGGGGATCGAACCGGCGATGACCTCGCGCTCCTTGGTGACCGTGGCGACCTCGGCGTCGATCTGCTCGAAAGCGGCGTCGCGGCGTGCGGTCGCGTCGTCGATCTTCGACTGGACGGAGCCGACCCGCTCGGTCAGCTCGGCGACCCGCTGCTGCGCGGACTCCCGGCGCTCCATGACCTCCAGCACCACGTCCTCCAGATCACCCTGCCGCTTGGCGAGCGAGGCGATCTCGCGCTGGAGGTTCTCCAGGTCCTTGGGGGAGGTGACGGCGCCGGAGTCCAGGCGCTGCTGGTCGCGGGCGGAGCGCTGGCGCACCTGGTCCACGTCCTGCTCGGCCTTGATCTGCTCGCGGGCGCAGTCGCTCTCCTCGGTCTGCGCGGCCACGAGCAGGTCGCGCAGCTGGATCTGGTCCTTGGTCAGCGACTCGATCTCGGCGTGCTCGGGCAGCGACCTCCGCCGGTGGGCCAGCTGCTGGAGGCGGACGTCGAGGTCCTGGACGTCGAGGAGTCGGATCTGGTCGGCGGGCGCGGCGTTCAGTTCGGGGCTCCAAGGGGGTCAGAAGTGGCAGAGGCCGCGTGGGCGGTCCAGGGGTCGGTGACCGTCTTCGAGACGTGCACGCGCAGGTCCCATCCGTGGCGGTCGGAGATCTCGTCGAGCTGGCTCGCGGCCAGCTCGCACCAGGGCCACTCGGTGGCCCAGTGCGCCGCGTCGAGCAGCGCGAGGGGGCTGTGGGCGCGGGCCTCGGAGACGGGGTGGTGGCGCAGGTCCGCCGTGAGGAAGGCGTCGACGCCCGCCGCGCGTACGTGGTCGAAGAGGCTGTCGCCGGAACCGCCGCTGACGGCGACCGTGCGCACGAGCGCCTCGGGGTCGCCGGCGACGCGGATGCCCTGCGCGGTGGCGGGCAGCCGCTCGGCGGCACGGGCGGCGAACTCGCGGACGGTCAGTGGGTGGTCGAGGGCGCAGACGCGGCCCAGTCCCCGGCGGCCCTCGGGGTCGCCGGCGTCCGGCACGAGCGGCCCGGTGACCCGCAGGTCCAGGGCGCCCGCGAGGGCGTCGGAGACGCCGGGGTCGGCGGTGTCGGCGTTGGTGTGGGCGACGTGCAGCGCGATGTCGTTCTTGATGAGGGTGTGGACGACACGGCCCTTGAAGTGCGTCGCCGCGACCGTCGTCGTGCCGCGCAGATAGAGCGGGTGGTGGGTGACGAGCAGGTCGGCGCCCAGCTTCACCGCCTCGTCGACGATCTCCTGGACCGGGTCGACGGCGATCAGGACGCGCGTGACCTCCTGGTCCGGGTCGCCCACGACGGTGCCGACCGCGTCCCAGGACTCGGCCCGCTCTGCGGGCCACAGGTTCTCCAGCGCGGCGATGACTTCAGACAGACGGGGCACGAGTGCAAGGCTACCCGGCTGATCTGTGGCGTTGAACCGCCACCACCGCTGCCACCCGCTCCACCGCCGCTGCCACCCGCTCCACCACCGCTGCCACCGCCGCTGCCACCCGCTCCACCACCGCTGCCTCCCCC
>NZ_NGFN01000605.1 GCF_002148965.1 Streptomyces swartbergensis | reverse complement strand
CCCTGGCCGCACCCGCCCCCCTTGCCGCCCCACAGCAAATCCTCCACCGCTGCCGCGCCCTCGTACGCCCCGCCCTCGCGGAAGCCGTCGGGCGACTGCACCCCTGGGTCGGTGAGATGGCCGCGTACTCCTTCGGCTGGTGTGAGGTGGGCGGTGCCCCGGCCGTCGCCTCGGGCGGCAAGGGCGTACGGCAGGCGCTCGCGGTGCTCGGCGCCGAGGCGGCCGGTGCGTCCGGGCGGGACGGAGTGGCCGCGGCCGTCGCGGTCGAGCTGGTGCACGCCTTCTCCCTGCTGCACGACGACATCATGGACGGCGACGCGGACCGGCGCCGTCGCCCGGCCGTGTGGAAGGCCTACGGCACGGGCCCCGCGGTCCTCGCGGGCGACGCCCTGTTCGCACTGGCCGTCGAGACGCTCGCCGCGCAGCCGGGCGGCGCCGCGGCCGTGCGGACCCTGTCCGTCGCACTGGGCGACCTGGTGCGCGGGCAGGCGGACGATCTGCTGTTCGCCGAGCGCCCCTGGACGGGACCGGAGCGGGTCCGGCCGGACGAGTACCGGGCGATGGCGGAGCACAAGACGGGCTCGCTGCTGGGCTGCGCGGCCGCGCTGGGTGCCGTGCTCGGCGGTGCCGCCCCCGAGACGGCCGCCGCGCTCGACCGGGTGGGCCGGCACCTCGGGATCGCTTTCCAGATCGTCGACGACGTGCTGGGCATCTGGGGCGATCCGCAGGTCACCGGCAAGCCGGTCCACGGTGATCTGCGGGAGCGGAAGAAGACGTTCCCGGTGCTGGTCGCGCTCGGCTCCGCGCGCCGCGACCGGCTCGCCGCGCTCCTGGAGGCAGGCGACGATCCCGGTGCGGCGGCGGAGCTGATCGAGCGGGCGGGCGCCCGTGCGGCGGCCATGGCGGAGGCCCGGCGTCACCTAGCCGCCGTCGAGACGGCGCTCGCCGGGGTGCCGCTGGAGGCGAGGGCCCTCGGTGAACTGCGGTCACTGCTCGGCTTCCTGGTGCGGCGCGACGTCTGAGCCGGTCGCACTCGGAGAATCCGTCGGTGAATTCATCGGAGGGGTGTCGAGTTCAGCCGGTTGACACCTTCGCATTTACCGTCGGTTACCAGCAGGCCAGCCGGGGATTGGGGAATCCGCGGGCCGCGGAGACGAATTCTCCGCACCCGCGGCGACGCCCTCGGCGGCCCGGGGTGAGCGAGGTGAGCCGCTCCCGAGCCCGCGAAAGGCCGTTTTCTCTCGCACACTTGATCCCCCCTCTTGAATAAAAGACAAGAATGAACGCGGAGTTGCGATCCGGTTGAACGCAGCACGGTCCATGCCCCGTACTTCTGGAAAAGGTGAGAGCCAGGTTTCCAGCGAGGGATGGCCATGGGCAGGGCGCACGTCTCCACACACCAGTTGGTGGCCGGCCGGTACCGGCTGCTCGAGATCATCCAGCGCGAGACCAACCGCATCTGCTGGTACGCCGAGGACATCGGTGCCGGCGAGGTCTCCCGCCCGTGTCTCGTCACGCAGATCGGGCTCCCGGACGACGCCTACGAGACCGAACGCCGGACCGCCGGCCGCCTGCTGCGCACGTCCGAGCGCATGGCGCTGCTGTGCCCCGGCCGGATCGCCACGGTCGTCGACGCCATCGAGGATGCGGGCACCCTGTGGACGGTCACCGAGTGGATCGACGGCACCCCGCTCGGCGAACTCCTCTCGGAGCAGGGCACGTTCAACTACGTGCGGGCCGCCCGTATCGGCCTGGCGCTGCTCGACGTGCTGGACGCCGCGCACGCCGAGGGCGTCACGCACGGTGAGCTCAGCCCCGGCCAGGTGTTCGTACGCGAGGACCATTCGGTCGTCGTCACCGGCTACGGCCTGGTCGGCGCGACCCTGGCGCCCCGGCTCACGGCACCCGCGTTCGCCTCCCCGGAACAGGCCCGCGACCAGCACATCGGGCCCGCGGCCGATCTGTGGGCGCTCGGCGCGATCCTCTACACGACGGTCGAGGGCCGCCCGCCCTTTCGGGACCGGGGCCGGCCGGAGAACACCCTGAAGGGCGTGGACCGGCTGCCGCTGCGCACGCCGGTGCGCGCCGGGCCGCTGACGCAGGTCGTGCAGGGGCTGCTCCGCAAGGACGCGCGGGAACGGCTGACCCGTCCGGTGGTCCGGGAGGCGCTGACCCGCGCGCTCAGCGAGGACCCGGAAGCGGCCATGGGGGCGGTTCCCGTGCCGCGGCTGCGCGGCGCGTACGCCGCGATGCGGCCGGGAGGTCCGGCGTGGAGCAGACGGACCATGGTCGCCGGGACCACCCTGGCCGTGGTCACCGTCGCGGTGGCCGTGCTCGCCGCGACCCAGGGGCTGCCCGGCAGTGACTCGGGCAGCGACGCGGCGGAGTCCCCGGCCCGGCCACCGGCCACCGCCGCCACGCCGGGCGAGGGCACCGGCGGCAGCAGCCCCGAGCCGTCCGGGCCACCCGGCCGGACCGTCTCCCCCTCCCCC
>NZ_NGFN01000604.1 GCF_002148965.1 Streptomyces swartbergensis | reverse complement strand
CAGGGGGACGTGGAAGTGGGCGCGCCAGGGTGCGCCGTCGGGCAGGGCGTGGCCCGCGAGGGCCTCGTCGAGGTCGTCGGTGGCGCGCAGGCCGGCGGCGGTGGCTGTGCGGGTCTGGTGCAGGAAGCGGGGTTCGGCGAAGGCGGCGAGGGCCTCGCGGACCTCGGGCAGATCGGGGTGTTCGGCGTGCAGGGCGGCGGAGAGCTGGGACTTGACGACGGGGACGCGGGCCTCGGTGAGGGCGTCCAGGGCATTGTGCGGGTCTTCGAAGGAGGTGGCGAGGTGGCAGGTGTCGACACAGATGCCGATGCGGTCGTGGGCGATCGCGGTGAGCGGGGCGATGGCGTCGCGGGTGGTCTCGACGACGCAGCCGGGTTCCGGTTCCAGCCCGACGCGGATGGAGCGGCCGGTCAGTTCCTCGATGGCGTCGAGGCGTTCGGCGAGGGTGCGCAGGGCGGTGCGGGCGGTCTTAGCGCGTGCGTCGTCGTACGCGGTGCGCCAGGCGAGGGGCAGGGTGGAGATGGTGCCGTCGCCGACGTCGTCGGGGAGGAGCCCGGTGAGGACGCGGGCCAGGGCGGTGGTGTGGTCGAGGCGTTCCGGGTCGGCCCAATCCGGCTTGTAGACGCGGTACTTGACCTCTTCGGCGCCGAAGCCCTCGTACGGGAAGCCGTTGAGGGTGACGACCTCGAGGCCGCGCCGGTCGAGCTCGGTGCGCAGGCCGCGCAGTGCGGACGGGTCGGTGTCGAGGGCGTGGGCGGCGTCCCTGGCGAGCCACAGCCCGATGCCGAGCCGGTCGCGGCCCAGGCGGCGGCGGACGGGTTCGCAGTGGTCACGGAGCTGGGCGAGGACGCCGTCGAGGGTTTCGGCGGGGTGGACGTTGGTGCAGTAGGCGAGGTGGACGGTGGAGCCGTCGGGGTGGCGGAAGCGCATGGGTCACGCCTCCGGGGTGAGCGCACCGGCCGGCTCGCCCTCGTCTCCTGGGACGCGGGCCGGCTCTTCGGCGCCCTTCGGGACGCCGGCCGGCTCGTGGTCGTCCTTCGGGGCACCGCGGAGGATGGAGTTGCCTTCGTGGGTGGCCTCCGTGGCCGCGCGGTCGAGGTTCAGGCGGCCGCTGAGTCCGTAGAAGGCGACGGGATTGCGCCACAGCACCCGGTCGACCTCGTCCTCGCCGAAGCCTTCGGCCAGCATCAGGTCGCCCACCTTGCGGGTCTTGAGGGGGTCGCTCTTTCCCCAGTCGGCGGCGGAGTTGACCAGGACCTGCTCGGTGCCGTAGGCGCGCAGGATCGCGATCATCCGTTCCTCGTCCATCTTGGTGTCCGGATAGACGGAGAAGCCCAGCCAGCAGCCGCTGTCCTTGGCCTCCTTGACGGTGGTCTCGTTGAGGTGGTCGACCAGGACGCGTTCCGGGGGCAGTGCGGACTCCCGGACGACGTCGAGGGTGCGGCGCAGCCCGGCGAGCTTGTCGCGGTGCGGGGTGTGCACCAGGGCGGGCAGGCCGTGGTCGGCGGCGAGCTGGAGCTGGGCGGCGAGGGCGGTGTCCTCGGCGGGGGTCATGGAGTCGTAGCCGATCTCGCCGACGGCCACGACGTTGTCCTTGACGAGATACCGGGGCAGTGCGTCGAGGACGGGCACACAGCGCGGGTCGTTCGCCTCCTTGGGGTTGAGCGCCAGCGTGCAGTGGTGGGCGATGCCGTACTGGGCGGCGCGGAACGGCTCCCAGCCGAGGAGGGAGTCGAAGTAGTCAAGGAAGGAGGCGGGCGAGGTGCGGGGCTGGCCGAGCCAGAAGGAGGGCTCGACGACGGCGCGGACGCCGGCGGCGTACATGGCCTCGTAGTCGTCCGTGGTCCGGGACGTCATGTGGATGTGGGGGTCGAAGATGCGCATCAGGACTCCTTGCCGTGGGGGTGGTCCGTGCCGGGGGCCGGGCCGGCGGACTCGGTCAGGTCCAGGACGCGGTACAGGTCCTCGGGGACGGTGCGGCCGGCGGCGGTGCGTTCGGCGGCGTAGTCGCCCAGCATGCGGGCGAGTTCGCCATCGCCGTGGGCACGCCGGGGCAGGTCCGCCACGCGGTCGACGGGGACGCCGGTGAACAGGCACTTCAGTACGGCGTGGCGCCAGTCGTGGGGGGCCAGGTGCCGGGAGGCGTACGGGCCGACGGCGGCGGCGAGGAGCCGGGTGTCGTTGGTGCGCAGGGCGTCTTGGACGAGCGGGAGGGCGCCGGGGCCGGACACGAGATGGGGCAGGGCGTGCAGGACGGCGCGGCGCTCGTCGGCGGTGCCCTGGAAGTACACCCGCGTCAGGGCGTCGGTCCCGGCACGGGCCGCATCGAGGATGAGGACGCGTGCGGCGTCGGCGTACGCGGCACCGCAGCGCCGGCCGGCCTCGGCGAGGCGCAGTTCCCACGCGGAGATGGGCCCGTGGAGGCCGGGGTGGGCGGCGGCCTCGTCGAGGGCGTGCTCGAGCCAGGCGCGGGCGGCGGGATCGAGGCGGGTGGTGAGG
>NZ_NGFN01000603.1 GCF_002148965.1 Streptomyces swartbergensis | reverse complement strand
GGGTTGGGTGCATTGGGTGCTGTGGGTCCCAGTGGTGCTGTCGGTGCTGTGGGTTTCCGTCGTAGCCAGGGGATCGGTGTCCTCGGGAGCTTGGGCGTCCCGTGTCGCAGCGGCCTCCGGGCCCTGGGCGTCCCGTACCGCGGCGGCCTCCGGGCCCTGGGCGTCCCGCGCGGCGGTGTCCCCGTGGGCTGGAACGTCCCGTGTCGCAGCGGCCTCCGGGCCCTGGGCGTCCCGTACCGCGGCGGCCTCCRGGCCCTGGGCGTCCCGTGCCGCGGCGGCGTCCGGGGCCTGGGCGTCCCGCGCGGCGGTGTCCCCGTGGGCTGGGGCGTCGTCCTCGGGGCCGTCGGTTCTCGCCGCTGGTGTGGTGCGGGGGTGGGTCATGGGTTGCTGCTCCCTTCAGGGGTGGTGGAGGGAGCGCCGTGGGGTGGCGCGGCCTGCTGGAGGGCCGGAGCAGGGCGCGGCGGGACGGTGGCCGCAGTCTGCTCGGCGTGGCGGAGGAACGGGAGGGAGTGTTCGGCGTAGTGGGGGCCGGCGTGGGAGTGGCGAGGCAGTTCGACGACGGTCAGGCCCTGGTAGCCGGTGGCGGCGAGGGCCGCCAGGACCGGTGGGAAGTCGATCTCCCCGTCCCCGAAGGGGAGGTGCTCGTGGACGCCGCGTCGCATGTCCTCGATCTGGACGTGACGCAGCCAGGGGGCGGCGGCGCGCACGCAGTCGGCGGGAGGGAGGGGTTCGAGGCACTGACAGTGGCCGATGTCGAGGGTGAGGCCGAGAGGTTCGGGATCACCGAGGGTGCGGCGGAGGTGGTGGAAGTCGGCCAGGGTGGCGAGGAGGTGACCCGGTTCGGGCTCGACGGCGAGCGGAACGCCGGCGGACGCGGCGGCGTCCAGGACGGGCGTGAGGGTCTCGGCGAGGCGCTTCCACGCGGTGTCCGTGTCGGTGCCGTCCGGGACGATCCCGCTGAAGCAGTGAACCGCGTGGGCGCCGAGGTCGGCCGCGACCCGTACGGCCCGGAGGAGGAGGTCGACACGCCGGGCCCGGTCACCGGGGTCGGGGTCCAGCAGGGACGGGCCGTGTTTGCGGCGCGGATCGAGCACATAACGGGCGCCCGTCTCCACGGTGACACCCAGTCCGAGCGCGTCCAGCCGATGGCCGACCCGGCGGGTGCGGGCGGCGAGGTCGGGGGCGAGCGGGTCCAGGTGCATGTGGTCGAGGGTCAGTCCGACGCCGTCGTATCCGAGGTCGGCGAGAAGGGAGAGCGCGTCGTCGAGCCGGAGGTCGGCGAGACCGTTGGTGCCGTAGCCGAAGCGGAGGGAAGCGGGGGCCGGCTCAGCCGTCGTGGCTCGGCTGCCGGAGGCTCGGGCATCGGAGCTCATGTGACGCTCACCTTCTTCCCGAACCTCGCTCCGAGTGGGGCGAGGGCCGCGATGAGGAGGGCGGTGGCCGTGCCCCGGGAGCGGGCGGTCAGGGTGGCCTGGAGGGGGATCGTGGCGCGGATGCCGGCGCCGACTGCTCGTTGGGTGAGGGGAGGTGAGGGATTGAGGGCGGCGTGGAAGTAGGGGCGGGCGGTGGTAGCGGCGTAGGCGGCCGCGAGGACGGTCGTCAGGTGTGCCGCAGGCCGTCGAACCGGCTCAGGTCGTCCTGGACGGGCGGACCGGGGGCCCGGCAGGACCTGGGCGGCTGCTTCCCGGCGGCCTTCCGGAAGACTCGCGAGGCTGTGCGTCACCAGGCGGGTCAGCAGGGCCGTCGTCGCGAGTGCCGCCAGGGGAGCCAGGGGTGAGCCGCCCCGGGCCTCCTGGCGGGAGACCGTCGTGACGGCCAGGGTGTGGGTGCCGAGGAGGGCGGCGGAGGGCAGTGCCCGGCGGATACGGCCGGTGCCCGCCGCGGCTCCCAGGAGCAGGTCCAGTCCGCGGGCCGCGCCCATGGCCACGGGCCCGGCCGGTGTGTGCTTCAGGGTGAGGTCGTACGCCCAGACGGTCGCCGCCAGGGGCGCGGCGACGGCCAGGGCCGGGCGGCCGGCGCGGGCGGCCAGGGCCAGTCCGGCTCCGGTGAGGACACAGGCCGCCGTGAGCGCGGCGGCGGGCCGGCTGCGGCCGGAGGGCAGGGGGCGGTGGGGGCGTTCGACGGCGTCCACCTCGCGGTCCGCCCAGTCGTTGAGGGCCATGCCGGCCTCGTACAGGCAGAGGGAGGAGCCGATGGCGAGCAGGGTGCGGGCGTTGGGCGGTGCGCCGGCCGCGGCGGTGCCGGCGAGTGCGTCGCCGGGCACGCTGAACAGGGCCGGGAGGCGGAGAAGTTCGGCCCAGGCTCGTCCACGTGCCGAGCGGCCGGCGCAGCCGCGGGGCGGGGTGGGTGCCGTGCCGCCGACGTCCCCTTCATGGGAGGTGTCACCCGTGCTGCCTGAGCCTCGACAAGGATGCTCGCGCCGCTTCACCGGAGGTCCCCCATCCCCTTGGTGCGCTCCTCCGGACCGAGTTCGCGGGCCCCTCCGGCGTTCTGCCGGAGACTCGTGC
>NZ_NGFN01000602.1 GCF_002148965.1 Streptomyces swartbergensis | reverse complement strand
CTCGAGCACCAAGGCATCCCTCTGGACCGCCAGCTGCGCAGCTGGCGGGAGCTGGACGTCGAGCCGATCGATCCCGATCACGCCGATCCGTACACCCGCTGCCGGATCATCACGATGAACGGCATCGAGGTCGAGGCGATCCTCTTCAGCCACCAGTTCGCCCGCCACTGCCCCGACCCGGAGGTCAAACGGCAGCTCGCGGAGGTCCGCTACATCGAGCACCAGCAGCAGAAGACCGTCAACTGGCTGCTGCCGGGCCTCGCCTCCGTCCTGGAGACGACCATCGCCTACGAACAGGTCGCGGTGGACCTCACCGGCTGGATCGCCCGCCACGAGCCCGACCCGTACCTGAAGCAGGCGTACGAGTTCGGCGTCCTGGAGGACTTCGACCACCTGTACCGGTACGCCAACCTCTACGAGATGATCGAGCACCGCAAGGCGGAGTCGATCGTCGACGGCCTCACCGAGGTGATGCCGGGGCGGCCGACGAAGTTCCACCACCGCCACCCGCACGACAACGTGCGCGAGCCGTACGACCGCTCGACCACCAACCCGCTGTCCAAGCTGCACGCCCTGACCATCATGTCGGCCGAGCAGCAGACCATGAACTTCTACATGAACGTCGGCCCGCAGTACATGGAGCCGATCGCGCGGCAGCTCTACCAGGAGATCGGCCTGATCGAGGAAGAGCACGTCACCCACTACGAGTCCCTGGTCGACCCGGGCGAGACCTGGTGGGAGCAACTCGTCAACCACGAGTACAACGAGTGCTACCTCTACCACTCCTTCATGGAGCAGGAGCCGGACCCGAAGGTGAAAGCCATCTGGGAGCTGCACCTGAACATGGAGCTCGAACACCTGCGGATCGCCTGCGACCTCATGCGCCGTCATGACGGCCGCGAACCGGAGGAGATCCTCGCACCGGAGCTGCCGAACGTCCTGACGTTCGAGCAGAACAAGGTGTTCGTACGCGACCTCCTGGACACCCAGATCGACGTGACCACCCTGGGCACCGGCTACGTCCAGGAAGCGCACGAGCGGTTCGAGCGGATGCAGGAGCAGATCCACGGCGGCGAAGAGCCGCCCAGCGAGCGCGTGATGGCCCAGCACCGCGAGATGTTCGGCCGCGAGTACCGCGTCGAGACCGAGGGCGGCCACCCCGACCTGGCCTCCCGGGAGAGGGACTGACATGGCCGGTATCGCCGCTTCGGACGCCGATGTCGTAGCCCTGCTCATGCGCCAGCACGGTGATATCCGCAACCTCTTCGACGAAGTCGAGAAGACCACCGGGGACGAGCGCCGCGCGGCGTTCCGCCGGCTGGTCCAGCTGCTGGCCGTGCACGAGACCGCCGAGGAGGAGGTCGTCCGCCCGTTCACCCGGGCGAACGTGCCGGGCGGCGATCAGGTGGTCGAGGACCGGCTGAAGGAGGAGCGAGAGGCGAAGGAGCTCCTGTCCCGCCTGGACGGCATGGACCCGGACGATCCCAAGTTCCTGCCCGAGCTCCTCTCGCTCCGCCTGGACGTGATGGCACACGCCCGAGCCGAGGAGCGCTACGAGTTCAACCACATCCGCCGCCACGCGGACCAGGCACGTCTGGCGTCGATGGCCTCGGCCCTGAAGGCCGCCGAGGCCATGGCCCCGACCCACCCGCACCCCGGCACGGAGTCCGCGGCCAAGAACCTCGCGCTCGGCCCGCTCGCGGCCGTCGTCGACCGCACCCGGGACGCCGTCCGCAAGGCCATGGGCAAGGACGGGTGACGTACCGCCGCTCACTGACCGGTGGGGCGCTGTCGGGACTGGGCATCGCCGCGTTCGTCGACGAGACGGTCTTCCACCAGCTGCTCCACTGGCACCACTTCTACGACAGATCCACCCCCGACGTGGGACTGGTCTCCGACGGCCTGTTCCACGCCGGCGGCTGGCTGGCGATGGTGGCGGGCCTGTTCCTCTACGCCGACCTGCGCCGCAGGGACGGCCCGCTGCGCCCGGCCTGGTGGTCCGGCGTCTACCTGGGCATCGGCGGCTTCCAGCTCTACGACGGCACCGTCCAGCACAAGCTGCTGCGCCTGCACCAGATCCGCTACGACGTCGATCCGCGCCCGTACGACTGGACCTGGAACGTGATCGCCGTCCTGTTCCTGCTGGCCGGCCTGCTCCTGTGGCACCGGGCGCGGCGCGCCGAGCGGGAGCGGACGCGATGACGCCCACCCCTGCTCCCCTGCCCGTCCTGGTACTCCTGTGCTGCCTGCTCTACACGGCGGCCGCCGCCCGGCTGCGGCACCGCGGGGACCGCTGGCCGCCGCGGCGCGACGCGGGGCTCTGGCTGGGCGGCGGCCTGCTGGTGGCGGCGTTCGCCGTGCCGTGGGAGTCGTGGCTGCCGCCGTTCACCGCGCACATGGCCGCCCACCTCACGRCCGGCATGGCGGCCCCGCTGCCGGTCGTCCTCTCCCGCCCCGTCACCCTGGCCCTGCGCACCTTCCCGCCGCCCGGCCGGCGCGCCCTGGTGTCGCTGACCCGCTCCCGCCCGGTCACGGCGCTCGTC
>NZ_NGFN01000601.1 GCF_002148965.1 Streptomyces swartbergensis | reverse complement strand
TGCCGAAGCCCAGGCACACCATGGTCGCCGCCGACCGCCACGGCGTCGGCAGCATCCGCCACAGCACGACCGTGCCGGCGACCAGCGCGCCCGTGCTCACCGCCGTCGCGGGGGCACCGCCGTGGCCCAGCCACAGCAGCGGCACGGCCAGCAGCGGGGCCAGCGGCGGATAACCGTACGTCAGGTCGTAGCCCCCGGTCACCGTCGGGGTGAGGGCCACGCCGTGGCCGAACAGCCAGGGCCATGGCTGCCCGTACACCGGGTGCCCCGCGGCCACTTGGCGTGCCGCCTGGGTGGTGAGCAGCGCCTCGTCGGAGCCGTGGTGCAGCACGGTCCACGCGCACAGGGCGAGCGTCACGCCCGTCACCAGCACGCACAGGTCCACCCGGGCCAGCGACCGCTCCCGGCGGACGACCAGGGCCAGCACCCCGCACGCCAGGATCGAGGCGTAGCAGGCCGAGATCACCGCGGCCACGGCCGGCCGGTGACTGGCCGCCGTCGCCCACACCGCTCGGGTGCCGATCAGCAGACTGATGTCGGCGAGCAGGGTCAGGACGCGGTGCCACTGGGCCGGGGACGGCGGCCCGGCCGCCCCCGACTGGGTGCGCGGGCCGGGGACCACCAGCGTGGTTTCTGCCGAGTACACGCCGCAGGACGCTAATCGCCGCAGGTGAGCGGGGCCCGGGCGGCGGTGAAGAGACGGGTGTGAGGCGAGTAAGGAGCCGCCGTGCGCTCAGGAACCGTCGAGGAGCCGCCGCCCGCTCAGTACACGTCCCGTACGTACCGCTTCTCCGCCGCCAGTTGTTTCACGTACGCGGCGGCCTCGGCCTCGCTCAGCCCGCCGTGTGCCACCGCGACGTCCCGCAGGGCCCGGTCCACGTCCTTGGCCATGCGGGAGGCGTCGCCGCAGACGTAGAAGCGGGCGCCGTCCTGCAGCCAGTGCCACAGCTCCGGCCCGTGCTCGCGCATCCGGTCCTGTACGTACACCTTGTTGCGCTGGTCGCGGGAGAAGGCGGTGTCCAGGCGGGTGAGGGTGCCCTCGTCGAGCAGAGCCGTCAGCTCCTCCTCGTAGTAGAAGTCCGTCGCGCGGTGCTGCTCGCCGAAGAACAGCCAGTTGGGGGCCTTGTGCCCGAGGGCCCGTCGCTCCTGGAGGAAACCGATGAACGGCGCGACGCCGGTGCCGGGGCCGACCATGACCATCGGCGTCGACGCGTCGGCCGGGGGCCGGAAGTGCGGCGAGCGCTGCACGAACACCGGCACCTCGGTGTCCGCAGCGGCATCTGCGAGGAACGGCGAGCACACCCCGCCGCGCTGACGCCCGTGCAGGTTCTCGTACCGCACCACGGACACCGTCAGGGACACCTGCCGCGGATCGACCAGCGGGCTGGACGATATGGAGTACAGCCGCGGCTGGAGCATGCGCAGCACCCCGGCCCACTCCTCGGCGCCCGCCCGCACCGCGTACTCGGCGATCACGTCCACGGCCTGCCGCCCCCAGCACCACTGCGCCAGCCCGTCCTTGTTGTCGGGCCGCAGCAGCCTGCGCAACTCGTGCTTGTCCCGGGCGCGTTCGGCGACGAACCGCAGCAGGTCCGGGGTGATCCTCGTGATGTCGAGGTGCCGGGCCAGCGCCTCGGCGAACGGCATCTCGCCGGCACCGGCCACCTCGACGGCCGTCCCGCCGTCCAGCCCGGTCACCGCCAGCCATTCCGCCACGAGGTCCGGTGCGTTGACCGGCCGCACGCCGAGCGCGTCCCCGGCCTCGTACGCCAGGTCCGTCCCGCTGGTGTCGAAGGTGAACCGCCGGACCTCCTTGCCCGCGCCCGGCCGGCTGAGCAGCCGGTTGCCGACGAGCCGGGCGACCGCGGCGGCGGGCTTCGGCTTGGGCTTCGGTTTCGGTTCCGGTCGTGAGGCCGGGGAGTCGGCGGGGGCGGTGGCCGGACCGGCCAGTGCCGAGAGCACGTGGTCGAGCCACTCCCCGGCGGAGGGCTCGTAGTCCGGCTCGCAGTCCGTACGCGGGGCCAGCCGCACGCCGCCCAGTTCGTCGAGCCGCGCGTCCAGCCGGCGCCCGTGCCCGCAGAAGTCGTCGTACGAGGAGTCGCCGAAGGCGAGCACGGCGTACCGCACCCCGTCCAGCCGCGGGGCCCGTTCGCCGGCGAGCGTGTCCCAGAGGCCGGTGCCGTTGTCGGGCGCGTCGCCGTCCCCGAAGGTGCTGGTGATGAACAGCAGGTCCGCCGTGCGGGCGAGCGCGGCGACGTCGGCCTCGTCCATGCCGACGAGGGTCGTACGGTGCCCGGTCGCGGTCAGCCGCTCGGCCGTGGCGGTGGCGAACTCCTCGGCGTTCCCCGTCTGCGAGGCCCACAGCACCACCACCTCACGGCCGGACGGCTCCCTCGCGGGGGCGGCCGGTGGCGTCGAGCGCGAGTACATGCCGGCGAGGACCCCGTTGACCCACAGGGCGTGCTCAGGGCTGAAGGGGGCGTCGGGCGGAAGCACCGGGACGCCGGGGGCGCCCGAGCCGAGCCCGGCGAGGAAGCCGGTGAGGTACTGGCGTTCCTGGGCGGACAGGACCGGGGG
>NZ_NGFN01000600.1 GCF_002148965.1 Streptomyces swartbergensis | reverse complement strand
GCTCACGCCCCCGCGCTCCACCCGCCCGAGCGCACGGCATCGGCCACGGCCCCGGCCCGGTGCGGCGGCACGACGAGGAAACCGACGGTGAGCCCCGGCGCGACCCGCTTGGAGAGACCGTCGACGACATGGGTGAGCGCGGGGGCGTGAGCGGCGAGCGGATCACCGGGCTCGTGCAGGAAGGACCAGATGCGGTCCTCCACCACGGGCAGGTCCAAGTCGTGGATCAGCTGGGCGAGTTGCAGTAATCGGGCGCGGCTCGTCGTCAGGGACGTCGGATTGTGCAGCGTCGGCTGTACGTACAGCGCGGACAGCGGCGCCGTCCGGTGGGCGGCGGCGACGGCCTCCGGAAGCAGCCCGGCCGCGTCACCGGCCAGCGGCACCAGGGTGATACCCAGCCGCGCCGCGATCTCCTTGACCAGCGGATACGTCAGCTGCTCCACACCGACCCGGCCGCCCGGCCGGACCAGGGAGGCCAGCACGGCGGCGATGGCCTGCCGTGCGTTGCCGGTGAACAGCAGCCGGTCCGGGGCGGGGCGCCAGCCGGGGGTGGCGAGGAGAGTGGCCGCCGCCTCCCGGGCCGGCTCGGTACCGGTGGCGGCGGCCGGCAGCAGCGCCTCCGCCAGCGCGTCGGGGCGCAGCAGCGGCGCGAGGACGGGGGCGAGGAGCTCGGGCTGGCCGGGCGCGCTGGGGTAGTTGAGCTCCAGGTTGACGGGGGCGTCGGCCCGGCCGGGCTCGGCGAGCGCCCGCCCCGCCGGCCCGTCCGGGGTGGCCCGTACGTAGGTGCCGCGCCCGACCTCGCCGACGACCAGCCCACGCCGTACGAGTTCGCTGTACACCCGTCCGGCCGTCGACGAGGCGATCCCCCGGCGCCGGGCGAACGCCCGCTGCGGCGGCAGCCGTTGACCGGGCTTCAGCCGCCCGCTGGCGATGTCGTCGGCGATCCTGTCGGCGATACGGCGGTAGTCACCCATCGATCGGTCTCCCCCTTGGATCCCCTGCATTTCGGATCTCCCGCATTGCACCGAGAGCAAAGATCTTATTGCACTGAGTAGTTGGAGCTGCCTAGGGTCGTCCCATGGCACCCTTCCTCGCATACGAGGACAAAGGCCCCGTAACCTCCCGGCAGCCCCTTGTCCCCCTGGTCCTCGTCCACGGCCATCCCTTCGACCGCACGATGTGGGCCCCGCAGCTCGGCACGTTCTCCGCGGCCCGCCGCGTCATCGCCCCCGACCTGCGCGGCTACGGCGCCTCCCCGACGACCCCGGCCCTCACGGACTTCTCGCAGTTCGCCCGGGACATCGAGACCCTGCTCGACGAACTGGGGGTGGAGTCCTTCGTCCTCGCCGGGCTGTCGATGGGCGGCCAGATCGCGATGGACTGCTACCGCCTGTTCCCCGGCCGCGTCCGCGGCCTCGTCCTCGCCGACACCTTCCCGGCGGCCGAGACCCCGGACGGGGTCCGCACCCGCGACGCCATGGCGGACCGCCTCCTGCGGGAGGGCATGCGCGGCTACGCCGACGAGGTCCTGGAGCGGATGGTCGCCCCGTACGCCCCCGCCGAGGTCAAGGCGCACGTCCACCGCATGATGACGGCCACCTCCCCCGAGGGCGCCGCCGCGGCCCTGCGCGCCCGCGCCCGGCGCCCCGACTACGCCGCCCTGCTGACCCGCGTGACCGTCCCGGCCCTGGTCGTCGTGGGAGCCGACGACACCTACACCCCCGTCTCCGACGCCCGGGCCATGCACGCGGCCCTCCCGGACGCGACCCTGCACGTGATCGAGGGCACGGCCCACATGCCGAACCTCGAACGCCCCGAGGAGTTCGACAAGGCACTCGGGGAATTCCTGGCCCGCGTCGACGCCTCCCGGCCCGGGGGCACCGGCCGCCAGCAACCTTCCGCCGCCCCACCCCGTCTTTGAGGGAGGATTCGGGCCCGCCTTCGAGGGAGGATTCGGGCACCCCACTCCGCGAACGGAAGGCCGGGCCTTGGACACCGCCGCTGCCGAGAGGACCGCCACCGACGGGCCGGAACACCGTCCGCCCGGACGGCGGCTCGGCGCCTGGTGCGCCGCCCTGCTGTTCGCCGCGGTCAGCGTGGTCGTCGGCTTCCGGACCGCCGACAGCGACGGCATCACGCCCGTCCCGCAGGTCCTCGCCTTCCTGCCCTGGCTGCTCGCCCCCACCGGCCTGGCGCTGCTGCTCACCCTGCTGTCCCGGTGGTGGCTCGGGACGGCCTGGGGCGTGCTCCTGCTCGGCCTGCTGGCCTGGTTCATCGAGCCGTACGGCAAGGTCGGCGACCCCGTCGGCCGCCCGGTCGCCGACCTGCGCGTACTGACCTCGAACGTCGAGTTCGGGCAGGGCACCGGGTCCCTGGTCGCCGCCGTCCGCCGCGAGAAACCGGACGTCGTCTTCGTACAGGAATGCGAATACGAGTGTGATGCGCGGCTGAAGGACGACCTCTCACAGGACTACCCGCACCGCCGGGCCGTCGAGGGCGGCGGCTCCGAGGGCTCCGTCATCCTCAGCCGCTTCCCGCTGAAGCCCGCCGACGACGTCTCCGGCACCATGGGCATGCCCGGGGCGGTCGCCGACGTCGACGGGCATCCCGTACGACTCCAGCTCGCCCACCCCA
>NZ_NGFN01000060.1 GCF_002148965.1 Streptomyces swartbergensis | reverse complement strand
AGGGGGCACTGGGCCGGGTGGGCTGCCGGCGCTCGCCGACTTGTGGTCGGTTCGGGCGCCACGCCCCTGGAACGGGTCACGAGATGCCGGGGCACGTCGAATCACTCTGTCACAGCCACGTGGTGCTAACGATAGCACTCACGGCCTTCGACGCGTCAAGAGTGTGACGCACAGCCGGTCGCCGGCGCCTTGTGGCACGGCCCGGCCAATATCGAGGAACCCGGCCACCACGGGAAACGATGGAATTCCGAAGAAATCCGTTGTCCGCATCTTGACGCGCCACGGACTTCCCTTCATGGTTCTGGCAACACCGACCGTGTGACCCGGTAAATGGCCGCACGAGGTCCGGCTGTCGAAGACGCCATAGCCACGGACGTCCCGGCGGGCGACATACGGCTGAGTTCCGCATGCGGCATGCGACCGCGCGGCAGCCCGTCGCCCCTTTTCCGCCCGTCGGCGGCCGCATCACCGTCGCCGACTCGACCGAGTCCGTGTTCACCGCTTCTGGTCTTCCCGTTCCTCCCCCCACTGCTTCTCGTCTCACCGCTTCTCGCCGCCGCCCGTACGACCCGTACCGGCGATGCGTCCGCCGCGGCCTGCCGTGGCCCATTCCTCCTCAGGAGCCGCTATGACTCACGCAGCGCAAGTCGACACCAGTGCAGTTCCCGGCGACGGCACTGATCAGGAAAGCACCCGTCCGCCCATTTCCCGGGCCATGATCGGGACGGGCTTCCTGCTGATCATCCTCTCCTACATGGTCAATGCGATGGACCGCCAGGTCTTCCCTCCCCTGCTGCCCAACATCCGTGAGGAGTACGGGTTCTCCCTGGAGCAGGGCGGGCTGCTGGCGACCAACTTCACCCTCGGTATGGCCCTGGCCGGCCTGCCCGCGGGCTACTTCCTGGACCGCTTCCGACGAAAGACGGTGT
This sequence comes from Streptomyces swartbergensis, assembly GCF_002148965.1. Taxonomy (GTDB): domain Bacteria; phylum Actinomycetota; class Actinomycetes; order Streptomycetales; family Streptomycetaceae; genus Streptomyces; species Streptomyces swartbergensis. The sequence continues at coordinate 28,157 of NZ_NGFN01000060.1, read as the reverse complement.
TGCTGGCCAGCATCGTGATCTACTCCGTGGGCACGATGGCCACGCCGCTGGCCACCGGTTTCGCCGACATGACCCTGTACCGGGTCGTCTCGGGCTTCGGTGAGGGCATGCAGTCCGCCGCCATCTTCGCCGCGATGGGCGCCTTCTTCGCCCACCGGCGCGGTCTCGCCTTCGGCATCATCGGCGTGGGCTACTCCGTCGGCGTGTTCATCGCCCCGCTGATCGGCGTCCACCTCATGGGCCTGCACGGCACCTGGCACTCGCCCTTCTATCTCTTCGGCACCGCCGGCCTGCTGATAGCCGCCGCCTCCCTGTTCCTTGTGAGGTCCGGTCTGACCGAGCACTCCACCGAACACGTCGTATCGACCAAGACCTACGACCACATGCCGGCCTCGGCCTACAACCGCAACACCATCGCCCTGACCGTCCACTCCGTCGTCAGCGGCGTGGCAATCTACGGCTTCCTTGGCCTCTACCCGACGTACCTCATCACCTCGCTGCACTACTCCGCCGAGCAGGCCGCACTGGCCATGAGCTTCCTCGGCTTCGGTGGCATGACGGCCGTACTCGGCGGCTGGCTCGGCGACCGCGTCAACCAGCGCACCCTGCTCGTCCTCAGCCTGCTGGCCGTCTCCGCCATCAGCGTGTGCATCTACGAGACGCAGGCCTCAGTGGGCCTGCAGTGCGTGTTCGCCTTCCTCATGGGCGCGTTCGGGCTGGGCTTCATCTACCCCAACACCAACAGCGCGATGCAGCGGGCCGTCCGTCCCGGGCAGATCGGACGCGCCTCAGGTCTCTTCGTCACCAGCTACTACGGACCGGCGGCATTCTCGGGACTGCTCTTCGCCGCGCTCGTGGACTCCTTCGGCTGGAGCCAGGCGGGCCTGCTCCAGGTCACGTTCCTCCCGCTGGTGGGCGTCGCCGCCCTGACCTTCGTCCGTCCCGCGGTGTTCAACAACGCGGTCCGCTGACGCGGCCCACCACTGACACGCCAAGGGGCCTGCCCACCGCCGAGCGGTGGGCAGGCCCCGTTGGGGCGGAAGCCGGCGGGCGTCCGCCGGTCAACGGCTCTCGGCCACGACAGGATTGCGCAGGACGCCGATGCCCTCGATCTCGACCTCTACCTCGTCCCCGGGACGGATCGGCCCGACGCCGGAAGGCGTGCCGGTCATGATCATGTCTCCGGGCAGCAGCGTCAGATGGCGGCTGAGGTAGCTGACGAGGTCCGGAGCCGGGAGCAGCAGGTCCGCCGTGCTCGCCGACTGCATGACCGTGCCGTTCACACGGGTCGTCAGGGACAGCCCCGAAGGGTCGAGCTCGGTCGCGATGACCGGCCCGACGGGAGCGAAGGTGTCCTGGCCCTTCCCGATCAGGAGCGTTCCGTAAGTGCTTTCCTTGCGCTGGACGACGCGGTCACTGACGTCATTGCCGCACGTATAGCCGAGGATGTACTCATGGGCCTCCGAGGGCTTCACATGGCGGGCTTTCTTTCCGATGACGGCGACCAACTCGCCTTCGAAATGGATCAGTTCACCGTCCGCCGGATAGACGATGGCATCCCCCGGCCCCACAACCGCCGTGCTCGGCTTCATGAAGCACACCGGAACTTCGGGAATCTCACGGTCGGTCTCATCGACATGTGAGGCGTAGTTGTAGGCGAACCCGAATATCCGGGGTTGCTCGACCGGCGGGAGAATGACGACGTCGTCCACCTGGTCGATGTGCCCCGTAGGGGACAACCCGGTGAAGGGATCACCCTCGAATCTCGCGATCCTCGCGTCACCGGATTCGAGTTCCCCGTAGTGACGCACCCCGCCGATGGCATACCTGACGATCCGCACGGAAACCTCCGCAACTAGGCAGCCGCGGGCGGCTGCACGGCCCATTCAGCAATGCTAACGTTAGCACAAAGACAGAGGTCAACCCGGCGCCCTCCATCCCGCCCGACCACGGAGCGCAACGGCGGTGCTATCGTTGGCACACGGAATGTGACGGCACGGGACCAGTCAGTCGAGGGGATTCCTTACGTGATCACGACCAGGGACATCGCCGAGCGCCTCGGAGTCTCCGTGTCGACGGTGGGACGGGCGCTCGCCGACGATCCACGTATCAGCGAGGAGACCAAGTTCCGCGTCAGACAGGCCGCTTCCGAGATGGGGTACGTCGGCAACCGGGCGGCCCGGATGATGCGCGGAGCCTCCAGCAACGTGGTCGCGCTGGTGATCCCGGACATCCGCAACAGCTTCTACTCGACCATCGCGCACGAGCTGTCCAAGAACATGGAGGCCGAGGGCTTCCAGCTGATGCTCTCGGAGACCGACGACGACCGGACGGCGGAACTCCGCCACCTGCGGGAACTGTCCGCCAACCGCGTGGCCGGCGTCATCATCGTGCCCACCGCCCGCCCGCACACCGAGTCCGTCAGACTCCTGCGCGCCATGCCGCACTTGCAGCTGCTGCGCCGCCACCCGTCGCTCGGTTCGCAGTGGTTCGGCGTGGACGACCACGAGGCGCTGCGTCAGGCCACGGCCCACCTGGTGGCGCAGGGCCACACCCGCATCGCCTACCTCGGCGGCCCCGAAGAGCTGCCCACGGGCGCCGAGCGTCTGCGCGGCTTCCGCAGCGCCCTGCACGAAGGTGGCCTGCCGGACGATGCCGGGCGCGCGGAGCTGGGACCGCCGTCGTCGGTCGACCACGGCCGCGATACGGTGCGCAGGCTACTGACGGGGCGGGATGTGCCCACCGCGCTCGTGCTGGGATCGATCCAGCTCACCCTCGGCGTCCTGGAGGAGCTGTCCCAGCAGGGTGTGAAGGTGCCCCAGGAGCTGTCCGTGGTCGGGTTCGGGGACGAGCCCGGGTTCTCCTGGTGGGGCCCTGGACTCACCACGGTCGGCCTGCCCATCCAGGAGATGGCCACCGGCTGCGCGCTGTGGATGATGCGTCGCCTCAAGACCAAGCCGAGCAACGACGGCCCGTACACGTCACTCTCCCCCGGGTCGCTGGTCGTGCGCGGCAGTACGGCGCCCCCTGGCGGAAAGGCTCCGTCCAGGCCCGTCTGAGTCATGGGCGGCCCGTCTGAGTCATGGGCGGCCCGCCTGAGTCACGGGCGGTCCGCGCCCGCCATGGGAACCTCGGCCACCACGACGAAAGGCGCCCGGAGCAATGCGCTCCGGGCGCCTTCACGTCCTCGCTGCCGGGTCAGTACGTTCCACTGCGCAGCCGGCGCATGACGGCAGCGGTGCGCACGAGCTCGTCGAGCATCTGCTCGGCGGCGGCCTCATGGATCTTGCCCGGCCGGAACGCACCGTCCTCGACGCGTTCATTGACGAACGGAATGCTCACAGTCGGGCCGATCGGCAGCATCCGCAGATTCGCCACGACCTGCTTGGCCATCTGCACCGCCCGGGTGCCCGCCGAGACACCTCCGTAGCTCACGAACGCGGCAGGCTTGTGCTGCCACTCCACGACGAGGAAGTCCCACGCGTTCTTCAGGGGAGCCGGGAAGCCTCCGTTGTATTCCGGGGTGACGAACACGAACGCGTCCGAGGCGTCGACGATCCGGCTCCATGCGCGGGTGTGGCTCTTCGTGTACTGCTGCAGAGCGGGCGGATGCGGCTCGTCGAAGAACGGCAGAGCGAGTTCGTGCAGGTCGACCAGGTGCGACTCGAACTGCTCGCACTCCGCGACCCGGGCGGTGAACCAATCCGCGACGGACCTGCCCACGCGTCCGGGACGCGTGCTGGCCACCACTGTGGTGAGGGTCATCGGTGCCACAGAGGGCTCGGGTGTCATGTCGGGCTCGCTTTCCTGTCGACCACGATCGGGCCCGGCGAACCCGCGCTGCCTGTGCTGTCCGTCGGTTCAGGGCAGCGCGGGCTCGCCGGAGCTCTTGCCGCAGCGCAACGGGTCGCGCGAACGGATTGTGCAAACGATAGCATTCACGTGCCGATGGACCAAGAGTGACGGAAACCAGCAGCAGAAACCGGACCGGAACACCTGTCACCCCTTGACAGAACCACCGACACTTCGCACGATTGCGCTATCGTTAGCACGTTGAGGGCCGCAGCGGATGAGCATCCCTCGTCCTCCCCCTTGTCACTCGCGCCCAGGGCGCCGCACCCCTTCGGACGCCGGCTCCGGCCTTCGACCTCGCCAGTTCGTGGGCGCGGAGTCGTACGTCTCCGGCTGCGGGGACGCCCTCCCCCGATGACAGGCGCAGGCACCGCTCGGCGCCCCGACGTCCGAACTCCGAAAGGTTGCACCGCCATGACAGACGCGCGGATCGCCAAGCTCCACGGCCGCAGGGTGTGGGACTCACGCGGGCGACCGACCGTGGAGGCCGAGGTCCATCTCGCGGACGGCGCGATCGGCCGGGCCATCGCACCGGCGGGCGCGTCGACGGGCCAGGGCGAGGCGCTCGACCTGCGCGACGGCGGCAGCCGCTTCGGCGGACTCGACGTCCATCGCGCGGTCGGTTCGGTGAACCATGAGATCGCGCCCGCCCTCCTGAATCGCGACGCGACCGACCAGGAGGCCGTCGACCGGCTCCTGGTGGACCTCGACGGCACCCCCGACCGCAGCCGTCTCGGCGGCAACGCGATCGTGGCCACGTCCATGGCGGTCCTGCACGCCGCCGCCGCGTCTGCGGGCGTACCGCTGTGGCAGCACCTGGCAGGCGGACGGCCGGTCCGTATCCCCCTGCCGGAGATCCAGATCTTCGGCGGCGGTGCCCATGCGGACCGTCGCGTCGACGTCCAGGACTTCATGGTGATGTGCCCTGCGGCCGGCAGCTTCTCCGAGGCGCTGGACTGGACAGCGGAGATCTACCGGGCGGCCGGAAGCCTCATGCGCAAGGCGGGCAAGGCCCAGGGTGTGGCCGACGAAGGCGGCTTCTGGCCCGCGTTCGACTCCAACGAGGAGGCGCTGGAGACACTGACCCGGGCCATCGAGGCGGCGGGCTTCGCACCCTCGACCCAGGTCGGCATCTCGCTGGACGTCGCCGCCTCGCAGTTCGGCAGCGGCGGACGGTACACCCTGGCCCTGGACGACCGCACGCTGGACACCGCGGCGCTGATCGACATGCTGGGCGACTGGATCCAGCGGTATCCGATCCTGTCCGTCGAGGACCCGGTGGGCGAGGACGACACCGACGGCATGGTGGAGTTCACCCGGCGTTACGGCCACCGCTGCCAGGTGATCGGCGACGACTACCTGGTCACGAACGCCAAGCGGGTGGAGGCGGCGGCCACCGGCGGGGCGGCGAACGCCGTCCTCGTCAAGCCGAACCAGGCCGGCACCGTCACGGAGGCGTTCCAGGCCCTGCGCGCCGGCAAGGACGCCGGCTTCGGCACCATCGTCTCCGCCCGGTCCGGTGAGACCGAGGACATCACCATCGCCCATCTGAGCGTCGGCTGGGACGCCGGTCAGCTCAAGGTGGGCTCGTTCACCCGCTCCGAGCGGATGGCCAAGTGGAACGAGGTTCTGCGCATCGAGGAGTCCCTCGGTGAATCCGCGGAATTCAGCGGATGGTCCGCCTTCGCATTCCCCGAATCCGGGCCTTGGACGACCAAGTCGTAAAACCGTCTCGAAGTATTACAGTCACCGAAATACAGAGCCGATCGGAGCACGGAGACCAGCATGCTGCCACCCGTCAATCTGCGCCCGAGTTTCAACATCACCCGCGCCAGTCATGTCCGGCTCACCGTCGCCGACCTGGCCGAGAGCCGGAACTTCTACGTGAACGCGCTGGGTCTCGTCGTCAGCGACGAGGACGACCGCACCTGCCACCTCCGCGGCCTGGCCGAGGCCTGCCACCACAGCCTCGTCCTGGAACTGGACCAAGAGGGCGCGGGCGCGTGCAGGAGGATCGGCTTCCGGGTGTTCTTCGACGAGGACCTCGATCTCGCGTACGCCTGGTTCCGTGAGCGCGGCCTGCCCGCCGAGTGGGTCGACGTCCCGTACCAGGGCCGCACCCTGCACGTCAGCGACCCCATCGGCACGCCGCTCGAACTGTGCGCGCACATGGAGACCAGGCCCAGGCTGCACATCGACTTCGCTCAGTACAAGGGCGCCCACGCGCAGCGTCTGGACCACTTCCAGACCTTCGCGCCGGACACCTACGCACTGACCGCCTTCTACGGCGAGCTCGGCTTCCGCAACTCGGAGTACCTGGAGCACGGCGACAAGCTGCTGGGCGCCTTCATGTACCGCAAGGGCACCTGCCTGGACCTCGCGATCGTCGAGAACACCGGGCCCGCCCTGCACCACTTCGCCTACACCGTCTCCGAGAGCCGCGACATCTTCTCCGCCTGCGACTGGGCGGGCATCCTCGGATACGGCGACGGCGTGGAACGGGGCCCAGGACGGCACGGTCCGGGCGGGATGCTCTTCGCCTACCTCCGGGACCCCGACGGGCACCGGGTGGAGGTCTTCAACAGCCACTACCAGACGATCGACACCGAGATCGAGCCCGTGCGCTGGGACGCGGCCTCGCTGAGCACCAACGCGCGCTGGGGCCTGCCGGCCCTGGAGAAGTGGTACTTCGAGGCGTCGCCCTTCGTCGGCGTACCGCGGATCCCGCCGGCCGAGCCGCCGAAGCCGATGTCGCTGGAGCGGTTCCTGCTCGAGCAGCCCCTCCCCTGAACCTTCCGTCCGCCCCGCCCCAAGGAGACGTCATGGCACGAGTTCCCTACCTGCGCCGCGAGGACGCGGACGAGTCGCTGAAGCCGCTCTATGACCGGCTGGAGACCGAACGCAAGGTACCGACGGCGAACATCTTCCTCGCCCTCACCAACGCGCCCACCCAGCTGGACGCATTCCTGACCTACGCCAACTCGCTGCGGGCCGCCGACCTCAGCCCCAGGTTGCGCGAGCTGGCGATCCTGACCGTGGGTCACGCCACCCGGTCCGCGTACGAGGTCGCACACCACCAGTCGCACGGGCTCAAGGCCGGGCTCACCGAGGAACAGCTCGCGGCGGTGGCCGACTTCGAGTCGGCCGACCTGTTCGACGAGATGGAGAAGGCGGTCATGCGCCTCGCGAGGGAGTCCACGCTCCAGGTCGACGTCTCGGCGGAGACGTGGCGTGCCGCCGCCGAGCACCTGACGGACCGGCAGATGGTCGAACTGTCGTTGTCCATCGCCTGGTACAACTCCGGCGTCCGCATCATGGGTCTGCTGGACATCGACCTCGAGGACGACTACCCGAATCCTTTCCCGAATCCGTAGCTTTCGGCACCGTACGGCCTTTCAATTCAGGAGTATTTCAATGGCGAAAATGCTCGCTGCCCGACTGCACACGCTCGGTGAGCCGATGTCGGTGGACACGATCGACGTGCCGGTCCCGCGGCCGACCGATGTGCTGGTGCGGGTCAAGGCATGCGGAATCGTGCCGAACATGGCGAACGTCATCAACAACTGGCCCACCTGGTATCCGCACCAGCCGCTACCCAAGCTCCCCGCGATCTTCGGGCTGGACCCCGCGGGCGTGGTCGAGGCGGTCGGCGAAGCGGTGCTCAACACCAAGCCCGGCGACCGGGTCTATGTGAGCCCACTGCGGTCCTGCGGGAGCTGTCAGGTCTGCCGCGGGGGCGAGCTCAGCCGGTGCCGCTACTTCACTCTGAACGGCTACTTCAGCACCTCGCGCGACGGCCAGCGGATCTTCGACCTCTACCCCTACGGCGGCTTCGCCGAGTACATGACGGCGCCGCAGTACTCGATCGTCAACATCCCCGACAACATGACGTTCGAGCAGGCGGGCAAACTCGGCTACATCGGCACCGCCTACGGCGCCCTCAAGCACGCCACGGCCGGCCCCGGACAGGTCGCGCTCATCGACGGGATCACGGGCACACTCGGCGTCGCCTCCACCCTCCTCGCCCTGGCCTCCGGCGTCTCCAGGGTCCTCGGCACGGGCCGCAACGAGGAACTCCTCAAGCGCGTCAAGGAGTTGGCCCCGGACCGGATCGAAGTCATGCGCCTGGGCGAGGGCTCCACCGGCGAGTGGGCCAAGTCCCGCACCGGCGGCGAGGGAGCGGACTTCGTCATCAGCGCCCTCGGCGCCAAGGCCCCGGTGGAGACGATGCTCGACTCCATGCAGGGCGTGCGCCGCGGCGGCAAGGTGGTCAATGTCGGCGGCGTGGCCGACCGGCTGCCCGTCGACGTGAAGTGGCTCATGGACGAGCAGGTCCAGCTGATCGGCTCCAACTGGTTCACCACCGCGCAGGGCCAGGAAGTCGCCGACATGGTGGCGACCGGGGCACTGGACCTGTCCTACCTGACCACCAAGCCCTTCCCGCTGGCCGAGGTCAACGAGGCGATTTCGGGGCGCGTCACCGACCTCGACGGCGGATTCAGCAACTACGTCGTGATCCCCTGAACCGCGGATCCCGCATCCTCACCCCGCGGCGGGCCTGTTCTGCCCTGACGCCGCCGCGGGATGTCCCGGCAGGACGGAGAAACCGGTGGAACTGCGCTGGCTGGAGTCGTTCGTCGTCGTCGCGGAGGAACTGCACTTCGCGCGAGCCTCGGACCGGCTGCATCTCGCACCGTCGGCGCTCAGCGCCCAGATCAGAGCGCTGGAGTCACACCTCGGCGTACGACTCATCGACCGCGGACGGCGCACCCGCCCGGCTCTGACCAGCGCCGGGCGGCTCTTCCTCGAAGAGGCACGGCTGACCCTCGCGCAGGCCGCACGGGCCGAGGCGGTGGGCCGGCGTGCCGGTCGAGGAGAGCTCGGACATGCCCAGATCGCGTACGTCGCCTCGGCCGCGTTCTCCGGCGTGCTGACCGACGTGCTCACCCGCTGCGCGGCCCCCGGCACCGAACTCACTGTGCAGGTCCGTGAGTTGGAGACACCTGCCCAGCTGGAAGCGCTGGCCTGCGGGGACATCGACGTCGGCTTCCTGCGCTGGAGACCGGAGTACCCGTCCGACGTCACGGCCACCTGCCTGCTCACCGAACAGGTCGTCGTCGCACTGCCGGCCGCCGCCCCACTCGCGGCGTACGAGGCGGTACCGGCGGCCCAACTGTGCGACGAGAACTTCGTGGCCCCGCACTTCGATGAGGAGTACGGCTGCCGCGACCAGATCCTCGAAGTGGCGGAGCAAGGGGGCTTCAGTCCGCGGTGCGCTCCCCCCGTGCGGGACTACATCGCGGCCCTGACACTGGTGGGCGGCGGTCTCGCGGTGGCCCTCGTCCCCGATTCGCTGCGCCGCGTGCAGGTCCCGGGAGTGGCGTACCGTCCGCTGGCGGACGTGGCGCTGACGACCCGGCTGGTCGGCGCCTACCGCAAGGGGGAGACCTCACCTGCCGTGCGCGGAGTGATCCGCCGTCTCCGGGAGGCCGCTGCCGCCACGGCCACCGCCTGAGCCACCGAGCCACAACAGGCGTCCGGCGTGAGCCTGACGCCCTGTCGGCATGCCGTCCGTTCAGGGCACCGGTCAGCATCGAACCGACGCACGTTTGTACGCGGATGACGCACTGTTCCAGCAGGTCAGAGGGTGTTTTCCGCCCTACGCTCAGCACGGCAGCACCCACCGTGGCGGCGTCGGTCGACCGCCGCCCGACGGAGAGGCAGGCGGAGCAGCACATGACAGCGATCAAGCACGTGGGCGTCGTAGGCGCGGGCCAGATGGGCCGGGGCATCACCGAGGTGTGCGCCCGGGCGGGACTGCACGTCACGTTGTGCGACGTGACCGAGGACAGGGCCCGGGCCGGTCTGGCGGGCGTGGCGGACTCCCTGCTGAAGGCGGAGAAGCGCGGTGCCCTCGCGCCCGAGGACCGCGCACACGCCCTTGCCGGGATATCGGTAACCGACGACCTCTCCCGCCTGAGCGGGGCGGACCTGGTCATCGAGGCGGCCGTCGAGGACGAGCGGGCGAAGACGGCGCTGTTCCGGCAACTGGGCGAAGTGGTCACGGACCCTGCCGCCGTACTGGCCAGCAACACCTCCTCGATCCCCATCGCCCGTCTCGCCGCCGCGGCCGGACGCCCGGAGTCGGTGGTCGGCCTGCACTTCTTCAACCCCGTTCCCGTCATGCCACTCGTCGAGGTCGTCCCCTCCCTGCACACCTCGAAGGCGACGGAACTGCGCGTTCGCACCTTCGCGAGCGAGATCCTGGGCAAGGACACGATCGTCGCCCAGGACCGTGCCGGCTTCGTGGTGAACTCCCTGCTGATTCCGTACCTGTTGGCAGCCGTGCGCATGGTCGGCTCCGGCACGGCGACGGCAGAGGACATCGACACCGGAATGACCGCAGGCTGCGCTCATCCCATGGGCCCGCTGCGCCTGGCCGACCTCATCGGACTGGACACCGTGGCGGCAATAGGCGAGGCACTGTACGAGGAGTACCGGGAACCGCTGTACGCCCCTCCCCCGCTGCTGCGCCGCATGGTCGAATCCGGTCTGCTGGGCCGTAAGTCGGGGCAGGGCTTCTTCAGCTACCAGACGGCCTGAGAGCGCGTCAGGCACTGGTCAGGCTCTGTCTTTCGTCGCTGAGTCCGGCCGGCATCATCGACGCCCCGCACGCGCCTCCCGGGGGCTCAAGCCGTACGGCGACTTGAAGGCGTGGCTGAAGTGGGCCGGGTCCGCGAAACCCCAGCGCCCGCCGATGGCACCGACGGGGAGGCGGTCCGGGGCCGGATCGGTGAGGTCGCGTCGGCACCGGGCCAGACGCTGTTCCCGGATCCAGCCCGCGACCGTGTGCCCCTGTGCCGCCGGCAACGTGTACAGGTAGCGGTTCGCCGAGCTGCACCTGCGCACGGCGGCACTGATCCGCCAGTACGTTCACTCCGGTCTTGCCTCGGCCGCCTCTGGTGTCGGTCTGCGTCCAGGACACCTCATCGACCTGGCCGAAGCTGCGCAAGCAGAACCGCCTGGGACGGAACGTCCTGGCCGAGGGACAGGAAACCTGGTCTGCCGTTCGCTGGCCGGCGAGGGCCGGGACCGGTTCGCGGGGGTCGACTGGGGGGCGTCCAAGGAGGGCAGCGTGTTTGTCCACGGTGCCGGCCTCTGGCTGGACTGCTCGGTCCACGCCGAGCTGCCCGGAGGCGACCCCACGATCGTCCTGCTGGAGGTCCAGGCCTTGAGGGCCGAACCCGACCGGGCGCCACTGGTGTTCCACGGCAGCCGGTTCCGGCGCCTGGCCGTCTGACGATTCAATGGCCGACGCGGGAGCTCCCGACTCCGCTGTGCCTGTGACAGGGGTCGGGAGCTCCCGCGTGGTAACCCTCCGCCGGCGCCCGGCCGAGCGCTCATTCGGCTTGTTCGGCAAGCGCCTTGATGTCACGCAAGGTGGCCTCAATGTTCGTTCGGAGCTCGGCGAGCCGGAAGGCCACGATCTGCTCCTCCAACTCGACGACGTACGAGACGGTCCGCCTCTCACCGGCCGTCCGACAGTGGTCGTACCCCACGAAACGCGCTCCCACAGCGGGCCCGTCCGCGCCGTCGAGCCACTCCGTACGCTGCGGTTCGGGACTCAGGCGGGCCGGCAGAGCGATGTCCGGACAGCGTGGTGTCCGTCCCCATGCTCCGGGGTCGGTCCCCTCAACCGACTGCGCGGCGGGCGGCCACTTCCTGGGCCAATTGGGGGGCCACCGCGAACAGGTCTCCCACCACGGCGTAGTCGGCGAGGCCGAGAATCGGCGCCTCGGGGTCCTTGTTGACCGCGAGGATCGTCTTGGAGGTCTGCATCCCGGCAAGGTGCTGGATGGCCCCTGAGATGCCGAGGGCGATGTACAGCTGCGGGGAGACGGACTTGCCGGTCTGCCCCACCTGGTACTGGTGCGGGTAGTAGCCGGCGTCGACAGCGGCGCGTGAGGCCCCCACCGCTCCGCCCAGGGCGTCGGCCAGTTGCTCCACCACCTTGAAGCCGTCCGCCCCTCCGACACCCCGCCCGCCGGAGACGACGACGGTCGCCTCGGTGAGCTCGGGACGGTCACCCGCGAGCGCGGCGCGCCGGGCGGTCACGCGGGCGGATGCCACACGGTCGACCGGCGGGAGGGCGAGTTGCCGCGCCCGCGCCTCCACGGGACGCTCCTCCGGCTCGAAGGAACCCGGCCGCAGGGTGATCACCGGCAGTCCGTGGGTGACCTGTGAGCGCACGGTGTACGACCCACCGAAGACGACCTGCGTGGCCACCCCGCACGAGTCCACGTCGACCGCGTCGATCAGCAGCCCGCCGTCCAGCCGCGCGGCGAGCCGCCCGGCCACCTCCTTGCCGTCCGTCGTCGCGGAGACGAGAACGGCGGCCGGGGAGACCTCCCGGACGGCGAGTTCCAGGGCGTCAACGGCCGGCGTGGCGAGAAACTCGTCCGCTTCGGTGGATTCAGCCGCGTAGACGCTCGTGGCGCCATGGCGGGCGAGGGGCTCCTCGAGTCGTGCCGCAGTGCCGGGCGTTCCCACCACGACTGCGGCTGGATCGCCCAATCGCCGGGCGGCGGTGAGGAGTTCGTACGTGCACTTGTGGACGCGTTCCCCGTCGTGGTCGACGAGGACGAGGACATCGGGCATGGGTGCCTGCTTCTGGTCGTACTGCTGGGGAGGGGCGGTTCAGACGAGCTTCTGGGCGATCAGGTATGCGACGAGCTGCCGACCGGCCGAGCCGTCGTCCGTGACACGGGTTCCGGTCGCCCGCGCCGGACGCGGTACGGCCTCCACGACACCAGTGCGGGTCACCCGGAACCCGGCCTCGTCCGCGTCCGCGTCCGCGTCCGGGAACAGGTCGTCGAGGTCGACCGTCTCCACCGGCTTCTTCTTGGCGGCCATGATCCCCTTGAACGAGGGGTAGCGGGGTTCGTTGATCTTCTCGGTGACGCTGACCAGCGCGGGCAGGGGTGCGTCGAGTGTCGCCTCGCCGTTCTCGGTCTCGCGCTCCACGCGCACCCGCCCAGCGTCCACGGTCAGCTCCCGGGCATGCGTCAGCTGCGGCAGGCCGAGCAGGTCCGCGACGACGGCCGGGACCGCGCTCGCCTGTCCGTCGGTCGTCGCGTTGCCCGCGAGTACCAGGTCGACGTCCGCCACCGTCCGCACGGCGGCTGCCAGCACCTTCGCCGTGGTCACGACGTCGGCGCCGTGGAGCCTGTCGTCGCAGATGTGGATGCCGCGATCGGCGCCCATCGCCAGGACCTTGCGGATGGCATCGAGTGCGGAGTCGGGTCCCATGGACACGACGGTGACCTCGGCGCCCACCGCCTCCTTCAGCGTCAGGGCCTCCTCTGCGGCCCGCTCGTTGATCTCGTCCAGGACGAGATCGGCGTTCTCGCGGTCGAGGGTGTGGTCGGCCTCGGACAGGGTGCGCTCGGCAGCGGTGTCCGGAACCTGCTTGACGAGTACGACGATGTTCACGGTCGTCTCCCTTCGGTCCTCGGTGGTCAGCGGAACGCCGGGTAGCCGGTGATCGCCTGACCGACGACCAGGGTGTGCATCTCGCCGGTGCCTTCGTAGGTGAGGACGGACTCCAGGTTGTTGGCGTGGCGCAGCGGCGAGTACTCCAGGGAGATGCCGTTGGCGCCCAGCACGGTACGGCACTCCCGCGCGATGGCGATGGCTTCCCGGACGTTGTTGAGCTTGCCCACGCTGATCTGCTCGGGCCGGATGCGGTGCTGGTCCTTCAGGCGGCCCAGGTGCACGGCGAGGAGTGCGGCGCCGCCCAGAGACACGGTCATGTCGGCGAGCTTCTTCTGGGTGAGCTGGAAAGCGCTGATCGGCCTGTCGAACTGCACGCGGGTGTCGGCGTAGTCGATGGCCGCCTGGATGGAATCGCGGGCCGCGCCGACCGCGCCGAACAGAATACCGAAGCGGGCCTCGTTCAGGCAGGACAACGGTCCCCGCAGGCCCTCCGCGAGCGGCAGCCGCGCCGAGTCCGGCAACCGTACGTCGTCGAAGTACAGCTCCGAGGTGATCGAGGCGCGCAGCGACATCTTCTGCTTGATGTCCTGGGTGGTGAAACCGGCGGTTCCGCGCGGCACGAGGAAGCCGCGGATGCCGTCCTCGGTCTGCGCCCAGACGGTGGCCACATCGGCGATGCCACCGTTGGTGATCCACATCTTGGAACCGTTCAGGATCCAGTCGTCGCCGTCACGGACGGCCCTGGTACGCATGCCGGACGGGTTGCTGCCGAAGTCGGGCTCGGTCAGGCCGAAGCAGCCGATCGCCTCACCGGCGGCCAGCCGGGGCAACCACTCCTGCTTCTGCTCCTCCGAGCCCCACTTCCAGATGGAGAACATCGACAGCGAACCCTGCACGGAGACGAAGCTGCGGAAACCGGAGTCCGCCGCCTCCAGCTCCAGACAGGCCAGGCCGTAGCTGACCGCGTTCGTCCCAGCACAGCCATACCCTTCAAGGTGCATACCGAGCACACCCAACTTGCCAAGTTCCGGGGCGAGTTCGCGGGCAAAGTGCGCGTTCTCGAACCACTCGCCGATGTGCGGGCGCACCCGGTCGGCAAGGAACCTGGCTACGGTGGCCTGGATCTCGCGCTCCTCGTCGGTGAGGACGGAGTCGATGTCGAGCAGGTCGAGAGGGTCCTTCAGGGGCATGCCGCTCATCGTGTGGGCTCCTTGTCGTCAGGGGTGGGAAGTCGGGTGGTCGGTTCGGTCGCGGTGCCGGAGCTGCGAACGGGTCGGAGTGGCGCCCCGGGTCACACCGAGGGACGGTCGGACGGGCCGTGGAGGATCTCCGCTGTGTGCTGACCCAGGCCGGGTGGGGGCAGGCGGTACTGCGCGGGTGTCCCGCTCAGTGAGATGGGATGGGCGACCTGCCGGGCGGGCCTGCCTTCTTCCCCGTCGACGGGTGCGGCGGGGATGTCGACGATGCCGGGCAGGCCGAGCTTGTGGGCGAAGGCGAAGGCGTCGTCCAGGGTGTTGACCGGCCCGGCGGGCACTCCGGCGGCCAGCAGGACGGTCGACCAGTGGTCGGCGCCTGCGGCACCGAGCCGCTTGGTCAGGATGTCCCGGAGTTCGACGCGGTGGGAGACTCGGTCGGCGTTGGTGCGGAAGCGGTCGTCGAGAGCGAGACCGGGATCCCCGACAGCCTCGGCGAGCGCCGCGAACTGGCGGTCGTTGCCCACCGCGAGGGCGAGCGGACGGTCGGCGGTGGGGAGGGTCTCGTACGGGGCGATGCTCGGGTGCGCGTTGCCCATGCGGCCCGGCACCACTCCGGCGACGGCGTATGCCGACGCCTGGTTGACCATCGCCGACAGCAGTGAGGCGAGCAGGTTCACCTCCACGAGTTGCCCCTCGCCGGTGGCGTCCCGGTGCCGGAGGGCCGCGAGGATGCCGAGCGAGGCGTGCAGTCCGGTGATCACATCGACGAGGGCCACGCCGGCCTTCACCGGCTCCCCGTGCGTCTCCCCGGTGACGCTCATCAGGCCGCCGACAGCCTGCACGAGCAGGTCGTACCCGGGGATCGCCGCGCCCGCACCGCTGCCGAAGCCACTGATCGAGCAGTAGACCAGCTCCGGGTGCTGTGAACGGAGCTCCTTGTGACCGAGGCCCAGCCGCTCCATCGTGCCGGGCCGGAAGTTCTCCACCAGCACGTCGGACTCGGCGACCAGGGCGCGTGCCTGTGCGCGGCCGGCGTCCGTGTTCAGGTCGAGCACGATCGACGTCTTGTTGCGGTTGACGCCCAGGAAGTAGGTCGACGTGCCGTCATGATCCGCCGGCGGGTGCCAGGCCCGCGTGTCGTCCCCGATGCCAGGCCGCTCGACCTTCACCACGTCGGCGCCGAGGTCGGCGAGGAGCATGGTGGCGTAGGGCCCGGCGAGAACCCGGGAGAAGTCGGCGATGCGCAGGCCCTCCAGCGCGCCCCGCCTTGATCCCTCGGGAACACCGGCCCGTCCGTCCGGCATGTTGTGCTGGGTGCTCACGCACCCTCCTCTCTGATCGTCCCGCCCCGACCGGGGTCCCGCCCGGATCCGGCTCCCCTCACCACCACTGCTGCGAAGCCGGTGCCGGATGAGTGAGTTCGACGACGGGAAGGCCCTGGCCGTGGGGAGCGACAGCCCGTACGACAGTCACCCGTGCGCCCACCGCCACGACGACCGGTGCCGTCCCGGTCGTCCGGCAGAGCAGGTTGAACCCCTCGTCCATCGCGACGAACCACGTGGTGTGGTGGGTCTGGCCGCTGCGGCGCACCACGACTCCAACGCCCGCACTGCGTTCCCGGCTGAATGCCATGGACCCGCAAGCACGGCAGAACGCGCGTCGATAGGCCGGGGTGCCGCACCAGAGACAGCGCTGGAAGAAGAGTTCCCGACTGAGTGCCGGCAGCCTCGGTGTGCCTACTGGTGCCGCGCCGACGACAGACGCTTCGGGGTCTTCCGCGAGCTGGGCGTTTTCACGGGTTTCTGTCTGGAGCATCACGGCCTCCTGCACGCGGTCCGGTGACCGGAAACGGGAGATCGGAATCCGATCCGGCTCCACCACCCTGGCCCTGCCGCGGATCGCCGGTCAACGACGAGCTGACGCATCTTTGTGCGCGGAACGCGTTCCATTCACTGAGGTCAGAGCCGGTTTCCAGGCGCTAGTCTCACAGCGGGGCCCCGAGCGCCTGAGGGCATCCGCAGGGCATAGCCGCGTCTTTCCGTTCTGCGCCTCGCGCCTTTCCCAGAAGGATGAGCCCGTTCTCAGGGGCGCAACTCGCCAGCATCGAGCGCACCTGCGTGCGTCCCCGGTGCAGCCGGGACGGCACCGTGCCGACGGGGATCTGCATGATGTCGGCGATCTTCCCGAACCGTGAAGCCCTCGACATGGGCGAGGTGCATCGTCTTCATCAGCCCCGAGGCGGTCACCGTGGTCGGATCCGGCGACGCCGGTGCTGTGCTGTGCGAACCGGTGACCGTCCAAGTCGGCTTCTGGACGCTCTGCTGGAGGAGCACCCTCTTTCCAAGGTCCTGACCTCGATGCCGGGGGTCGCGGTCAGGACCGCCGCAGTCCTGCTGGTCACCGTCGGCGACGGCACCAGCTTCCCCAACGCCGCCCACCTCGCCTCCTACGCCGGACTCGCCCCGACAACGAAGTGGAGTGGCTGGACGCCTCTGGACGGTCCCTGCAACCTGTGCCAGACCGTCCCGCCCGGCGGCACTTCGGGCAGATCGGCCTCGGCGCGGCCGGGTTCATCGCCGCCAGAACGTCCCGACGGCCCCCGACGGTCAGGATGTCGTAGTCGGCGAGGTGGAGCTGGGAGGTGGGCCGTCCGCCGGCTCGAAGGCCGGCTCAGCGGATCACCAGGACGTGGTCGCCGCGCGGCAGCAGCTCGCCCACGACGGGCGTGCCGGGGATCTCACCGGCCACCAGCAGTCCGCCGGAGGTCTGTGCGTCGGCCAGGAGCAGCGCCTCGTCCTCGCTCACCGCCGACAGGTCAGTGTGCGGGCGGACCCACTCCAGATTGCGCCGGGTGCCCCCGCTGACATATCCCTCGCGCAGTGCCTGCCGGGCGCCGTCGAGGTAGGGCACGGCGGCGGCGTCGATCACCGCCGTGACTCCGCTCGCCCGAGCGAGCTTGTAGGCGTGCCCGAGCAGCCCGAACCCGGTGACGTCCGTCGCGCAGGTCAGCCCGGCGGCCACCGCCGCTTCGGCCGCCTCCCGGTTGAGCCGCGTCATGGCCTCGACCGCCTGCGGGAACACCTCGCCCGTGGCCTTGTGCCTGCTGTTCAGCACACCGATGCCGAGCGGCTTGGTCAGCGACAGTGGGACACCCGGCGTGCCGGCGTCACTGCGCAGCAGACGGTCCGGGTCGACCAGACCGGTGACGGCCATGCCGTACTTGGGCTCGGGGTCGTCCACGCTGTGGCCGCCGGCGACGTGGCAGCCGGCGGCCGCGGCCGTGTCCAGGCCGCCGCGCAGCACCTCGCTGGCCAGTTCGAGGGGGAGCACACCCCGCGGCCAGGCCAGCAGGTTCACGGCGAGCAGCGGACGGCCACCCGTGGCGTACACGTCCGACAGCGCGTTCGCCGCGGCGATCCGGCCCCAGTCATAGGCGTCGTCGACCACGGGCGTGAAGAAGTCGGTGGTCGCCAGCACCGCCGTGCCGTTCGGTAGTCGCACCACGGAGGCGTCGTCGCCGTCGTCCAGCCCGACCAGCAGTTCGCCCACGGGGTCGCGGACCGGGACGGCGGCCCCCAGGCCCCGCAGCACTTCCTCCAGCTCACCCGGCGGGATCTTGCAGGCGCATCCGCCGCCGTGCGCGTACTGGGTAAGGCGGACGGTTTCACGGGGCGACGTCAGTGAGGTCACATCGACCATGGTTGCGCATGCATCCCATTAGCGGCCATATAAGACCTTTGCGAAGATGGCCGTGTGGTCTGGGGAGGCGTATCCGGCCTGGTGACCGGCCCGGTCTTCAAAACCGTTGAACGGCAGGAGCTGCCGTTGGCGGGTTCGATTCCCGTCCGCCTCCGCCGACCCCGCAGGGGGGCCGCTGCGAGCAGAGGGGTGCCATGAGCGATCCCCGCCGGCTCATCCCCGGCACCGACTCCGTGCTGGCCGAGCCGCGCATCGCCGCCGCCGTACGGACGCTGGGGCGCCCTCTGGTGAAAGCGGCCGTCGCCGAGGCGCAGCGCCGCGCGAGGACCGGCGAGATCGCTCCCGAGGACGTGGTGGACGCGGCGGTCGGCCACCTGCCCGAGCGGGCCTCCGGGCTGCGACCGGTGATCAACGCCACGGGCGTGCTGGTGCACACCAACCTCGGCCGCGCGCCGCTGTCGCACGCGGCCCGGGATGCCGTGACGGCCGCAGCCGGATGCACGGACGTCGAGTTCGACCTCGCGGAAGGACGCCGGGCCCGCCGCGGACGCGGGGCGCTCGCCGCGCTGGCCGAGGCCGTGCCCGACGCCGGAGCGGTGCACGTGGTGAACAACAACGCGGCCGCGCTGCTCCTGTGCGCCCTGGTGATGGCCCCCGGACTGGAGATCGTCATCAGCCGGGGCGAGCTGGTCGAGATCGGCGACGGGTTCCGCATTCCGGAGCTGCTGGCTTCCACCGGTGCGCGGCTGCGCGAGGTCGGCACCACCAACCGCACGCATGTGCGTGACTACGCCGAGGCCATCGGCCCCGACACCGCCTTCCTGCTCAAGGTTCACGCCTCCAATTTCCATATCAGCGGTTTCACCGCGGCGGCGGATGTGGCGGAGCTGGCGGCGCTCGGGCCCCCGGTGGTGGTGGACATCGGTTCCGGCCTGCTCGCCCCGCACCCGTTGCTCCCCCGGGAACCGGACGCCGCCACCACGCTGCGCGCCGGGGCGGCGCTGGTGACCGCCAGCGGAGACAAGCTGCTCGGCGGTCCGCAGGCCGGGCTGCTGCTCGGCGAAGCGGAGCTGGTCGAACGGCTGCGACGGCATCCCGCCGCGCGGGCCCTGCGGGTGGACAAGCTGACCCTGGCCGCGCTGGAAGCGACGCTGCGCGGTCCGGAGCCGCCCGTACGCGCCGCGCTCGCCGCCGACGAGACCGCCCTGCGCGAGCGCGCCACCCGGCTGGCCGAACGACTGCGGGCCGAGGGAGTCCCGGCACAGGTGCTGCGCACGGAGGCGGCCGTGGGTGGTGGCGGCGCGCCCGGGGTGACCCTGCCCAGCGCGGCCGTCGGCCTGCCGGCACGCTACGGCCCGCTGCTGCGCGCCGGTGCGGTCCCGGTGATCGGCCGGCTGGAGCGTGGACGTTGCCTGCTGGACCTGCGCACGATCGGGGTGGAGGAGGAGCGGTCGGTGCTGGAGGCCGTACTCGCCGTACACGGTGACGACCACCGGAGTGAGCGGCCGTGCAGGTGATCGCCACCGCCGGTCATGTCGATCACGGAAAGTCGACACTGGTGAGGCTGCTCACCGGGATGGAGCCGGACCGCTGGGAGCAGGAGCGCCGGCGCGGCCTGACCATCGACCTCGGTTTCGCCTGGACGACCCTCCCCGGCGGACTGGAAGTGGCGTTTGTCGACGTCCCCGGCCACGAGCGGTTCGTGCCCAACATGCTCGCCGGCGTCGGCCCGGTCCCCGCCGTGCTGTTCGTGGTGGCCGCCGACGAGGGGTGGATGCCACAGTCGACCGAGCATCTGCAGGCGCTCGGCGCACTGGGCGTGCGGCACGTGCTGCTCGCCGTCACCCGCTGCGACCTGGCCGACCCGGAACCGGCCCGGCAACAGGCGCTGGCCCGCATCGAGGCGGCCGGCCTCGGACCGGTCGACTCGGTGACGGTGAGCGGGCGCACCGGCGAGGGCCTGGACCGGCTGCGCGCCGGACTGCTGCGGCTGGTGGGAGCCCTGCCACCCGCCGATCCGGACGCCGACGTCCGGCTGTGGGTGGACCGCTCGTTCAGCATCGTCGGCGCGGGCACGGTGGTCACCGGGACACTGGCGGCCGGCACCCTGCGAGCGGAAACGGAGCTTCAGCTGGCGTCCACCGGGGCGGCGGTGCGGGTACGCCGCCTGCAGACCCTGGGCCGGGACACGCCCGAGGTCCGCGCGGTGGCGCGCGTGGCGGTCAATCTGCGCGGCGTCGAGCAGCACGCGATCGGCCGCGGCGACGCGCTGCTCACACCGGGCGGGTGGCTGACCACGGCCGAGGTGGACGTCGCGCTGCGCGGCGACGACGGCGCTACGGCTGACATCGGTGAGCGCCCCGACCTCCCTCGAGAGCTCGTCCTGCACGTCGGATCCGCGTCCGTCGCCACCCGGATCCGGCCGCTGGGCGTCGGCAGCGCCCGGCTGCGGCTGGCGCGGCCCCTGCCGCTGCGCGTCGGCGACCGGGCGTTGCTGCGCGATCCCGGCCGGCACCGCATCGTCGCCGGTGTCGACGTACTCGACGTGACGCCGCCCGAGCTACGGCGACGGGGAGCCGCGCGGTCGCGCGCCGCGGAGCTGGCCGCTCTGACCGACGCTCCGGCGCAGGCGGTGGCCGAGGCCGTCCTGCTCCGGCGGCGCTTCGCGACCACGGGCGAGCTGCACTCCATGGGGCTGCCCGAGGCGGGCGAGCCGGTGGGGGACGGTCTGAGGGTTCACCCGAGCGTGTGGCGCGAGCTGCTCGACTCGGTGCGTGTCGTGGTGGACCAGTGGCGCGAGGATCACCCGCTGGAGTCCGGCGTGCCCGTGGAGGCGGTCCGGCGGCGGCTGCGGCTGCCCACGATCGATGTGGCGGTACGGCTTGCCGGGGCAGCGTCGCTGCCGGTGCTGGACGGACGGGTGTGCGCGCCGGGTCGCCGGGCGGCGCTTCCCGCACCKGTGGAGGCGGCGCTGGCCGCGCTGACCGCCGCGTTGCGCGACGCCCCGTTCGCGGCGCCGGACGCCGCCGGACTGGCGGAACTGCGACTGGGCGCACGGGAACTGGCCGCCGCGGTGCGGGCCGGACGCCTGCTGAAAGTGGCCGACGGCGTCTTCCTGCTGCCCGACGGCGCTGCCCGGGCCGGTGAGGTACTCGCGGAACTGCCCCAGCCGTTCACCCTCAGCCAGGCACGGCAGGCGCTGCGCACCACCCGGCGGGTGGCGGTCCCCCTGCTGGAGCTGCTGGACCGCCGGGGTGTCACCGAGCGGCTGCCGGACGACACCCGCCGGATGCGTACCGCGTCGACCTGACCGAAAGGGCCGGAAGGGGTCGACATGCCCCCCGCGAGCCCCGGCGTTACGTTGGCTGGGACGGCGGAAGGGCGCGAGGCGGGAGATCGCCATGGGCCTGCGGCAGTGGATCGACGGCTGGCCGGTGTACCGGCAGCTCACCGGCGACGACGCCCTGGGCAGGGGCAGCGCGGCACGGTCGCGCGGCACCGAGCGGCTGTCCGCCCGCACCGAGCAGGCCGACCGGGTCGTACGGTCGGTGTGCCCGTACTGCGCCGTGGGCTGCGGCCAGAAGGTCTACGTCAAGGACGAGAAGGTCACGCAGATCGAGGGCGACCCGGACTCCCCGATCTCACGCGGCCGGCTCTGCCCGAAGGGTGCGGCCAGCAAGCAGCTGGTGACCGGCCCCGGCCGGATCAGCACCGTTCTCCACCGGCCTGCGCACGCCACGGGGTGGGAGCGGATCCCGCTCGACCGGGCGATGGACATGATCGCCGACCGGGTCATCCGGACCCGCCGGGAGTCCTGGCAGGACACGCATCGCGGCGTTCCCGTCCGGCGCACGCTCGGCATCGCCTCGCTGGGCGGAGCGACGCTGGACAACGAAGAGAACTACCTGATGAAGAAGCTCTACACGGCGCTGGGCGCGATCCAGATCGAGAACCAGGCGCGGATTTGACACTCCGCCACGGTTCCCGGTCTGGGGACCTCGTTCGGCCGTGGCGGAGCCACGACGTTCCAGCAGGACCTGGCCCAAGCCGACTGCATCGTCATCCAGGGTTCGAACATGGCCGAGTGCCACCCGGTCGGTTTCCAGTGGGTGATGGAGGCCAAGGAACGCGGTGCCACGATCATCCACGTCGACCCCCGCTTCACCCGCACCAGCGCGCTGGCGGACGTCCACGTGCCGCTGCGGGCCGGGACGGACATCGCCTTCCTCGGCGCCCTGGTCAACCACGTGCTGAGCACCGGCAAGGACTTTCGCGAGTATGTGGTCGCCTACACCAACGCGCCGGCGATCCTGCGACAGGACTTCGCCGACACCGAGGACCTCGACGGGCTGTTCTCCGGCTTCGACCCGGAGAGCCACCACTACGAGACGACCACCTGGATGTACGAGGGGGCTGACGCCTCGGCCGCAGCCGGCGCCCGGGACCGGTGGCCGGCATCGGGAGGAGAGGGCGAGCAGGACGTCGCCGCCCGGCAGCACGGAGGCCGGGAACTGCGCGACACCGCCCGCGCGGAGTCGTACGGCGCCGGCGGCGCCGCCCTGGGCGGGAAGCCGGCCCTGGACCCGACACTGCAGCACCCCCGCTGCGTGTACCAGGTGCTCAAGCGGCACTTCGCCCGCTACACGCCGGAGCTGGTCGAGGACGTCTGCGGCGTCTCCCGCGAGCTGTTCGCCCGGGTCGCCGACGCGATCACCGCCAACTCGGGGCGCGAGCGCACCACGGCGCTGTGCTACTCCGTCGGCTGGACCCAGCACACCGTCGGGGTGCAGTACATCCGTACCGCGTCCATCCTGCAGGCCCTGCTGGGCAACATCGGACGGCCGGGCGGCGGCATCCTGGCCCTGCGCGGACACGCCAGCATCCAGGGCTCCACGGACGTCCCCACGCTGTTCGACCTGCTGCCCGGCTACATCCCCATGCCGCACGCCCACCAGCACCAGGACCTGGACGCGTTCGTGGCCGCGGACGCCGGCACGACCGGCTTCTGGGGCAACATGCGCGCGTACGTGGTGAGCCTGCTCAAGGCATGGTGGGGAGAGGCGGCCACCCAGGAGAACGACTACCGCTTCGACTGGCTGCCCCGGCTGACCGGCGACCACGGCACCTACCGGACGGTGCTGAACCAACTCTCCGGGGAGTGCAAGGGGTACTTCCTCGTCGGGGAGAACCCGGCGGTCGGTTCGGCCAACGCCAAACTCCAGCGGCTGGGCCTGGCGAACCTGGACTGGCTGGTGGTGCGGGACCTGCGGATGATCGAGAGCGCGACCTTCTGGAAGGACGGGCCGGAGATCGAAACCGGTGAGCTGCGCACCGAGGAGATCCCGACGGAGGTGTTCTTCCTGCCGGCCGCGGCGCACACGGAGAAGGACGGCAGCTTCACCAACACCCAGCGACTGCTGCAATGGCACCACGCGGCGATCACCCCGCCGGGCGACGCCCGCAGCGACCTGTGGTTCTACTACCACCTCGGCCGGATCATCCGGGAGAAGCTCGCCGGCTCCACCGACCCACGCGACCGCCCGCTGCTCGACCTCACCTGGGACTACCCGACCGAAGGCCCGCTGGCCGAACCGAGCGCTGACGCCGTACTGGCCGAGATCAACGGGCACGGGCCGGACGGGCAGCCGCTGTCGACGTCGACCCAGCTCCGCGACGACGGCTCCACCGCCTGCGGAGTCTGGATCTACTGCGGAGTCCGCGCCCACGGGCACAACCAGGCGGCGAACCGCCGGCCGCGCCACGAACAGAGCCGGGTCGCGCCCGACTGGGGCTGGGCGTGGCCGGCCAACCGCCGCATCCTCTACAACCGGGCGTCGGCCGACCCCGATGGAAGGCCGTGGAGCGAGCGCAAGCGGTATGTGTGGTGGGACGCCGAGCAGGGCCGGTGGACCGGCGACGACGTCCCGGACTTCGAGGCGGACAAGCCGCCCGGCTACCGGCCGCCGCCGGGCGCGAAAGCCCAGGACGCCCTGGCCGGCACCGACCCGTTCATCATGCAGAGCGACGGCCGCGCCTGGCTGTTCGCCCCGGCCGGGCTGGCCGACGGCCCGCTGCCCGCGCACTATGAGCCGTACGAGTCGCCGGTGGACAACCCGCTGTACGGTCAGCAGACGAACCCGGCGCTCCAGGCCCACGACCGCCCGGCCAACCGGTACCACCCGGCCGGCAACCAGGTGTATCCGTACGCGTTCACCACCTACCGGCTCACCGAGCACCACACGGCCGGCGCCATGAGCCGTACCCTGCCCTACCTGTCCGAGCTGCAGCCTGAGTTCTTCTGCGAGGTCTCCCCGGAACTCGCCGCGGAGCGCGGCCTGGAGCACCTGGGCTGGGCGACCATCACCACGGCCCGCACGGCGGTCGAGGCGAGAGTGCTGGTGACCGACCGGATGAAACCGCTGCGGGTCCGGGGCCGCACCATCCACCAGGTGGGCCTCCCCTACCACTGGGGCCCGGAAGGACTGTCCACGGGCGACGCGGCGAACGAGCTGCTGTCGGTGGTGCTCGACCCGAACGTACGCATCCAGGAGTCCAAGGCGGCGACCTGCGACATCCGGCCGGACAGGCGTCCACGGGGACCGGCGCTGCTCGCCCACGTGGCGGCGTACCGGCGGCGCGCCGGCCTCCCCGATGACACCCCGCCGACCACAGGAGAGGGGCGGCCATGACCTCCGACCGCAACAGGCTGTCCGGCCCGCTGGCCGACCCCAGCGCGGACGCGGGTTATCCGGACGACCACCCGCCCCGGATGGGGTTCTTCACGGACACCTCCGTCTGCATCGGCTGCAAGGCGTGCCAGGTGGCGTGCAAGGAGTGGAACCTCCTCCCGGCCGAGACCGGGGAACTCGACCTGCTGGGGCAGTCGTTCGACAACACGGGTGCGCTGAGCGCCAACAACTGGCGGCACGTGGCGTTCATCGAGCAGAAGACCGAGCAGACGACGGCACCGGACCGGCCGCCGGTCGATCTGGGCATGCCGGCCATGGGGCCGCCCGGGCACGACGCGGGGGCCGCGGACGGTCAGGTGCGCTGGCTGATGTCCAGCGACGTGTGCAAGCACTGCACCCACGCCGCCTGTCTGGACGTCTGCCCGACCGGGTCGTTGTTCCGCACCGAGTTCGGGACCGTGGTGGTGCAGGAGGACATCTGCAACGGCTGCGGGTACTGCGTGCCGGCCTGCCCGTACGGCGTGATCGACATCCGCCCGGGCGACGGCCGGGCCTTCAAGTGCACTCTGTGCTACGACCGGTTGGGGGCGGGCCGGGAACCTGCCTGCGCCCAGGCGTGCCCGACCGACTCCATCCAGTTCGGCCCGCTGGAGGAACTGCGCGAGCGGGCCGACCGGCGGGTCACCGAGTTGCACGAGCGCGGGGTGGACCAGGCACAGCTGTACGGCCGTGATCCGCAGGACGGCGTCGGCGGTGACGGCGCGTTCTTCCTTCTGCTGGACGAGCCCGAGGTGTACGGGCTGCCGCCGGACCCGGTGGTCACCACCCGTGACCTGCCGTCGATGTGGCGGCACGCGGCCACGGCGGCCGTCGGTGTGGCGGTGAGCGTGGCGCTGTCCTTCCTGGGGCGGGGGACAGAGAGGAGGAAACCGTGACGGGGAGCGGTGAGCGGGAACAGCCCATGGTGGCGCGCGCGGAGTTCCGGTCGTACTACGGTCGGCCGATCCTCAAGCGTCCCACCTGGAAGGTGCCGGACGTGCCGGGGTATCTGTTCCTCGGGGGAACGGCCGGTGCGTCGGCGTCCATGGCGGCGGCGGCCGAGCTGACCGGGCGTCGGGAGCTGGCCGGGGCGGGCCGGTGGGTCGCCGCCGCGGCGTCGGTGACCAGCGTGGCCGCGCTGGTCCATGACCTCGGCCGTCCCGAGCGCTTCACGCACATGCTGCGCGTCCTCAAGCCCACCTCGCCGCTGTCGGTGGGCTCCTGGATCCTCGCGCCGTTCTCCGCGCTTGCCACCGCCTCGGCCGCCTCGCAGACCACCGGACGGCTGCCGCGGCTCGGCCGGCTCGCCGGACTCGGCTCCGGCGTGCTGGGGCCGGCGATGTGCACCTACACCGCGGTGCTGCTCTCCGACACCGCGGTGCCGGCCTGGCACGAGGCGTATCCGGAACTGCCGTACGTCTTCGCGGGCAGCGCGCTGACCAGCGCCGCGGGTGCCGCGCTGCTCTGCGCACCCGGCGCGGACCACGGGCCACCGACCCGGATGGGCCTGCTCGGTGTGGGTATGGAACTCGCCGCGATGCGCCGCATCGAGCGGCGGCTCGGGCTGGTCGGCGAGCCCTACGTCACGGGCCGCCCTGGCCGACTACTGACCTGGAACAAGGCCCTGGCCGCGGCCGGGGCCGGATTGTCGCTTCTCGCGGATCGCCGGGCGGCCCCGCTCCTGGCCGGAGCGTCCTACCTGGCAGCGGGGCTGTGCACCCGATTCGGCATCTTCGCGGCAGGCATGGCGTCCGCCCAGGACCCGGCGTACGTGGTGACTCCGCAGCGGCAGCGCCTCGGACCGGGCCGGGGCGTCGCGACGTGAGGTGGTTGAAGGCTCATGGCGTCGGCCGGCCGAGGGCGGGCGCGGCAGTGCGCGCTCGGTCAGGAGGATGTCTGAGGGAGCGGCCGGGGCACTCCGGGGGTACCAGGTGCTGCTGCACGACCCCAGCGCTGGCCCCCGGGGGGATATGGCTTGTACTCCCTGGTCGTCATTGAGTGAGCGATCTCCTCGGCGTCCTTGCAACTCGGACAGGGCTCTCGCGGGCTCAATTGAGGTTCAGCCGGGCGAGACCGGCGACGTACGGCGCGCGAGGACGGTGCGGTGATCGCGAGCTGCCCGGAGCCTGAAGTCCGGCGGCGGTGACTGGAACGGGTGGTGTGCCATGCGGCACGCATGACGGTGAGGGCGGGCCGGCCGACCGGCTCGCCCTCACCGACGTAGTCGGCCTGGCTCGCGAGGGCATTGCTCAACGAGCGGCACGCAGCCCGAGCCGCCGGGACGCTGACACCACCCGGCTCGCCCCTGCCCCGCCTGCCCAAGGGCCGTACCCGGGGCTGGTGTTGCTCTGCGAAGGCCAGGAACCGGTTGTGGCCCGCACGAGTACCGCCATTCCGCTCTGTATACCGATGAAGGACGGGGATTCCCGATGGGAGCGATCACGGTTGGCCGGCACATCGGGTGCTGGTGCCGCTGGGATTCGTGGGTGACGGCAGCGTCCTGTCCCGCAGCCGGCACCACGTCTTCCCCCTCACGATGCCCATCAGCCGGGCCCGGCGGCTCAGTGGAGGCCCCGGCCGTGACCCGCGTGCGGACGCCACCGCATGTCCGTCGGGGCGGATATAAACATGCTTGGTACAACAGCCGCTGGATGACGGTGAGTCAAGTGGTGAAGGCTGGGTGGGTGCCCCGAACCCTGACCCCGGTCGCCGACTGCGACTTCGTCCTGGTGGTCCGACGAGCAGATGGACTTGACGACCTGGCCCTCGAACCGCACACGGCCGACGGAGCCTTGGGCGTCACGCGCACATCTCGGCACGCACGAAGACGTCGCGCCGCTCGCCAAGGCCACTCCATCCAAGGACAACCGCCTGTTCACCCTCAGTGCCCTCGCTCCCGCGCTCCCGTCCAGCTGATTCGTACGTGACGCGGGCCGTTCTCGCCGGTCCACGGCTGGGGAGGGGCGGCCTGCGTGCCGAGCCCGGAGTCACCCGCCCGCCGTGCTCGACGCCCTCCGGTCGCCGATTCCGCCCTGGTGGCCGACGCCACGCCCCCTTGGCCGCCTCCCGTTACCTGGACCAGTCCGTCTGAGCAGCCGGTGCACCCTCGCGATCGACGCGACCACCGCTACACCCTTCATGATCACCCGTACCCACACCGAGGGAGCGTGGACATGCCCACCGAACG
>NZ_NGFN01000006.1 GCF_002148965.1 Streptomyces swartbergensis | reverse complement strand
GTGTGCAGCTGGACACGTGCGGTGTCTGCCGGGGCCAAGGGTCACTCCCGAAGCGCGAGGGGGTAGACCGTGCCGATGGACACGGGTGGGGATGTACGCCGCTCGCGGGGGATGTCCCCGCGTCGAGTTCCGGACTCTATTCGTCTGCCACCGCACGCAGACGACCCGGAAGGGAAACTTCCCCCGGCCGAGGGAACCGGTGACGCCGGGTGTTTCCCGCTACCCCCACCGGTTTCCCACCGGTCTCACCAGTCGCTGCGCGACGAGGAACTCGACGTGAACTTCCGTACGACGTAGATCAGTCCGCTGACCAGCGCCACGAAGACCAGCACCTTGAAGAGCAGTCCGATCACGAACCCGACCACGCTGGCGATCAGCCCGCCGAACACGACCAGGGCGATGACCGGCACCGCGATCCACTTCACCCACCACGGCAGTCCCGTGAAGATCTCTCGCATCGCCCTCGTCCTTACCTCTCCGCCCGTTCGAGTGCCGGGTCCTGTCGGTACTTCTGGATCTCTGATGTCCTGCACTCGATGCTAGGTCCGGGAGGGGGCCGGCGGGGGCCTCGCGCCCCTTGTCTCCCCCTGACCGAACCCCTAGGGAACCCGGAGACGGACCGTCACCTCTCGGGCGGAGAGAAGACCACCAGCACCCTCAGGTCCTCGGTGATGTGGTGGAACTTGTGCGCGACGCCGGCCGGTACGTAGATCACGCTGCCGCGTGCCACCTGCGTCGTCTCCAGACCGACGGTGATCGCGGCGCGGCCGCTCACAACGAAGTAGACCTCGTCCTGATTGTGCGGTTTCTGTGGATCCTGATCGCCCGCATCGAGGGCGTACAGGCCGACCGACATGTTCTGCTCCCGCAGAAACTGCAGGTAGGCGCCCTCGTTGGCGGCGCGCTCCGCCTCCAGTTCGTCCAGCCGGAATGCCTTCATCGCCTTGTCCGCCCCTGCCTCTTGTGCCCATGTCCGATCAGGTCTGCCACGATCAGACACATGATGAATTTCCTAGTCAAGACGATCGCCAACGCGGGTGCCCTGGCGGTCGCCGTATGGCTGCTCGACAAGATCACCCTGACCGGTGACAGCACGGGCAAGAAGATCGGCACCCTGATCGTCGTCGCGCTGCTCTTCGGCCTGGTGAACTTCCTGGTCAAGCCGGTCGTCAAGCTCCTCAGCCTCCCGCTGCTGATCCTGACGCTCGGCCTGTTCACCCTGGTCGTCAACGCGCTGATGCTGCTGCTCACCTCGTGGCTGGCCGACCTGCTCGACCTCAGCTTCCACGTGGAGGGCTTCTGGACGGCCGTGCTAGGCGGCCTGATCATCTCCGTCGTCTCCTGGGCGCTGAACGTCGTCCTGCCCGACAAGGACTGAGCGCGCATGACGTACCGCGTCTGCTTCGTGTGCACGGGCAACATCTGCCGTTCCCCGATGGCCGAGATCGTCTTCCGCGCGCGCGTGGCGGAGGCCGGTCTCGACGGCCTGGTCGAGGTCGACAGCGCCGGCACGGGCGGCTGGCACGAGGGCGACGGCGCCGACCCGCGCACGGTGGCCGTCCTCGCGGAGAACGGTTACGTCACCGGCCACACGGCCCGGAAGTTCCAGCCGTCGTGGTTCTCCCGCCTCGACCTGGTCGTCGCCCTCGACGCCGGTCACCTCAGGGCACTGCGTCGCCTCGCGCCCACGGAACAGGACGCGCGGAAGGTGCGCCTGCTGCGTTCGTACGACCCCGCCGCAGGCGACGACCTCGACGTACCGGACCCCTACTACGGAGGCGCCGAGGGCTTCGAGGAGTGCCTTGAGATGGTGGAGGCGGCGAGCGCCGGTCTGCTCGCCGCAGTGCGTGAGGACGTGGAGGGACAGGCTGCATGAGTGAATCCGCGAGCGACGCGCATGAGGTGACGGGCGGCGCCGGTCCGGCGGCCGGTGCCGCACGCCGGGTGGGGCGCGCGATCGACCGGGTGGCGGCAGGCGACGGTGACGGCACGCGCGCGGTGCGGGCCGGGCTGCCCGAGCCCGCCAAGTACGAGCCCACCCTGCCCGGGCCCGTCTTCGCCGCCCACTACCACCTGCCGGGCGAGCCCACCGGCCCCTACACCTACGGCCGTGACGAGAACCCGACCTGGACGCTGCTGGAGCGTGCCGTCGGCGAGCTGGAGGTGCCCGGCCGGGACGGCGTCGAGACGCTCGTGTTCGCCTCCGGCATGGCCGCGGTCTCGGCGGTGCTCTTCTCCCAGCTGCGCGCCGGGGACGTGTGCGTCCTGCCCGACGACGGCTACCAGGCGCTGCCCCTGGTGCGCGCCCAGATGGAGGCGTACGGCATCGAGGTGCGCACCGCCCCCACCGGCGGTGACGCCCAGCTCGACGTCCTCGACGGCGCGAAGCTGCTGTGGATCGAGACCCCGTCGAACCCCGGCCTCGACGTGTGCGACATCAGGCGGCTCGCGCAGGCGGCGCACGCGCGGGGTGCCGTGGTGGCCGTCGACAACACCCTCGCGACGCCGCTCGGCCAGCGCCCCCTGGCGCTCGGCGCCGACTTCGCGGTGGCCAGCGGCACCAAGCAGCTCACCGGTCACGGCGACATCCTCCTGGGCTATGTCGTCGGCCGGGACCCCGAGGCCATGGCCGCCGTACGCCGCTGGCGCAAGATCGTCGGTGCGATTCCCGGGCCGATGGAGGCCTGGCTCGCGCACCGTTCGATCGCGACGCTCCAGATGCGGGTCGACCGGCAGAGCGCGACGGCCCTGGCGGTCGCCGAGGCGCTGTGCGAGCGGCCCGAGGTGACCGGGCTGCGCTACCCCGGACTTCCCGGCGACCCCGCGCACAAGATCGCCGCGCAGCAGATGCGGCGCTTCGGGTGCGTGGTGTCGTTCACGCTGGCCACGCGCGCGCGTGCCGATCGTTTTCTCGACGCCCTGCGGCTCGTGGACGATGCGACGAGTTTCGGCGGAGTACGGTCCACGGCTGAACGGCGCGGGCGCTGGGGCGGCGACGCGGTGCCGGAGGGCTTCATCCGCCTGTCGGTGGGCGCCGAGGATCCGGAGGATCTGGTGGCGGATGTGATCCGTGCGCTGGATGCGTCCCCCACGGACGGTCCGAGCCTCCCCCCTCGTGGCTCGGACCGTCCCCCGGTTCCGCGCGCAAGAACCGCGCGACCAAGGCTAGTTGACTCTCTGTCAGTGTCCAATCACAGTAGCGACAGAGACCTATCGACTTATTTATAGTTGGGCGCGGTCGGGGGCGGGGGCGGGGCCGAAGAGGGGAGAACGGTGTGGATCTGGCCTTGCTGCGGACCTTCGTGACCGTGCACCGGGCCGGCTCCTTCACCCGCGCCGCCGCCCTGCTCGGCCTCTCCCAGCCGGCCGTCACCTCTCAGATACGCACGCTGGAACGGCAGCTGGGCCGTCCTCTGTTCCTGCGGCAGGCCCGTGGCGTGACCCCGACGAGCATCGGCGACGAGCTCGCCCACAAGGCCGCACCGCATCTCGACGCCCTGGTGGAGATCACCGAGACCGGCCTCGACGACGACTCCTCCTTACGGACCCTGCATCTCGCCGGGCCTCCGGAGTTCACCGCGGAACGAGCCCTGCCCGCCCTCACGGAGCTGACCGGCGAGGACGGTCAGGGCTTCGCCCTGCGCGCCTCCTTCGGGAACGCCGAGGAAACGCTGGAAGGGCTTTCCGCCGGGCATCATGATCTGGCCATCAGCACGGCCCGGCCGCGCGGTGCCCTGCTCACGGCGACTGCGCTCTGCGACGAGGAACACGTTCTGGTCGCCGCCCCGCGCTGGGCCGAACAGATCGGCGCCGGGCAGCCGGACCGCAAGCCGGAACCGGCCCTGGAGCAGGTGCCCGTGGTGGAGGTGCACGAGTCGCTGCCCTTCGTCTCCCGCTACTGGGCCTCCGTCTTCGACTCGCGCCCGGCTGCTCCGGGCACGGTCGTCGTCCCCGACCTGCGTGCGGTTCTGGCGTGCGCGGTCGCGGGTGCGGGCCTGGCGGTGCTGCCCCGCTATCTGTGCGCGGCCGCGTTGGAGCGGGGTGACGTCGTCGCTCTCCACGAGCCGGCGGTGCCGCCGCTGCGCACGTACTTCCTGGTGGTGCGTACCGGGACGCTCGCGATGCCCCATATCGCGCGGGCTCACGAGTGGTTGCAGCGGGCGGCGGCCGACTGGTGCTGAGGAGGCGCCCGAGGGCGGGTGCCGGGTTGCGCGGGCGCGGATGACGGCTGCCCGGACAGTGCCTCACTCTGGGAGCCCGGCCGGTGACGTTTCGCGATGTTTCACGTGGAACCAGCCGGGCCACATTTCACCCATGACCGTCCGACCTGTGGTCAAGCGCACCGCCCGTGCCGTTCTGCTGGACGGTGACGACCTGATCCTGATCAAGCGCACCAAGCCGGGCATGGATCCCTACTGGCTCACTCCCGGCGGCGGGGTCGAGCCCAGCGACTCGACCGTTGTCGACGCCCTGCACCGCGAGGTGTACGAGGAACTCGGCGCGAAGATCACCGACGTGGTCCCCTGCTTCGTGGACACCGTGGAGCACATCGGGGACGACGGCGGCGCGACCGGTGTGAAGGTGCAGCACTTCTTCGTCTGCCGCCTGGAGTCCATGGACCCCGCGCTCCGCCACGGCCCCGAGGTGGACGAGCCCGTCGGCGAGTACGAGATCGTCCGCGTTCCCTTCACCCGCGTCGGAATCGCCTCCGTCCATCTCGTACCGCTGTCGCTGCGGCACTACCTGGACGGCAACATCGAGGGCGTACTCGCCATGCACGCCCCCGACCTGGGCTGAGACCGGAGGGGGTCAGGACCCGGCCGCGACCAGTTCCTCCACGGAGTCGTGCCGTATGCGCTCCGACGGGATGCCGATGTCCCGCAGGGCGTCCACACCGCTGCGGATCATCCCTGGCGGTCCCGACAGGTAGGCGTCGTACTCGTTCCACGGCCCGTAGGCGCGGACCGCGTCCGGAAGCTGCTGGTGCGCCTGCTGGTCGATGATCGCGCGGACCGAGAGCCAGGGGTGGCTCTGCTGGAGGCGGAGCATGGTGTCGATGTCGTACAGGTCGTGGTCGGTGCGGGCACCGTAGAAGACCTCGACCGTCCGGCGTTCCCCGTGCTCGGCGACGTCCTCGATCAGCGCCTTGATGGGCGCTATGCCGGTGCCGCCGCCCAGGCAGAGCAGCCCGCTGTCGGTGGTGTGGTCCACGGTCATGGAGCCGGCGGGCGGGCCGAGCCGGACGATGTCACCGGGCCGGGCGCGGTGCACCAGGGCGTTGGAGACCCAGCCGGCCGGGACGGCCTTCACGTGGAACGACAGCAGGCCGTCGGAGCGGGGCGCCGAGGCGAAGGAGTAGTGCCGCCATATCCGGGGCCACCAGGGGGTCTCCAGGCTCGTGTACTGCCCGGCGAGGAAGGGGTAGGGCTGGTCGGGGCGGACGGTGACGACCGCGACGTCCGGGGTCCTGAGGTCGTGTGTGACGATCTCGGCGTACCACCAGGGCGGGGCACGCAGTTCGTCGGCGGCCGCCGCGTCGATCATGATCTGGGAGATCGTGGTGTACGTCCGTATCCAGGCCGCCTCCATCTCCTCGTCCCAGACCCCGGCGGCGTACTTGCTGAGCGCGCCGATCAGGCATTCGCCGACGGCCGGGTAGTGCTCGGCCCGTGTTCCGTACTTCCGGTGGCCCCGGCCGAGGTTCTGCAGGTAGTCGACCAGGACATCGGTGTTGTCGATGTGCTCGGCGGCCGTGAGCAGCGCCCTGAGTAGCCGGTCCCGCTGGGTGTCCATCGCGGCCGGGAAGAGCGAGCGCAGGTCCGGGTGGCGGACGAAGAGGAGGGCGTAGAAGTACGAGGTGACCTTGTCGGCCACGGGCGTGACCTCTGCCATGGCGCGGCGGACGAGGACGGCGTCCGGGGACGCTTCCGTGGCCGGGGCGGCGGCTGCTGGTCCTGGGGGCGACACCGGTGCGGGCCGCTGAGGGGGAACACGCGGCTCGGCGGGAGGAGCCGTGGTGGAACTGAAGGGCGCGGGGGCCGGTGTGAGCGTCGTGGGCGCGGGTCCCGCCGACGAGGGGACGGAGGGTGCGGCGATGGGGCCGGGCACGGGTATCGCGTCGTCCGGAGACTCGCGCTCCTGGTCCCGCGCTCCGGTGCTCGCGCTGTCTGTCGGCGAGGCAGGTGGAGCAGTTGTGCCGTCTGCCGGTGTTCCCGGGTCGGCCGTCTGCCGTCCCACCGGGCGTATCACAGCCGGGCGACGGCCGTCCGGCGTCCCGGGTTCGTTTCCGGGCGTCGCCGTCGGCTTGGTGCGGGGCGTGAACCAGTCGCCCCCGCCGCCAGAAGTGCCGTTGTCGGCCGACGTGGTGGTCGGAGCGTCCATGGTGTGCCTCGCCTCGAGCATCTTTCGGTCGGTCTGCGCACTTCCCCAGTCGGAAGGTGCCTGCTTTCCCCCGTGGACGGACTGCGTTCCCATCCGTGTCGCGGCCAATGCGGCCACATTCAACCCGTGTTCCGGCTCTGTACGGACAAGTAAGGCAAGAGTGTGACATTGACCGCAGTACTCCCACCTGAGCTTCCCACTCGCCCGAGAGGCTCAGCCGTATAACCGGAAACGCGGGTCTTCGATCTCTCCGTCCCGTTAGGCTGCATTGCCCTGTACGCGGCCCACACAGAACAGGTCGCCCGCCCCGGACGTGAACCGGAGTCGACCCTACCGGCCACCGCTGTGCACACAAGTCCCCCCTTGCCCCGTCACGAATGAGGGCACGGCGCGATCACCAATACGGTCAATACCGGGCGACGCGCCTGCGTTTCACGTGAAACGTCTGGTGTCTGTCCACGCTCTGTGCAGCCGGCTACAACTGGCCAAAATCTCGTATGGCTCTGGGGAAAGAGGTGGACGTCAGGGGCTCCGGTCGGACAGCCTGACCTGCGTGCCGACTCCTTCCCTTGCCTCTCTGCCCATCCGCCGTCTGACGCTCCGCGATCTCGCCGCCTGCGCCGACTTGTCCGAGGACCGGGGGTGGCCACGGGAGGAGCACAAGTGGGGCTTTCTCCTCACGGCCGGAAAGGGCTACGGCATCGACGACCCCGACGGCGGCCTGGTGAGCGCCTGTGTCGTCACCGAATACGGACCGCAGGAGCGCCCGGCCCTGGCGGCGATCGGCATGGTCCTCGTCGCCGAACGGCACACGCGACGGGGCGTGGCACGCCGACTGATGCGCCACGTCGTCTCAGCGATGGGCACCACACCCCTCACCCTGCATGCCACGCCGTATGGCCGGCCCCTCTACGAGGAACTCGGCTTCAAGGTCACCGGGCGGGCGGAGATGGTGTGCGGGCATTTCACTTCTGGCGGGCCGCAGCCGGCGGTCGCCACCCGTGCCGCGACCGCCGAGGATCTCACTGCGATCCTCCGGCTCGACGAGCAGGTGTTCGGAACCGACCGCACGCACATCGTCACCCGGCTGCCGGCCTTCGCCGACCAGTTGCGCGTGGCGGAGGAGGACGGCCGGATCATCGGCTACGCGGCCGCCTGGCCCAACATGGACACCCATGTCGTCGGTCCGCTCATCGCGCGTGACACGTCGGCGGCCCAGGCGCTCATCACCGCCCTCGCCGCCCACACGGACCGTCCCCTGCGCACCGACATCGACGTCCGGCACACCGAGCTGCTCGCATGGGCGAAGGAGCACGGTCTGGCGTCCGTCGCCTTCAACTCGGTGATGTCGTACGGGATCACCGAGCTGCCCGGGGACTGGAGCCGTCGGTTCGCCCCGGTCACGGTCGCGGCGGGCTGACGGGCCCCGATACGACAACGCCGGCTCCCCCGGGGTCGGGGAACCGGCGTCGTCTCGCTGAAGCGGCCCGTCAGGCGAGTGCCTCCACGGCGGCCGTGGCGAAGGCGTGGTCCTGCTCCGGCGCACCACCGCCGACCCCGATCGCGCCGATCAGGCGGCCGTCGCGGTGCACCGGTACACCGCCGGCGATGAACAGCAGTGGCCGGTCGAGCGCGGTGGGCAGGGTGTGGAAGAGACCTCCGGGCTGCACGGCGTCGACAAGGTCGACGGTGGGCGCGTTCAGCTGGAGAGCCGTGTAGGCCTTGCGGGTGCTGCTCTCGCCGGAGATCAGCACGGCACGGTCGTCACGCCGGAAGGCGAGCAGATGGCCGCCCGCGTCCAGGACGGTGACGCTGACCGTGACACCCGCGGCCTCGGCGGCACGCCGGGCGGCGGTGACGAGGACGTCGGCGTCCTGGGTGGTCAGCGGGGCGACTGCGGTGGTGGTGCTCATGAGGTGGTTCTCCTGGAAACTCGCTGGATCGTGCTGATCGGGGCCGGGGGGAAGGCGGTGAACCTGGTCGGCCCGGTGGCTCAGTGGTGGACGGCGGTCCGCTGCTCGGCCGACGCGGATCCCGTGACGACGGTGCTGGGGGCTCCGGCGCGGCGTTCGAGGGCGGCCGAGAGGAGGGCCAGGCCCAAGGCTCCCGCGGCCAGGACGGCACCGACCCAGTTGGGGGCGGTGTAGCCGAGGCCCGCCGCGATCACGAGGCCGCCGAGCCATGCGGACAGGGCGTTGCCGAGGTTGAAGGCGCCGATGTTCACGGCGGAGGCCAGTGTCGGCGCGCCGTGCGCCTGGTCGAGGACCCGCTTCTGGAGCGGCGGGACACTGGCGAAGCCCAGGGCGCCGATCAGGGCGATCGTGACGGCCGACAGCAGCTTGTCGTGCGCGGTGAGGGTGAACAGCGCCAGAACGACGGCCAGGGCGCCCAGGGAGACGTACAGCATGGGCATCAGGGCGCGGTCGGCGAACTTGCCGCCCACGAGGTTGCCGCCGACCATGCCGAGGCCGAAGAGGACCAGCAGCCAGGTGACCGAGCCGTCGGCGAAGCCCGCGGTGTGGGTCATCATCGGGGCGATGTAGGTGATGGCCGCGAAGACGCCGCCGAAGCCGAGGACAGTCATCGCCATCGCGAGCAGCACCTGCACGTTCTTGAAGGCGGCGAGTTCGTGCCGCAGGCGCACCCCCTCCGGCTTGGGCATGTCGGGGACGAGCCGGGCGACGCCGGCCAGGCCGACGACGCCGAGGGCGGCGACGATGCCGAAGGTCACCCGCCAGCCGACGGACTGCCCGACGAGCGTGCCCAGCGGAACGCCGACGACGTTGGCGACGGTCAGGCCCGTGAACATCATCGCGATGGCTCCGGCCTTCTTGTCGGGGGCGACGTGGTCCGCCGCGACGACCGAGCCGATCCCGAAGAAGGCGCCGTGGGCCAGCGAGGCGACGACGCGGCCGATCAGCATGACGGCGAAGGCGGGAGCGAGTGCCGAGAGCAGGTTGCCCACGATGAACAGGCCCATCAGCAGCATCAGCATCCGCTTGCGGGAGACCTTGGTGCCTAGCACGGTCATCAGCGGGGCGCCGAACATGACACCGAGCGCGTAGCCGGTCACCAAGTAGCCGGCGGTGGGGATGGAGACCCCGTAGTCGCCCGCGACCTCGGGCAGCAAGCCCATGATCACGAACTCGGTCGTGCCGATGCCGAAGGCCCCGATCGCGAGGGCCAGAAGCGCGAGAGGCATGGAGGGGGTACACCTTCCCAGACGATTGCAGGAGCGCTTAGCGTGCGCCAACAATAGTTGCACACGCGGGCTAACGGCAAACGCCGTCAATTGCGGTCCTGCTCTATCCTGGGTGTCAGCCGCTCCGGGACGGAGGAAACGCCAATGACAGCGACGGACCCCGCGCTCACCGCTCTCGCCCAGAGCTGGTGCGCCCTCTCCCTGCTGCACGGGAGGATCGAGGCCCACATCGAGCGCGCTCTGCAGACCAAGCACGACTTGAGCGCGCGCGAGTACTCTCTGCTCGACGTGCTCAGCCGGCAGCACGACGGGGACGGGGGCCATCTCCAGATGAAGCAGGTCGCCGACGCGGTCGTCCTCAGCCAGAGCGCCACCACCCGTCTGGTCACCCGGCTCGAGGACCGCGGGCTCCTGGAGCGCTACCTGTGCCCCACCGACCGCCGGGGCATCTACACGAACGTCACCGAGGCAGGCCTCAAGCTGCTGGACGAGGCCCGGCCGACCAACGACGCCGCCCTGCGCGAGGCCCTCGACGAGGCGGCGAAGAACCCGGAGCTGGCTCCTTTGGTCCGTGTCGTGGAGACGCTGAAGGCTCCGGTGCCCGCTTAGAGGCCGCTCGCACCGGCCGTTCCTGCGGAGGTCCGGCCATTCCTGCGCAGGTCCGGCCGTTGCTGCGTAGGGTGCGGCCCATGGGAGATCTTGAGATACGCTCCACGACCGCCGACGACGTACCCGCGATCGTCGGCATGCTCGCGGACGACCCCTTGGGCGCACAGCGCGAGTCACCCGACGACCTCACCCCGTACCTGGCCGCGCTGGAGCGGCTCAGCGCCGACCCGAACCAGCGCCTGGTCGTGGCGGTCCGGGAGGGCCGCGTCGTCGGCACGCTCCAGCTCACGATCATTCCCGGGCTGTCCCGACGCGGTGCGACCAGGTCGATCATCGAAGGCGTACGCGTCCATGCCGACGAGCGCGGCAGCGGCCTGGGGACACAGCTCATCGAGTGGGCGATCGATGAATCCAGGCATCAGGGCTGCCAGTTGGTCCAGCTGACCTCTGACAACACACGAACCGACGCCCACCGCTTCTACGAGCGGCTCGGCTTCACGGCCTCCCACACGGGCTTCAAGCTCTCGTTGTGACCGACGTGGAGGGGGGCCTGTTTCACGTGAAACAGGCCCCCCTCCACGTCACCGTCTAACCGATCCCACGCCAACCCTCAGGGTCGACCCCGCCCGGCACCGGAGCCCCGTCGTCGTACGGCTGACGCGTGAACACGAACGAACCGAGGTCCAGATGGCTCACGGACCCGTCCGGCCGCCGTACGGCCTTCAGCAGCTCTCCGGCGTAGTAACCCTCCAGGCCGGTCCACGTGCCGTCGCCGTTCGGGCGGAACCGCGAGCGTCGTCCGTTGCCGGACAGCGGCTCCAGTGAGGCGAGTCCGTCGGCCGTGAGCCGCAGGGCGAAGGCGTACGTGCCCCAGTACCACTGCCCCGTCAGCTCCAGCATCGACGGGTCGACGTCACTCAGTGGCTTCCACGGAGCGGGGATGCGGGGCTCCGCCTCGGCGACGATACGGACGAGATCGGCGGCGACGCCGGACACCAGCGGGCCCGAGGTGCAGTTGGCCAGCACGACCGCCGCCACGTCGTCCTCCACGCTGATGCTGACATTCGCCAGGAAGCCCGGCAGGGATCCGCTGTGCCCCACGAGCAGCCGACCGTGCCTGTGTTGAATCTGCATGCCGAGGCCGTAGGCGTCACCGGACATCACATCCGTGGCTTCCGCCGGCGCCGCCGGGGTCCGCATCTCCCGCAGGGACTCGGCACTCAGTACCCTCTCGTCGCCCCTCACCAGGAAGGCCGCGAACCGGGCCAGATCTGCCGTGGTCGACCAGAGTTGACCGGCGGATGCCATACGCCCGAGGTCCTCGGCGGGCTCGGGCAGCAGCACGTCGGCCCAGGGGTGCACGGCCCAACCGCCCGCGTGCGGTGCCTGCGGTCGCACGCCGGTGCGATCGAGCCCCAGCGGTTCGAGCACTTCACGCCGTAGTGCCTCGTCCCAGGAGGTCCCCCGCAGCTCCTCAACGAGCGCGCCCAGCAAGGTGTAGCCGGGATTCGAGTAGTGGTGCCGCCGGCCGACGGGGTGCAGGAGAGGCTGCTCACCGAGCACGTCGGACAGTTCCGGCCGCAGGGATCCGGGCGTGCGCTCCCACCACGGACCGGGTGACTCGGCCGCCAGTCCGCCCGTGTGCGCGAGCAGTTCGGCGATCGTGGCCTCCCCCGCACCGGTGCCCGGCACGTACTTCTCCAGTGGATCCCCGAGGCCGAGGAGCCCCTCGTCCCGCAGGCGCATCACGAGAACGGCGGTGAAGGTCTTGGTGATCGAGCCGATGCGGTACTGGACGTGCTCGTCGGGCTCTTCCCCGTCCACCGATGTCCGGGCGCCGTGCCACACCGCCCGCCCGTCCCGGACGACGGCCGCGACCAGCGACGGGGCCCGCCCCTGTGCCTGTGCCACGGCGATCCGGTGCAGCAGCGCACGACTCGTTGCGGGAAACAGCTCTTCCTTGGGTGTCGTCATGGCCCAAGTCCACCTGGCCCGGCCCGGCGAGTCGACCGCATTTCGCCGCCGGCACCGGCTCAGGTCTGCGCCATGTCCACGAACCGCGAGTAGTGGCCCTGGAAGGCGACCGTGATCGTCGCCGTCGGGCCGTTTCGGTGCTTGGCCACGATCAGGTCGGCCTCGCCCGCGCGCGGCGACTCCTTCTCGTAGGCGTCCTCACGGTGCAACAGGATGACCATGTCGGCGTCCTGCTCGATGGAGCCGGACTCACGCAGGTCGGAGACCATCGGCTTCTTGTCCGTGCGCTGCTCGGGACCACGGTTCAGCTGGGAGAGCGCGATGACCGGAACCTCCAGCTCCTTGGCCAGCAGCTTGAGGTTACGGGACATGTCCGAGACCTCCTGCTGCCGGCTCTCGGCCCGCTTCGAACCGCCGGACTGCATGAGCTGGAGGTAGTCGATGACCACCAGCCGCAGGTCGTTGCGCTGCTTGAGGCGGCGGCACTTGGCGCGGATCTCCATCATCGACAGGTTCGGGGAGTCGTCGATGTAGAGCGGGGCCGCCGAGACGTCCGGCATCCGCCGGGCCAGACGCGTCCAGTCCTCGTCCGTCATCGTGCCCGACCGCATGTGGTGCAGGGCGACCCGGGCTTCGGCGGACAGCAGACGCATCGCGATCTCGTTACGCCCCATTTCGAGCGAGAAGATCACGCTCGGCAGGTTGTTCTTGATCGAGGCGGCCCGCGCGAAGTCCAGTGCGAGCGTCGACTTACCCATGGCGGGACGCGCGGCGATGACGATCATCTGGCCCGGGTGCAGCCCGTTGGTGAGCGAGTCGAAGTCCGTGAATCCCGTGGGGACACCAGTCATCTCGCCGCTGCGTGAGCCGATCGCCTCGATCTCGTCGAGCGCGCCCTCCATGATGTCGCCGAGCGGCAGATAGTCCTCGCTGGTGCGCTGCTCGGTGACCGCGTAGATCTCCGCCTGGGCGCGGTTGACGATCTCGTCGACGTCGTCGTCGGCCGCGTATCCCATCTGCGTGATGCGCGTGCCCGCCTCGACCAGACGGCGCAGCACGGCCCGCTCATGGACGATCTCCGCGTAGTAGGCGGCGTTGGCGGCCGTGGGCACCGTCTGGACGAGGGTGTGCAGATACGAGGCCCCGCCGACCTTGTTGATCTCTCCGCGCTTGGTGAGCTCGGCGGCGATCGTGATGGGGTCGGCCGGCTCGCCCTTGGCATAGACGTCGAGGACGGCCTGGTAGATCGTCTCGTGGGCCGGCTTGTAGAAGTCGTGGCCCTTGAGGATCTCGACGACGTCGGCGATGGCGTCCTTGGAGAGCAGCATGCCGCCGAGGACGGACTGCTCGGCCTCGATGTCCTGCGGCGGTACCCGCTCGAACGCCGGGGCGGCGCCGCCGTCCCATGCCCCGTTGTCCCGGCCGCGCTCGTGCTGCTCGTCGCGGCCGCGGGCTCCGTCGCCACGTCGGCGGGAGGCGGGCAGACGATCACTGGGACCGCTGTCGGCCCACGGGTCGTCCAAGGGCTCGGAAATGCTCACCGAGCCACCTCCTCCCGTCCGCCGCAGCAGACCTCGCCGTGCCCATAATTTCTACGGCACGGCACTGACAAATGAGACGCCCAACTCCGGTTAGCCAACGCCGGTTTTGTGACGTTTTGAAAACCGGCGGACGGAGCGGGCGCCGGACCACGGTAGGCCTGTCGGCACCGTCAGCCAATCTGGTTATCCACAGGCCATGTGGACGACGGCCCAGATGCTGTGGAGAACTCGTCAAAACCTGTGCACGACCCGGTGGACAGGCCTGTGAACAAGCACCGAGCCACCTCGGAGAGATGGCTCTGACCTGCGGCTTTGCCGTCCACCGGCTGTGCAGAAGAAAAACTTTCCCAACCAGCGCAAGATCGCTTCGAATGGTGCACAGCAGTGCGTACCGCTGGACGGAAGGTAAGGGGCGCAAAAGCTTTGCATCTCTTACCTGTGGACGATTAGATTGGTGCACATGACACAGGCCCCCGCGCGTCACCGAACCGGCCGGAGACAGCACGACCGAGAGATCGTCGCATTGGCCGTGCCGGCCTTCGGCTCTCTCGTCGCCGAGCCCCTCTTCCTCATGGCCGACACCGCGATCGTGGGCCATCTGGGCACGGCCCAACTCGCCGGCCTCGGCGTCGCCTCGGCCTTGCTGATGACCGCCGTCAGTGTCTTCGTCTTCCTCGCCTACGCCACGACAGCCGCGGTCGCCCGCCGCGTCGGCGCGGGCGACCTCCCGGCCGCCATCCGCCAGGGCATGGACGGCATCTGGCTCGCACTGCTCCTCGGCGCTGTCGTGGTCGCCGTCGTCATGCCGACGGCGTCCGCCGTCGTGGACCTCTTCGGCGCCTCGGACGCGGCGGCCCCCTATGCCACCACGTACCTGCGCATCTCCGCGCTCGGCATACCAGCCATGCTCGTCGTCCTCGCCGCGACCGGCGTGCTGCGCGGCCTCCAGGACACCAAGACCCCTCTCTACGTCGCCATCGCCGGCTTCGTCGCCAACGGTGCTCTCAACGCGGGGCTCGTCTACGGCGCCGATCTGGGGATCGCCGGCTCCGCCTGGGGCACCGTCATCGCCCAGTGGGGGATGGCCGTGGTCTATCTCGCGGTGGTTCTGCGCGGTGCGCGCAAGCACGGTGCCTCGCTTCGCCCGGACGCCGCCGGGATCAGGGCCTGTGCACAGGCCGGAGTGCCCCTGCTGGTTCGCACCCTCTCCCTGCGGGCGATCCTGATGATCGCCACGGCGGTCGCCGCCCGTCTCGGTGATGCCGACATCGCCGCACACCAGATCATCCTGTCCCTGTGGAGCCTGCTCGCCTTCGCCCTCGACGCCATCGCCATCGCGGGACAGGCCATCATCGGGCGCTTCCTCGGAGCCGGTGACGCACAAGGCGCCCGCGACGCATGCCGTCGCATGGTCGAGTGGGGGATCGCCGTCGGGGTCGTCCTCGGCGTCCTGGTCGTCATCGCCCGACCGGCATTCCTGCCTCTGTTCACCAGTGACTCCGCGGTCAAGGATGCGGCGCTGCCCGCCCTGCTCATCGTCGCCCTCTCCCAGCCGATCTCCGGCATTGTCTTCGTCCTGGACGGGGTCCTGATGGGCGCTGGCGACGGCCCCTACCTGGCCTGGGCGATGTTGCTCACTCTGGCGGTCTTCACCCCGGTCGCCCTGCTGGTGCCAGTACTGGGCGGCGGGCTCACCGCCCTCTGGGCCACCATGACGCTGATGATGACCGTGCGGATGGTGACGCTGTGGCTCCGGACCCGCTCGGGCCGCTGGATTGTGACGGGCGCGACCCGCTGACCGCCGGACTCGGCCCTCACTGACTGTTTCACGTGAAACACCGTGTTTCACGTGAAACGACGATGGCGCCGAAACGACGATGGGGCCGCACCCCGAAAGGGTGCGGCCCCATCGCTCACTGCCTCAGCGAGCGCGGGCTCAGGCCGCGACGACCTCGATGTTGACCTTGGCGGCAACCTCGGGGTGCAGACGCACGGACGTCTCGTGAGCGCCCAGCGTCTTGATCGGCGAGCCCAGCTCGATGCGGCGCTTGTCGACCTCGGGGCCACCGGAAGCCTTGATCGCGGAAGCGATGTCGGCCGGGGTGACGGAACCGAAGAGACGACCGGCGTCGCCGGAGCGGACGGCCAGACGAACCTTGACCGCCTCGAGCTGGCCCTTGATCTGGTTGGCCTGCTCGATGGTCTGGATCTCGTGGATCTTGCGAGCACGACGGATCTGCTCGACGTCCTTCTCGCCACCCTTGGTCCAGCGGATAGCGAAATTCCGCGGGATCAGGTAGTTGCGAGCGTAACCGTCCTTGACGTCGACGACGTCGCCCGCGGCACCGAGGCCGGAGACCTCGTGGGTGAGGATGATCTTCATGTGTCGGTCACCCTTCCCTTATCGCGCGGTGGAGGTGTAGGGCAGCAGCGCCATCTCACGGCTGTTCTTCACGGCCGTGGCGACGTCACGCTGGTGCTGCGTGCAGTTGCCGGTCACGCGGCGAGCACGGATCTTGCCGCGGTCGGAAATGAACTTCCGCAGCATGTTCGTGTCCTTGTAGTCCACGTACGTGACCTTGTCCTTGCAGAAAGCGCAGACCTTCTTCTTCGGCTTGCGCACAGGCGGCTTCGCCATGGTGTATCTCCTGTGTGATCAAGAAGTTGGGGTGCGAACCGGCCCTAGAAGGGGGGCTCGTCCGAGTAGCCGCCGCCACCGCCGCTGCCGCCGGAGCCACCGCCCCAGCCGCCGCCACCGCCCTGGTTGCCACCGGCGGGAGCGCCGGTCGCCCACGGGTCGTCCGCGGGAGCGCCGCCGCCCTGCTGGCCGCCACCGGGGCCGCCGCCCCAGCCGCCRCCACCCTGGGCACCGCCGCCACCGCCGCTGTAACCGCCCTGGC
Organism: Streptomyces swartbergensis; assembly: GCF_002148965.1. Taxonomy (GTDB): domain Bacteria; phylum Actinomycetota; class Actinomycetes; order Streptomycetales; family Streptomycetaceae; genus Streptomyces; species Streptomyces swartbergensis. The sequence continues at coordinate 46,778 of NZ_NGFN01000006.1, read as the reverse complement.
CACCGCGGCCGGTGGTCTTGGTGACCTTGGCCGTGGCATTGCGCAGACTGGCGCCGACTTCCTCGACGTCCAGCTCGTAGACCGTGCGCTTGACGCCCTCACGGTCCTCGTAGGACCGCTGCTTCAGCCGGCCCTGCACGATGACGCGCATGCCTCGCTGGAGCGACTCGGCGACGTTCTCCGCCGCCTGACGCCAGACCGAGCAGGTCAGAAAGAGGCTCTCGCCGTCCTTCCACTCGTTCGTCTGGCGGTCGAAGGTGCGGGGAGTGGACGCGACACGGAACTTCGCGACGGCCGCACCGGAGGGGGTGAAGCGCAGCTCGGGGTCGTCGACAAGATTGCCGACCACCGTGATGACGGTCTCGCCTGCCATGGGGGAACCTCTCGGCGGGTTTGCTCTGGCTGCTTGCTACTCGAATCCCGGGATCAGCTGAGCGTGGGAGCTCAGTGGGTCTCGGGACGGAGGACCTTGGTCCGGAGGACCGACTCGTTCAGGTTCATCTGGCGGTCGAGCTCCTTGACGACCGCAGGCTCGGCCTGCAGGTCGATGACCGAGTAGATGCCCTCGGGCTTCTTCTTGATCTCGTACGCGAGACGACGACGGCCCCAGGTGTCGACCTTCTCGACCTTTCCGCCGCCGTCACGGACGACAGACAGGAAGTTCTCGATCAACGGAGAGACAGCGCGCTCCTCGACCTCGGGGTCGAGGATGACCATCACCTCGTAGTGACGCATGTGGAACCCACCTCCTTTGGACTCAGCGGCCACGGTCGTTCCGTGGCAGGAGGGTTGTGATGCGTAGGCAACGGTATCGGCCACCACTGACAGTCAGGGGTTCTGTGGAGAAGCCCTTGCCGTGACTTGGGCAGACACCGGTGCGGAGGGTACAGACTACCCGCACAGCGGCTTCCGGTTGAAATCCGGCCGTCAGGGCAGCCAATCTGTACACATCGGGTGTGTATGGCGCTACGATGCGCCGACTTCGCAGGAGGTGCCCTATGGCACAGGCATTGCGACCCAACACCGCCGGCGGCCTCTTCGCCACGGACGGCAAGCCCCACCCCCTCCAGGACACCCTGCTCGCGGTGACCCTGGTGGTGGGCATCACGTCGTTCATCACGGCGCTCGTCGACGAGGATCTGCACCTGCTGAGCTCCTGGACCGGCCTGGTGGGCATTCTCACCGGTGCGTACGGCCAGTGGGTCTCGGAGACGACCCGGGAGCGCTTCGGCCTGATCCTCGGCCTCGGTGCCGCGGGCGTCGGCTTCTTCCTGGGCATGGCGCACGGCGGTCTCTTCGGCGGCCTCATCGACTGACGCCAGGGACACTCCTTCCGAACACCGGGTGCCGCCCCGGCCGCTCAGGGACCGGGGCGAAGGTTCCGTACGCCCAACCGGCGCGCATCCAAGGCGCAGTAGGCTTCGCGCGAGAGCCGGAGCCCCTGACCCTATGGGGACACACCAGCCCGAGGAGCGCCCCGAAATGAGCCTGACCCTGAGGACCATCAGTCGAGAGCAGCATCTGGCCTACATCCAGAGCCTGCCGTCGGCGAGCCACATGCAGGTCCCGGCCTGGGCTGACGTCAAGGCGGAGTGGCGCTCCGAGAACCTCGGGTGGTTCGACGACAGGACGGGCGAGCTGGTCGGTGCCGGTCTGGTCCTCTACCGGCAGCTTCCCAAGATCAAGCGCTACCTCGCCTACCTGCCCGAGGGCCCGGTCATCAACTGGTTCGCGCCGAATCTCCAAGAGTGGATCGAGCCGATGCTGGCGCACCTGAAGCAGCAGGGCGCCTTCTCGGTGAAGATGGGGCCGCCTGTGGTCATCCGGCGCTGGGAGGCCACCTCCATCAAGCAGGGCATCCAGAACCCCGACGTGAAGCGGCTGCGCGACATCGAGGCCGACCACATCGAGCCGCGCGCCTTCGAGGTCGCCGACAAGCTGCGCCGCATGGGCTGGCAGCAGGGCGAGGACGGCGGCGCCGGCTTCGGCGACGTCCAGCCCCGCTACGTCTTCCAGGTGCCGCTGGCCAACCGCTCCCTGGAAGAGGTCCACAAGAACTTCAACCAGCTGTGGCGCCGCAACATCAAGAAGGCCGAGAAGGCCGGCGTCGAGGTCGTCCAAGGCGGCTACCAGGACCTCGAGGAATGGCAGCGGCTGTACGAGATCACGGCCGTGCGCGACCACTTCCGGCCGCGCCCGCTGTCGTACTTCCAGCGCATGTGGACGGCCCTCAACAGCGAGGACCCCAACCGCATGCGGTTGTACTTCGCCCGGCACAACGGCGTGAACCTGTCGGCCGCGACGATGCTGATCGTCGGCGGGCACGTCTGGTACTCCTACGGCGCCTCCGACAACATCGGCCGCGAGGTCCGGCCCTCGAACGCGATGCAGTGGCGGATGCTGCGCGACGCCTACGCGCTCGGCGCCACCGTCTACGACCTGCGCGGTATCTCCGACTCGCTGGACGAGACCGACCATCTCTTCGGTCTGATCCAGTTCAAGGTGGGCACCGGCGGGCAGGCCGCCGAGTACCTCGGCGAGTGGGACTTCCCGCTGAACAAGCTGCTGCACAAGGCGCTCGACATCTACATGTCGCGCCGCTGATGTCACGTTCAGTGCTTCCATACCTCTGATACACGGCAACCACGAGAAAGGTTCCAGGTCCGGCCATGGCGCTCACGCTCTACGTCGACACCGCGCGCTGGCGGGCGCACCACAAGCACGTGCAGGAGCAGTTCCCCGGCCTCGTGCCGGTCTGCAAGGGCAACGGCTACGGCTTCGGGCACGAGCGGCTGGCGGAGGAGGCCACGCGGCTGGGCTCGGACGTCCTCGCCGTCGGCACGACGTACGAGGCCGCCCGGATCAAGGACTGGTTCGGCGGCGACCTGCTGGTGCTGACGCCGTACCGGCGCGGCGAGGAGCCCGTGCCCCTGCCGGACCGGGTCATCCGCTCGGTGTCGTCGATAGACGGCGTGTACGGCCTCGTCGGTGCCCGTGTGGTGATCGAGGTGATGTCCTCGATGAAGCGCCACGGCATCAGCGAGCAGGACCTGCCCCAGCTGCACGCCGCCATCGAGAACATCCGCCTGGAAGGCTTCGCGATCCACCTGCCGCTGGACCGCACCGACGGCTCGGACGCGGTCGAGGAGGTCATCGGCTGGATGGATCGGCTGCGCGCCGCCCGTCTGCCTCTGCACACCATGTTCGTCAGCCATCTCAAGGCCGAGGAACTCATCCGGCTCCAGCAGCAGTTCCCGCAGACGCGGTTCCGTGCCCGCATCGGCACGCGGCTGTGGCTGGGGGACCACGAAGCCACCGAGTACCGCGGCGCGGTGCTGGACGTCACGCGCGTGGCCAAGGGTGAGCGGTTCGGCTACCGGCAGCAGAAGGCGGCCTCCGACGGCTTCCTGGTGGTCGTGGCGGGCGGTACGTCGCACGGGGTGGGCCTGGAGGCCCCCAAGGCGCTGCACGGCGTCATGCCGCGGGCCAAGGGCGTCGCCCGGGCCGGCCTCGCGACGGTCAACCGGAATCTTTCTCCGTTCGTCTGGGGCGGCAAGCAGCGCTGGTTCGCCGAGCCGCCGCACATGCAGGTCTCGATCCTGTTCGTGCCCGCGGACGCCCCGGAGCCGAAGGTCGGCGAGGAGCTGGTGGCCCATCTGCGGCACACCACCACGCAGTTCGACCGGCTCGTGGACCGCTGACCGGCGCCCGCACCGACGGGCCCGGAAGAGCAAGAAGGCCGTACACGGTCTCCCGTGTACGGCCTTTCGCATCGTTCGCTCAGAGCGAACCGCCTGTTGCTCCCCGCCTGCCCCATTCGACCTGCGGCCCGTCGAACTGAGCGGCCGCGTGCCGGGCGGGTCGGGCCGCGGGGCCGAGGACGAACACGTCCGGAGCGCCGTCGAGCACTCCGCCCGAGGGATCGTCGTCCCCGGACCGGCGTACCGGATCCCGCTCCGGCATGAAGATGTCGCGCACGACCATGACGCACAGATACAGCGTGCCCAGCAGGTGCAGGCCGATGGCCCAGTGGTAGCCGTCGGTGGGCAGCCCCTTGTGGGCGTCTCCGCTGGTCGTGTACGCGAGGTACATCCAGATCCCCAGGAAGTAGGCCACCTCGCAGGCCTGCCAGATCAGGAAGTCCCGCCACTTCGGCCGGGCCAGGGCAGCCAGGGGCACCAGCCACAGGACGTACTGCGGCGAGTAGACCTTGTTGGTGAGGATGAACGCCGCGACGATCAGGAAGGCGAGCTGGGCGAACCGCGGGCGCCGCGGTGCGGTGAGCGCGAGCACCGCGACACCCGCGCAGCACACCAGCATCAGCAGCGTGGCGAGCGTGTTGACGGTGTCGGTGCTGAGCGGGTCGTCCGAGTTCTGGGCCATGATCAGCCAGAAGGAGCCGAAGTCGACGCCCCGTTCCTGACTGAACGTGTAGAACTTCGACCAGCCCTCGAATGCGAAGAGCATCACCGGACCGTTCACAACGACCCAGGCGACGATCGCACCGCCCACAGCGGTCCCGAACTCACGCCACTTGCCCGCGCGCCAGCACAGCACCAGCAGCGGCCCGAGGATCAGGAAGGGATAGAGCTTGGCGGCCGTGGCGAGTCCCAGCAGAACACCGAAGGCGAGGGAACGGCCGCGCGACCACATCAGCATCGCTGCGGCCGTCAGGGCCACCGCCAGCAGGTCCCAGTTGATGGTCGCCGTCAGCGCGGCGGCAGGCGCCAGGGCGACCAGCAGGCCGTCCCAGGGACGCCGGGCATGGGTGCGTGTCACGCAGACGGCGATGACCGACGCACACGCCATCAGCATCCCGGCGTTGACCATCCAGTACCACTGCTCCTGGTCCTGGATGGTGCCGCTGCCGGGCGTGAGCCAGGAGGCGACCTCCATGAAGACGCCGGTGAGCACCGGGTACTCCAGGTACTGCATGTCGCCGGGGAGCTTGTCGAAGTACGGCACGAGCCCGTCGGCGAAGCCACGCCCCTGGTAGAGGTGCGGGATGTCCGAGTAACACGCGTGCGTGTACTGGGAGCTGGCACCGAAGAACCAGGCGCCGTTGTAGCAGGGCGCCTTCTGGACCAGGCCGAGGGCGAACATGCCGATCGCCACCAGAGCGATCACTCGCACGGGAGTCCACCAGGACGCCCCGAGCAGGGCACGCCGCCCGATCGGGCCGCCGATCAGCTCGCTGCCGGCCGCGGCGACCTCGTCCTCCCGGGTCGGCCGCACCGGGTCCGGCTCGTGGACGCTCGCTTGCGTCGATTCTGCACTGGGCATGCCGCACATCCTGCCGTACGCGTCTATCAATACGCCGAGGGCCGCCGCACCGGGTAGGTGCGGCGGCCCCTGTTTCACGTGAAACACCTTCGCGTTTCACGTGAAACATCCAAGCCGGGCGATCGGTCGGCTATCCGGCGGGGCCTCCGAAGAAGCCGCCGTTGCCGTTGCCTCTGGTGTTGCCGCCGATATCGCTCGTATCGCTCGGCGAGGGCGAGGGCGACCCCTCTCCACCTGCACCTGTGCCGCCGCCGTTCTCCGTACCGCCGTCGTTCTCGCAGCCGAAGAATCCACAGGTGTCACTCGGCGAGGGTGACGGCTGCGTCGGGGTCTCGCTGGGCGTGGCGCTCGGCGACGAGGACGGGGTTTCACTGGGCGTGATGCTCGGGGTCGGGGTCGGTGACGGAGCACCCACCGCGTCCTGGACCTTGCCGATCGTCTCGGCCTCCGGGAAGCCGGGGTCCGGCAGGCCCTTCAGCGCGGCCTTCATGTACTCGGTCCACACCAGTGTGGGGACGTCACCACCGTGGATGGACTCCTCACCCGCAGTGCCGTTCATGGAGAGCAGCTTGGCGCTCTTGGGGTCCTCACGGAACATCGCGACCGAGGTCGACAACTGCTTGGTGTAGCCGACGAACCAGGCCGACTTGTTCTCGTCCGTCGTACCGGTCTTGCCGGCCGCCGTACGGCCCAGGGACAGGGCGTTCTTACCCGTACCGTTCTGGATGACGTTCTCCAGAACGTTCGTGACGTTGTTCGCCACGTTCTCGGGCATCGCCCGCGTGACCCTCGGCTTGTCGAAGCCTTCGACTTCCTGACCGTTGAACTTGACGCTGGTCACCGAGTAGGGGGCGGCCTGCTTGCCGGCGGCGGCGAACGTCGCGTAGGCGTCGGCCATGCGGATCGCGCTGGGGGTCGACGTACCGAGCGCGAACGACGGATTGAGCTCCTGCACCATGCTCTGGTCCAGGATCCCGGACCGCTTGGCGACTTCCCGCACCCGAGCCATGCCCACATCCACGCCGAGCTGCACGAACGGCGTGTTGACGGACTGTTCCATCGCCTTGCGCAAGGTGATGTAACCCCACGGGTGGTCGCTCTCGTTCTGCTGCCGGAAAATCGAGTTGTCCTTGCGCAGGTAATAGGAGCCGTCCGGCTTCCTGACCTTCAGGTCGTCGTTGCCGTTGTACTTGCTCAGCGGCGAGACGCCGACTCCGTCGGTCCGATAGGTGCCGTACTCCATCGCGGCGGCGAGCACGAACGGCTTCCACGTCGACCCGACGGGGACACCCGAGGTGTCCGCGTTGTTGTTGAAGTGGCCCTTCTCGTAACCCGCACCACCGTAGAGCGCGACGATCGCACCGTCGTTGGGCTTCACCGACGCCGCGCCGAACTGGACGTGCTTGTCCAGCTCACGCTTCTCCGGGTCCAGCTTTTCCTTCTCGACCGTCTTGACGGCCTTGGCCAGCGCCTCGACCTTGCTCTTCTGGAAAGTCGTCTTGATCTGGTAGCCGCCCCGGTCGAAGTCCCGTTCCGAGATGTTGGAGTTGTTCAGGACGTACTTCTTGGCCGTGTCCACCAGGTAGCTGATCTGGCCGGTCATGCCCTTGGTCGCCTTGCGGCCCTGCGGCTCGGGGTACTTCTTGATCGCCTCCTGGTACTGGGCGTCCGTGAGCTTCTTGTCGTTGTGCATCTGTTCGAGGATCCAGCGCCAGCGCGTCTCCGAGCGCTTGCGGTTGTCCTTGGCGTTCGCCGCGGTATCGAGGCTCTCGTTTCCTGCGGGGTCGTAGTACGTCGGGCCCTTGAGCAGCGCGGCGAGGAAGGCGCACTCGCTCGGCTCCAGATCTTCCGCGTTCTTGCCGTAGTACGTCTGGGCGGCGGCCTGGATGCCATAGGCGCCGCGACCGTAGTACGAGGTGTTGAGGTACCCCTGGAGGATCTCGTTCTTGGAGAGCTTCGTGCCCACCTTGATCGAGATGAACATCTCCTTGAACTTACGGGTGATCGTCTGTTCTTGGCTCAGGTACGTGTTCTTTACGAACTGCTGGGTGATCGTCGAGCCGCCCTGCGTGTCGCCGCCCCGGGCCATGTTCGCCAAGGCGCGGGCGATGCCCATGGGGTCGACGCCCGAGTCCTTGTAGAAGGTCTTGTTCTCGGCCGAGATCACCGCCTGCTGCATGGCCGGGGGGATCCGCTCGATCGTGACGTTCTGCCGGTTCTGGCCACTTCCCGTCGCGACCATCTGCTGGCCGTTCGACCAGTAGTAGACGTTGTTCTGCGACAGGGCCGCCGCGTTCTCCTCGTTGGGGACGCCCACCATGGCGTACCCGATGCCCGCCACGGCCACCAGGCTGCCGAAGAAGCCGATACACAGACCGGAGACGAGCTTCCAGGACGGCAGCCAGCGCTGCCAGCCGTACTTGCCGGCCCGCGGATAGTCGATCAGCCGCTTCCTGTCGGAGACGGCAGCCCCGCGCCCTCTGCCCCGCCCGGGCCCCGCAGGGCCGCCCGGGGCGGCGCGTCGGCCACCACGGCCCGGTTCGGCCGCTCTGCGGCGGCTGCCTCCGGTGCTTCTCTGCGCCGCACGCCGGGCCTCGGCACGGCCGCCGTACGTACGCTCCTCACCCCCCGCGTCATAAGAGCCCGACCCATAGGAGTCGGACGGAGACCCGGTGGCGCCTCGCGGGGCCGCGCGGCGGCCGGAGGACGAGCCGGACTGGCCGCGTCGGGCCGCGGCACGTCCGCCTCCCTGCGGCTGCGGCGGTTTGCGACGGTGCTCGCTCATCGAACGACTACTCCTCGGGCAGGCGCACCTTTGCGCGCCTGGAAACGGCGGCTGGTTTCCGGTCCCCCCGAAGTACGGATGCGGTTGGCTCCGCATTCATCGGTCCCGCATGCACCCGTACCACACCGAAGACGACGACGCCCTCAGGTGTCACTTGGTTCCCGGTGATGTGCATGGCGCACAGACTACGCACCGTCAAAACCTGCCGAGGCCTGAAGTTCACCTCAAACCACGCAACTCGCATCCGATGAATCGGTGATGTGATCCCGTTCACCACACCCCCTCTTGTCGCATCCGGAAGGCCGTTCTATCGTCGTGATGTATCGAGTCGATACATCAGCGCGACACATCGGGCCGACACATCGGGTTGGCATACCAATCCGAGGCCTCGGACCGAGACATCAGCCCGGGACATCGGGTACCGCGGCAGAGAGGAGGCGACCATGAGCCGGCGTTCCGGGATCCTCGAGTTCGCCGTACTCGGCCTGCTCCGCGAATCTCCGATGCACGGCTATGAGCTGCGCAAACGACTCAACACATCACTGGGTGTGTTCCGTGCGTTCAGCTACGGGACGCTCTACCCCTGCCTCAAGACACTGGTCGCCAACGGCTGGTTGATCGAGGAGCCGGGGAACGACACCGAGGCCGCTCCCCTCACCGGCCGCCGCGCCAAGATCGTCTACCGGTTGACGGCGGAGGGTAAGGAGCACTTCGAGCAGCTGCTCTCGCAGACCGGGCCCGACGCGTACGAGGACGAGACCTTCGCCGCCCGTTTCGCTTTCTTCGGGCAGACCTCACGCGACGTACGCATGCGTGTGCTGGAGGGCCGGCGCAGCCGGCTGGAGGAGCGCCTGGAGAAGATGCGCCTCTCCCTGGCCCGGACCCGGGAGCGCCTCGACGACTACACGCTTGAGCTCCAGCGCCACGGGATGGAGTCCGTGGAGCGCGAAGTGCGCTGGCTGAACGAGCTCATCGAGAGCGAGCGGGCGGGGCGGGACCTCAAGGATCCCGCCTCCGGAGAGCCCGGTTCGCGTGACACCACATCTGGAGCGTCGGGCGGCCTGCCCCGGCCGGGGGACGACCCCCGTCCGGATACGCCCGACGACACCGCCACGTGAGAGCCCGCCCAAGGGCCTCACTCGTACACACAGGGAGCAACCGGAATGGGTTCGGTTCGCGTAGCCATCGTCGGTGTGGGCAACTGCGCCGCATCGCTGGTGCAGGGAGTCGAGTACTACAAGGACGCCGACCCGGCGGCCAAGGTGCCGGGCCTGATGCACGTCCAGTTCGGCGACTACCACGTCCGCGACGTCGAGTTCGTCGCCGCGTTCGACGTGGACGCCAAGAAGGTCGGTCTCGACCTGGCGGACGCCATCGGCGCCTCCGAGAACAACACCATCAAGATCTGCGACGTACCCAGCACCGGCGTGACGGTGCAGCGCGGCCACACCCTCGACGGCCTCGGCAAGTACTACCGCGAGACCATCGAAGAGTCCGCCGAGGAGCCGGTCGACGTCGTCCAGGTCCTCAAGGACAAGCAGGTCGACGTCCTCGTCTGCTACCTGCCCGTCGGTTCCGAGGACGCGGCGAAGTTCTACGCCCAGTGCGCCATCGACGCCAAGGTCGCCTTCGTCAACGCCCTTCCGGTCTTCATCGCCGGTACCAAGGAGTGGGCGGACAAGTTCACCGAGGCGGGCGTCCCGATCGTCGGCGACGACATCAAGTCCCAGGTCGGCGCCACCATCACGCACCGCGTCATGGCGAAGCTGTTCGAGGACCGGGGCGTCGTCCTGGACCGCACGATGCAGCTGAACGTCGGCGGCAACATGGACTTCAAGAACATGCTGGAGCGCGACCGCCTGGAGTCCAAGAAGATCTCCAAGACGCAGGCCGTCACCTCCCAGATCCGCGACCGCGACATGGGCGCGGACAACGTCCACATCGGCCCTTCCGACTACGTGGCCTGGCTCGACGACCGCAAGTGGGCGTACGTCCGCCTGGAGGGCCGCGCGTTCGGTGATGTCCCGCTGAACCTGGAGTACAAGCTGGAGGTGTGGGACTCCCCGAACTCCGCCGGCGTCATCATCGACGCCCTGCGCGCCGCGAAGATCGCCAAGGACCGCGGCATCGGCGGCCCCGTCCTCTCCGCGTCGAGCTACTTCATGAAGTCCCCGCCCGTCCAGTACTACGACGACGAAGCCCGCGAGAACGTCGAGAAGTTCATCAAGGGTGAGGTCGAGCGCTGAGGCGCCACAACCAGTCGCTCCTGCCAGGGCTGTGAGGGTCCCCGGGTCGTAGGACCCGGGGACCTTCTCCGTATGTGAGGCTGTGCCCCATGGCCGTCGTCCGTGACCTGCGTGTCCTGTTGCGTTTCCAGGGCTTCAGGCGCCTGCTCGGCGTGCGCCTGCTCTCCCAGGGCGCCGACGGCGTCTACCAGGTCGCGCTCGCCGCGTACGTGGTCTTCTCGCCGGAGAAGCAGACCTCGGCGGCCGCGGTCGCCTCCGCCATGGCGGTGCTGCTGCTCCCGTACTCCCTCGTGGGCCCCTTCGCCGGTGTCCTGCTGGACCGCTGGCGGCGCCGCCAGGTCCTGCTGTACGGCAGCCTGCTGCGCGCCCTGCTGGCCGCCGCCACGGCGCTGCTGATACTCAGTCCGGCCCCGGACTGGCTCTTCTACGTCTCCGCCCTGTGCGTCACCGCCGTCAACCGTTTCGTCCTCTCCGGCCTGTCCGCCGCGCTGCCCCGCGTGGTCGACGCCGAGCGCCTCGTCCTCGCCAATTCCCTCTCCCCGACCGCCGGGACGCTGGCGGCGACCGCGGGCGGTGGTATCGCCTTCGTCGTCCGCCTGTTGGTGGCCGACTCCGACGCCGCCGTGGTGCTCGTGGGTGCCGTGCTGTATCTGTGCGCCGCCCTGGCGTCGCTCAGCATGGCGCGGGAACTCCTCGGCCCCGACCGGGACTTGGTGCGCGAGCGGATCGGTACGGCTCTCACAGGCACCGCTCGCGACCTGGTGGCGGGCGTACGTCACCTGGCCGCGCCGCAGCGAAGGGAAGCGGCCTGGGCGCTCGCGGCGATGGCGCTGATGCGCTTCTGCTACGGCGCCCTGCTGGTGATGCTGCTGATGCTCTGCCGGTACGCGCTCACCACGACCACGGACGACGGACTCGCCCTGCTGGGGCTGGCGTTGGGCGTCTCCGGCGCCGGCTTCTTCGCGGCGGCCGTGGTGACGCCCTGGACCGCCGGACGGCTCGGGCCGGGCCGCTGGATCGTCGTGTGCGCGGGGGCCGCCGCCCTCCTGGAGCCCGCTCTGGGACTGCCGTTCGCCACTGCCCCTCTGCTGGCCGCGGCCTTCGTCCTGGGTCTGACCACCCAGGGGGCGAAGATCGCCACGGACACGATCGTCCAGTCCTCCGTCGAGGACGGCTTCCGTGGCCGGATCTTCTCGGTCTACGACGTCCTTTTCAACGTCGCTTTCGTCGGCGCCGCCGCCGTCGCCGCCCTGATGCTGCCGCCGGACGGCCGATCCGTGCCTCTGGTGATCACGATCGCCGTTATCTACGCGGCAGTAGCTGTGACTATGGGCCGGTTTGGTCGCCAGTAAGTGTCACATCAATGACACAGAGCCACATCCGACTACTGCGGTGTCAGTGGGGACCGATAACTTACGTGGGTCTTATTCGCGACATGTTCGCGTCACTCACCCATGTTCAGGGGGACCCCCAAGTGACTACTCCGCCGCCCCAGGGCAACCCGTTCGCGCAGGGCCAGCCCGCGGGTCAGCCCCAGGCCGCCCCGTACCCGCCGCAGGGGGGTTACCCCCAGCAGCCCGGCCAGCCTGGCTTCCCGCCCCAGGGTGCGGCTCCGTATGCTCCGGTTCCGCCGCAGCCGACCGGCCGCAAGATCAGCTTCAAGACCATCAAGAACATCGCCATCGTCATCGCGGTGGCGAGCATTGCCATCGGCGGCTACATAACCAGCCGGGACGACGCCAAGACGGCGGCTGTCGGCGACTGCATGCACCGCGGCAGCACCAACGACAACAACCCGGACCTCGAGGTCGTCGAGTGCAGCGACGCGAAGGCTCAGTTCGAGGTGCTGGCCAAGATCGAGGGCAAGTTCCTCACGGACACCCTGGCCTCCAGCAAGTGCGAGGCGGAAGCCAAGGGCTTCCAGTACGTGTACACCGAGAGCGGTGACGGCAAGGACTTCCTGCTCTGCCTGAAGGACAAGAAGTAAGGCAGACACAGCGAGGGGCGGTGTTTCACGTGAAACACCGCCCCTCGGTCCGTCTTCGGGGGTCATGTTTCACGTGAAACATGACCGCGTTTCACAGACCCGTTTCGAAGCCTCAGCCCTCCTGATCGGCCCACCACTCCTTGAGTGCGGCCACCGCGGAGTCGTGCTCCATCGGCCCGTTCTCCAGGCGCAGCTCCAGCATGTGCTTGTACGCGCGGCCGATCACCGGACCGGGACCGACGCCGAGGATCTCCATGATCTGGTTGCCGTCGAGGTCGGGACGGATCGAGTCCAGCTCCTCCTGCTCCTGGAGCTTGGCGATCCGCTCCTCCAGACCGTCGTACGCGCGTGACAGGGCTGCCGCCTTGCGCTTGTTGCGCGTGGTGCAGTCCGAGCGGGTCAGCTTGTGGAGGCGGTCGAGGAGCGGGCCAGCGTCACGGACGTAGCGGCGGACCGCCGAGTCCGTCCACTCGCCGGTTCCGTAGCCGTGGAAGCGCAGGTGGAGTTCGACCAGACGTGAGACGTCCTTCACCAGCTCGTTGGAGTACTTCAGCGCCGTCATGCGCTTCTTGGTCATCTTCGCCCCGACCACCTCGTGGTGGTGGAACGAGACCCGGCCGTCCTTCTCGAAGCGGCGCGTGCGGGGCTTGCCGATGTCGTGCAGCAGGGCGGCCAGGCGGAGGGTCAGGTCGGGACCGTCGTCCTCCAGCGCCATCGCCTGCTCCAGGACGATCAGCGTGTGGTCGTAGACGTCCTTGTGCCGGTGGTGCTCGTCGCGCTCCAGGCGCAGGGCCGGCAGCTCGGGCAGCACCCGGTCGGCGAGGCCCGTCTCGACGAGCAGCGACAGGCCCTTGCGTGGGTGCGGCGAAAGGATCAGCTTGTTCAGCTCGTCCCGCACCCGCTCGGCCGAGACGATCTCGATACGGCCGGCCATCTCGTTCATCGCCTCGACCACCTCGGGGGCGACCTCGAAGTCGAGCTGAGCCGCGAAGCGCGCGGCCCGCATCATCCGCAGCGGATCGTCCGAGAAGGACTCCTCCGGGGTGCCAGGAGTACGCAGCACACGCGACGCGAGATCCTCGAGCCCGCCGTGCGGATCGATGAACTCCTTCTCCGGCAGCGCGACGGCCATCGCGTTCACCGTGAAGTCGCGGCGGACGAGGTCCTCCTCGATGGAGTCGCCGTACGACACCTCGGGCTTGCGCGAAGTCCGGTCGTACGCCTCCGACCGGTAGGTGGTGACCTCGATCTGAAAGGGTCGATCAGCGTCTCCGACGCGGGCGTTCTTCTGCGCTCCGACCGTGCCGAAGGCGATCCCGACCTCCCAGAGGGCGTCCGCCCACGGGCGCATGATCTTGAGTACGTCCTGGGGGCGGGCATCGGTCGTGAAGTCCAGGTCGTTGCCGAGCCGGCCCAGCAGCGCGTCCCGGACCGAGCCGCCGACCAGGGCAAGTGAGAACCCGGCCTCCTGGAAGCGACGGGCAAGGTCGTCGGCGACAGGAGCGACCCGCAGCAGTTCACTCACCGCGCGGTTCTGCACCTGACTCAGGGCACTGGGCGTTTCTTCGTTGGCGTTCGGCACAACAGAAGAGGGTACGTGGCCCGCGCGCCCCCGAGCTCCCCCTATTGCGCGTACAGACACGTCCGTCAATACGCGCACAAGGGATGCCCTTGCCATGTAGAAAACCGCTATCTGCCATACGACGACATTCCGGACAGCGCGATGTCGGGCCACGATCTTGTGGAACGGACCGCGGCACTTCCCCGCAGCGCGCATCGTTACCATGCGTGGACGCACATTCCGACGACCACTGACGACGACGAGGGACGGGCGAGCGCGTGGCCGAGGCGGCAGACTTCCAGGGGACCAGTGCCTCACCTGCCCGCCGGTGGCTGCGGCGCACCGGAGCACTGCTCGCCGGTGCGCCCCTGCTGGCCGGACTCCTCCAGTTGCCCGCCGCGACGCCGGCGGACGCGGCCGGGCAGGAGTCCCCGCAGGCTGCCTCCGGCGCGGGCTCGGTCTCCGTCGCTGTCGACTCGCTCACCCCCAGCGCCCCCACCGAGGGGGACACGGTGAGCGTGACGGGCACGGTGACCAACAACGGCAAGCAGCCGGTCACCGACGCCCACATCGACCTGCGGGTGGGGCCCTCGCTCGACACCCGCTCCTCCATCGACGCCCTCGCCAAGAAGAGCGACGACGTCCAGGGCCCCGCCGGCGAGGCGGTCGGCGGCAAGTACACCGAGAAGTTCTCCAAGCTCACCCCCGGCGTCGCGGAGCCCTTCACCATCTCCGTGCCGGTCGACGAGCTGGACCTCGGTCCGGACGGCGTCTATCAGCTGGCCGTAGCGCTCTCCGGTGAGACCGCCGCGCAGCCCTGGGACCAGGTTCTCGGCATCCAGCGCACGTTCCTGCCGTGGCAGCCGGAGGAGGCCGCCACCAAGACGAAGACCACGTTCCTGTGGCCGCTCGTCTCCGACGTCCACATGACGGCCGAGACGGGATCGAACGAGCAGCAGACGCCGGTCTTCAGCAACGACGACCTCGCCGAGGAGATCTCCCCGGGCGGCCGCCTCGACCAGATGGTGTCGCTGGGCAAGGGGCTCGACGTCACCTGGGTGATCGACCCGGACCTGCTGGCGTCCGTCGACGCGATGACGAAGAACTACCAGGTCAGGGGCGAGGACGGCGCCACCACCTCCGGCCGGAGCCAGGCAGTCGCCAAGCAGTGGCTCTCCGAGCTCCAGCAGGCGGTGGCGGGCAAGGAGGTCGTCGCCCTGCCGTTCGGCGATCCGGACCTGGCCTCCCTCGCCCACAACGGGACGACCGTCACAGGCTCGCTGAGCCACCTCAAGGAGGCCACCGACGCCGTCGACAACACGGTGCCGACGATCCTCCACGTGAAACCGTCCACGGACTTCGCGTGGCCCGTGGACGGCGCCGTCGACCCGTCGATCATGAAGGTCGCGACCTCCGCGGGCGCCGACAAGGTGATCGCCCGCAGCGACAGCCTCCAGGACGATCTGTCGTACACGCCCTCCGCGGCTCGACCCATCGGCGGCGGCACCACGGCGGTCGTCGCGGACGCCAGGATGTCCACGGTGTTCCAGGGCAACCTGACGAAGGCCTCCGCGTCCACGCTCGCCGTGCAGCGCTTCCTGGCGCAGAGCCTGACGCTCGGTCTCCAGACCGGCAAGCAGCGCAGCGTCGTCGTCGCACCGCAGCGCACGCCCTCCGTGAACCAGGCGCAGACGATGGCCGAGGCGCTGGAGGCCCTCCAGGGCGGGAACTGGTCCGAGTCGCAGGACCTCACGGCCGCCGCCAAGGTCAAGCCGGACCCGGCGGCCAACAGGAAGGTGCCGCCCGCCTCCGTCTACCCCTCCTCGCTGCGCAAGCAGGAGCTGCCGCGAGCCGCCTTCGGGCAGATCGCACGGACTCAGGGCAAGCTCGACAACTTCAAGGTGATCCTCACCGACCAGTCCCGGGTGGTCACCCCCTTCGGGCGGGCCATGAACCGCGAGATGTCCACGTCGTGGCGTGGCCGGGGCGTGGCGGCGGCGGGGTACCGCGGCGACGTCGAGTCCTACCTCGACGGGCTGATCGAAGGGGTCAAGCTGATCGAGAAGTCGGAGACCAAGCTCTCCGGCCGCAGCGCCATGATCCCGGTGACCGTCCAGAACAACCTGGTCCAAGGCGTCGAGCACCTGAAGCTACGGCTCACGTCCCAGAACCCGACGCGACTCAAGATCAGCGGCAACGCCTACGAGGAACAGCCGGTCGCCGTGAACGGTGGGCACAGCCAGTCGGTGAAGTTCACCACGTCCGCCAACGCAAACGGCCGGGCGGAGGTGGAGGCCCAGCTGTACACGGAGGACGGCCAGAAGTACGGCGAGCCCGTCACCTTCGACGTGAAGGTCACCGAGGTCACGCCCACCGTGATGCTGGTCATCGGCGGCGGCGTCCTGCTCCTGGTCCTCGCCGGCTTCCGTATGTACACCCAGCGCAAGCGCGCCGCCGCCCGCGAGGCCGCCGAGGACACCGCCGGGGAGGCGGACGACGACGTCGACAACCCGGTCGGCGCTCCGCCGAACCCGGAAGCCCCGGGCGACCGTCTCAAGGAAGAGTCCGAGGACGGCTCGCGGGCAGACGCCCCGCAGCAGCCGAGTGACCCGGCCCCGGACACCGCAGCGGAAAGTGCCGACCCGTCCGGCACGGGTGAGAGAGTGGACCGTTGAGATGTCGTGGCCGGTGGGCCCGGGACGATGAGGTGGGGTAACCATGAACGCGCCGTACGACGGTGACCACGGCCGTGGCGTGGGCAGCTCGGGCCACCCCGAGTCGGGCGGGCCCGAGGGACCGCCGCCCGAGCACGGCCAGGTGCCGCCGCAGCCGCCCGCGGACATGTACCTCCAGGACGCCTACGCCCAGGACCCCTACCGGGCACAGGACCTCTCCGCCCAGGACCCGGTCGCCGAGGCACGCTACGACCGCGCCGCGCACCCCCCGCCCCCTCCGGGCACATACGAGCCGCAGCAGCTGTACGCCCAGCCGCCGCAGTCGCCGTACGCGCCCGACCCGCGGGTGTGGGCCCAGACGCCCCCGCCGGAGCCGGAGGGCCCGACGCGACACCTGCCGTACGGCGACGACGCCCGGACCACCCAGTTCGTGGGCGTGGACGACCTCGTCTCCCAGGCGGGCGAGCCGCGCCAGGAGCCGGACGCGTTCGCACACCTCTTCCGGGACCAGCAGCAGGGCAGCGGCCACCCGTCCTACGAGTCGCCGTCGGTCCCCGGCCCGTCCCCGGCCCCCGGTCAGATGGCGCAGGGGCAGTACGCGGCGCAGGGGCAGTACGCGGCGGGCCAGTACCCGGCTCCCGGCGAGACTGCGGCGACGCCGGCGGTGGACGACACCCCCGCTCCGGAGCCCGCCGCCTCACCCGCTCCGAAGAAGGGCGGACGCGCCACGGGACTGATGAAGTCCAGCGCCGTGATGGCGGCGGGCACGATGGTCTCCCGCCTCACCGGCTTCATCCGCTCCGCGCTGATCGTGTCGGCCATCGGCGTCGGTTTCCTCGGTGACACCTTCCAGATCGCCTACCAGCTGCCGACGATGCTCTACATCCTCACGGTCGGTGGCGGTCTCAACTCCGTCTTCGTTCCGCAGCTGGTCCGCTCCATGAAGGAGGACGAGGACGGCGGCGAGGCGTACGCCAACCGCCTGCTGACCCTCGTCATGGTGGCGCTCGGCGCACTCACCGCGCTGGGGATCTTCGGCGCGCCGCTCCTGATCCGCATGATGTCCCCCTCGATCGCCAGCGACCCCGCGGCGAACCAGGTCGCCATCACCTTCGCCCAGTACTTCCTGCCCTCGATCTTCTTCATGGGCGTCCACGTGGTGATGGGCCAGATCCTCAACGCCCGCGGGAAGTTCGGCGCGATGATGTGGACCCCGGTCCTGAACAACATCGTCATCATCGTGACGCTGGGCATGTTCATCTACGTCTACGGCACCGCCGCCGACTCCAAGATGAATGTCACGACCATCCCGCCGGAGGGCCAGCGCCTCCTCGGCATCGGTGTCCTGCTCGGCCTCGTGGTCCAGGCGCTGGCGATGATCCCCTACCTGCGCGAGACCGGCTTCCGGCTGCGGCTGCGCTTCGACTGGAAGGGCCAGGGCCTCGGCAAGGCCGTCACGCTCGCCAAGTGGACGGTGCTTTTCGTCCTCGCCAACCAGGCGGGCGCCATGGTCGTCGTCTGGCTGTCCACCGCGGCGGGCAAGGCCTCGCCCGTCGACGGCACCGGCTTTTCCGCTTACGCCAACGCACAGCTCATCTGGGGCCTGCCCCAGGCCATCATCACGGTCTCCCTCATGGCCGCCCTGCTGCCACGCCTGTCGCGCTCGGCGGCGGAGGGCGACGGCGGCGCCGTGCGCGACGACATCTCCCAGGGCCTGCGCAACACGGCGGTCGCCATCGTGCCGATCGCGTTCGGCTTCCTCTCGCTCGGCATCCCCATGTGCACGCTGATGTTCGGCTCCTCGGGCACCAGCGAGGCCACCAACATGGGCTTCATGCTGATGGCCTTCGGTCTCGGCCTGATTCCGTACTCCGTGCAGTACGTCGTCCTGCGCGCCTTCTACGCCTACGAGGACACCCGAACTCCCTTCTACAACACGGTCATCGTGGCCGCGGTCAACGCGGGCGCCTCGGCGGTCTGCTACTTCGTCATCCCGTCGCGCTGGGCCGTGGTCGGCATGGCCGCCTCGTACGGCCTGGCCTACGCGATCGGCGTCGGCGTCGCCTGGCGCCGGCTGCGCAAGCGGCTCGGCGGGGACCTCGACGGCGCCCGTGTCCTGCGGACCTACGCCCGGCTGTGCATCGCGTCGATCCCGGCAGCCCTGCTCAGCGGCGCGGCCTGCTACGGCATCGGCCACACGCTCGGCCAGGGCGTCCTGGGCTCGCTCGCCGCGGTGTTGGCGGGCGGTGCCGTGCTGCTCGTGATCTTCTTCGTCGCCGCCCGTCGCATGCGCATCGAGGAACTCAACTCGCTGGTCGGCATGGTCCGCGGACGGCTGGGACGCTGAGTCGGGGAGGGTAGGCGCACAACCATCGTCAGCCACCGCGTGTCGTGCATAGCGGCGGACTGTGGGCACAATTGGTTTCGGCGTCGGACGGCGTACAACGGATGACGGGCGGCGCGCAATGGATGGGGAGGCAGGAACGACGGTGGCGGAACGGAGTACGGCTGCCGTCGACGTGGCAGACAACAGCGACGAGACGTCGCTGACCGCACAGGCGGACCAGTCCACGGCCGACGGGGTGGCCAAGAACCGGGAGCGGGACACGGACAGCGACGAGGTACAGGAGAGCACCCGGACCGACGGTTCCGGGAAGACCTCGCCGGCTGAACTGCACAGTGGTCACAAACTCGCCAGACGCTACCGCCTCGAGGAGTGCGTCACCCGTCTGGACGGTTTCAGCAGTTGGCGTGCCGTGGACGAGAAGCTCCGCCGTGCCGTCGGCGTGCACATTCTGCCGGCGGACCACTCACGGGCCCGGTCCGTCCTGGCCGCCGCCCGCTCCTCCGCTCTCCTGGGCGATCCGCGCTTCGTCCAGGTGCTGGACGCGGTGGAGGAGAACGACCTCGTCTACGTCGTTCACGAGTGGCTTCCGGACGCGACGGAACTGACCACGCTCCTCGCCTCCGGGCCGCTGGAGCCGTACGACGCCTACCAGATGGTCAGCCAGGTCTCCTCCGCCATGGCCGCCGCCCATCGCGAGGGTCTGGCCCATCTGCGGCTGAACCCCAACGCCGTCCTGCGTGCCTCGACCGGCCAGTGGCGCATCCGCGGACTCGCGGTGAACGCCGCGCTGCGGGGCGTCGCGTCCGACACCCCCCAGCGCACCGACACCGAGGCCATCGGCGCCCTGCTGTACGCGGCGCTCACCCAGCGCTGGCCGTACGAGAGCGACGCCTACGGGCTGTCCGGCCTGCCGAAGGACATCGGCCTGATCGCGCCCGACCAGGTGCGTGCCGGTGTGCACCGCGGTCTCTCGGAACTCTCCATGCGCGCGCTCGTCAACGACGGCGCCACCGCCTCCCGGCACGAGTCGCCGTGCACCACGCCGGAGGAGCTGGTGAAGGCGATCGGCGAGATGCCGCGCATCCGCCCGCCGGAGCCGGCGTTCACCGCCCCGCCCGAGTACCAGCGCACTGCGTACCAGCAGGGCACGTACGGCCGCCAGGCCCCGCGCCCCGGTGCCGCCCAGCCGGTCCCGACCCCGCCGCCCCCGTTGCAGAGCCGCACGGGCAAGGCCCTGAAGTGGGCCGTGTCCGCGCTCCTCATCGCCGCGCTGGGCCTCGGCAGCTGGCAGCTGGCGGACGCGCTCATGGACCAGGGGGGCAAGAACGAGGACCCGGGCCAGACGCAGAACAACCAGGACGGCGACAAGAACAGGAATCGCCCGGCACCGAAGCCGATCGCCATCAAGGGCGCCGAGGAGTACGTCGCCAAGGGCGACGCCCAGCACCCCACGGACGTGACCAAGACCTACGACGGCAACACCTCCACGGGCTGGCGCACCAACAGCTACCTCGACGGCCCGAAGATGGTGATAAAGCCCGGTGTCGGCATCGTCTACGACCTCGGGTCCGAGCAGGAGGTGTCGGCCGCGACCCTCTCCTTGCGGTACGGCAACGACCACACCACCATCGAGCTGTACGCGACCGACTCCCTCGGTTCGTCCACGCCACTGAGCTCCATGAAGGAGCTCGGTACCGTGACGACGAGCAGCACCTCAGCGAAAGTGACCGTCGACAAGCCGGTGAAAAGCCGCTACATCCTGGTCTGGCTGACGGCGCTGCCATACTCCGGTGACGACCCCGCCAACTTCAGCAACTCGGGTTACAAGCAGGCCATCACCGAAGTGAAGTTCACGGGCTGATTACCGACAGAGGGCAGGGGGTTGGATGGCGGACCGCGCCGAGCACAGCGGTGCAAGTGATGCGGACCTCCTCGCCCGGCATGTCGAGGGAGACCCCGACGCCTTCGGTGAGATCGTTCGGCGGCACCGCGATCGCCTCTGGGCCGTCGCCCTGCGGACGCTGGGAGACCGCGAGGAGGCCGCTGACGCGGTACAGGACGCCCTCGTCTCCGCCTACCGGGCCGCCCACACCTTCCGGGGCCAGTCGGCCGTCACGACGTGGCTGCACAGGATCACGGTGAACGCCTGCCTGGACCGCGCCCGCAAGGTCGCCTCCCGGAAGACCTCACCGGTCGACGACACCGAGCGCCTGGAGCAGCTGCTGGAGCCGCACGAGTCGGCCTCGGCGCCCGCCGAGCGGAACGATCTGCACCGGCAGCTCATCGAAGCCCTGGGGACCCTGCCGGCCGACCAGCGAGCGGCGCTCGTCCTGGTGGACATGCAGGGCTACCCGGTCGCGGAGGCGGCCCGCATCCTCGACGTGCCGACCGGCACGGTGAAGAGCCGATGTGCGCGCGGCAGAGCCAGACTCCTGCCGCTGCTCACCCATCTACGGCCGGACGGCAACGGTGAGAGCAAGAAGCCGGGCGGGGAACGGAACCGGACGCAGGGGCCAGCCGTCCCACCCGCAGCGGGACCGCCCCGAGCGGGACCACCGGACACAGGACCGAGCGACCCAGCGGCAGTGAAGGGCGGAGGTGGACGAGCGTGACGTCGACGACAGACATGGCCGGGCACCCGGACGTCGCGGAGATCTCCGACCTCGCCGAGGGCCTTCTCCCCCCGTCCCGGAGCGCGGACGTACGCCGGCACCTGGACGGGTGCGAGCTCTGCGCGGACGTCTACGCCTCCTTGGAGGAGATCCGCGGGCTGCTCGGCACGCTGCCGGGCCCACCCCGCATGCCCGCCGACGTCGCAGGCCGCATCGATGCCGCCCTCGCCGCCGAGGCCCTGCTGAACGCCACGGGGCCGGAGACCGCAGAGAGCCAGACGCCGGTGAGTCCTCCCCGGCCCGCGTCCGAGGACGACAGCGCTGCGCATGTTTCACGTGAAACATCGACACCCGCCGACCGGCCCGCCGGGCATCCCCGCTCTTCTACCACCGGCCCGGGCCGCAGGGGCCGCACGCGCAATGGGCGCCGGAGGATCGCCGTTCTGGGGACTGTCTTCACAGTCGCCGCCCTAGGACTGGGCTCCGTCCTGCTGTCGTCACTCGGCGACGGCAAGCCCCCGCAGGACACGGCCGGCGGGCAGCAGACCGCCCCTGCGGACACTTTCTCCGCGGGGAAGCTCGAGAAGCAGGTCACCGATCTCCTGGCGGAGAACCAGACCAAGAAGGGCGGCACCCGTACGCCCTTCGGCGCGGCGACCGCCCCCGGCACCAACCAGGTGTTCAGGGAGCCCACAGTGCCCGGATGCGTCCGCGACGGCATCGGGCGCAAGGACACGGCCCTCGCTGTCGAGAACGGCAGGTATCAGGGGAAGAAGGCCATGCTGGTGTTGCTCCCCGACGCCTCCGACGCCACGCGTGTCACTGCCTACATCGTCGACGCGACCTGTGTGGATCATTCGGCGGCGTCCGCCGCGGGCAAGGTCCTTCTTCAGCGCTCGTACCCGTCCGCCTGAGGCACGTCTTCGTCTTCATCCCGCGCCGTACCCGGCACAGGACCGCATCTCCGTGTGCCCGGACACAGCGGGAATGCGCGCCCCTTAGGATCCGTTGGGTGGGGTGAGAGCTCCGAGAGGAGCTCCCCCCGGTCGAACGACGCAGTCCAGAGACGAGGAATCAAGCCGTGAGCGACGTCCGTAACGTGATCATCATCGGCTCCGGGCCCGCCGGCTATACGGCGGCGCTCTACACCGCGCGCGCGTCGCTGAAGCCACTGGTGTTCGAGGGCGCCGTCACCGCCGGCGGCGCGCTCATGAACACCACCGACGTCGAGAACTTCCCTGGCTTCCAGGACGGCATCATGGGCCCCGAGCTCATGGACAACATGCGCGCCCAGGCGGAGCGCTTCGGGGCCGAGCTCGTCCCGGACGACATCGTCGCCGTCGATCTGACCGGTGAGATCAAGACCGTCACGGACACGTCAGGTACCGTCCACCGGGCCAAGGCCGTCATCGTCGCCACCGGCTCGCAGCACCGCAAGCTCGGCCTGCCGAACGAGGACGCCCTCTCCGGCCGTGGAGTGTCCTGGTGCGCCACTTGTGACGGGTTCTTCTTCAAGGACCAGGACATCGCCGTGATCGGTGGTGGCGACACCGCCATGGAGGAGGCCACCTTCCTCTCCCGGTTCGCCAAGTCCGTGACCGTCGTGCACCGCCGTGACACCCTGCGCGCCTCCAAGGCCATGCAGGAGCGCGCCTTCGCCGATCCGAAGATCACGTTCGTGTGGGACAGCGAGGTCGCCGAGATCCAGGGCGACCCGAAGCTCTCGGGCCTGAAGCTGCGCAACCTCAAGACCGGCGAGCTTTCGGACCTGCCGGTGACCGGTCTCTTCATCGCCATCGGTCACGACCCACGCACCGAGCTCTTCAAGGGTCAGCTCGACCTGGACGACGAGGGCTACCTGAAGGTTGCCGCGCCGTCGACGCGCACCAACCTGACCGGTGTCTTCGGTGCAGGCGACGTGGTCGACCACACCTACCGTCAGGCGATCACAGCGGCCGGTACCGGCTGTGCCGCCGCTCTCGACGCCGAGCGCTACCTCGCCGCCCTCGCGGACGAGGAGCAGCCCGAGCCCGAGAAGACCGCTGTCTGACCTCTCTCCCTACCCGCCCCACGCACCAACCAGTTAAGGAGCCCGCCGTGGCCGGCACCCTGAAGAATGTGACCGACGATTCCTTCGAGCAGGACGTCCTCAAGAGCGACAAGCCCGTCCTGGTGGACTTCTGGGCCGCCTGGTGCGGTCCGTGCCGCCAGATCGCGCCGTCCCTCGAGGCGATCGCCTCCGAGTACGGCGACAAGATCGAGGTCGTCAAGCTGAACATCGACGAGAACCCGGGTACGGCCGCCAAGTACGGCGTCATGTCCATCCCGACGCTGAACGTCTACCAGGGTGGCGAGGTCGCCAAGACCATCGTGGGTGCCAAGCCGAAGGCCGCGATCGTTCGCGACCTCGAGGAGTTCATCGCCGAGTGAACCGGCGGTGCCGTCTGAGCGACGGTGCATGTTTCACGTGAAACACGAATGGGCCAACCCGGAAGGGTTGGCCCATTCGTTTGACTGCTTCCTCTACAGCGGTCGCAGCGCCGGCTCCTTCTGTACGGCTCCCAGGAGCCGATCCAACGCCATCTCGACGTCTTCCTTCCAGGAAAGCGTCGACCGCAGTTCCAGCCTCAGCCGGGGATAGGTGGGGTGCTGCCGGACCGTCTTGAAACCCACCGCCAGGAGATGGTCGGCGGGCAGCACACAGGCCGGTTCCTTCCAGCGCGCATCTCCGAACGCCTCGATCGCTTTGAACCCGCGCCGCAGCAGATCCTTGGCGACCGTCTGGACCATCACCCGGCCCAGTCCCTGCCCCTGGTACCCCGGCACGATGAACGCGGTCATCAGCTGAACCGCGTCGGGGGAGACGGGACTCGTGGGGAACGCCGTGGAGCGCGGTACATAGGCGGGCGGAGCGTAGAGCACGAAGCCCACCGGTACGTCGTCGACGTACACGACCCGACCGCAGGATCCCCAGTCCAGCAGAACGGCCGAGATCCAGGCTTCCTTCTCCAGAGCGGACTCGCTCGCCTTTACCGCGGCCTCACCGCTGACCGGGTCGAGCTCCCAGAAGACACACGAGCGACAGCGCTTGGGAAGGTCCTGAAGGTTGTCCAGCGTGAGCGGTACGAGTCGGCGCCCCATGAAGGCTGTTCCTCGCTTCCTTGGCCTGCCGCGTCGCGGGCGGCTGTCAGAGCGCTGCGTTCCCTGAGGAGACTGCCGATGAACCCACCGACCGCTCCCAGCCCCAAACCGGCGCTCACCAGTCCAGTGCGGCTCATCGTTCGCATGGCCCCTGCCTTCCTCTCAGAGGTGATGCCGGGTGGTTGCGCCGTATCCGAACGCATCGTATCCACGATGCGATTCCATCGATACCGCCAGAAAGGAAAGAGCGAGCCACGTTCCGGCACACACCGGACATGGCCCGCTCTGTCATCCACAACAGGGGCTCCTGCCGGAGGCTCAGGACTCGTTCTCCTCGGAGTCGCCCTCCAGGAGACTCTTCTGCAGAACCGGTCCCTCACCCGGAGCGAGTGAGCCGAGGATCCGCTCAAGGTCCTCCATGGAGGCGAACTCTACGGTGATCTTGCCCTTCTTCTGGCCCAGGTCGACCTTCACCCGCGTCTCGAAACGGTCCGAGAGCCGCGTGGCGAGCTCGGACAGCGCGGGAGAGACACGAGCACCAGCACGCGGGCCCTTGGGCCTCTGGGCCTTCTGGGGACGCGACCCCATCAGGGTCACGATCTCCTCGACGGCCCGCACCGACAGCCCCTCGGCCACGATGCGGTGGGCCAGCCTGTCCTGTTCCTCCGAGTCGTCGACGGACAGCAGGGCCCGCGCGTGGCCGGCGGAGAGCACTCCGGCGGCGACCCGGCGCTGCACCGCCGGCGAGAGCTTCAGCAGACGCAGGGTGTTCGAGACCTGCGGGCGGGATCGGCCGATGCGGTCCGCCAGCTGGTCGTGCGTGCAGTTGAAGTCCCGCAGCAACTGGTCGTAGGCGGCTGCCTCTTCCAGCGGGTTCAGCTGGGCGCGGTGCAGGTTCTCCAGCAGAGCGTCCAGGAGGAGCTTCTCGTCCTCCGTGGCCCGCACGATCGCCGGGATAGCCTCCAGCCCCGCCTCGCGGCAGGCCCGCCAGCGGCGCTCGCCCATGATGAGCTCGTAGTGGGCGAGACCCACCTGCCGTACGACGACCGGCTGGAGGAGCCCCACTTCCTTGATGGAGGTGATGAGCTCGGCGAGCGCGTCCTCGTCGAAGACCTCACGCGGCTGCCGCGGGTTCGGCGTGATGGAGTCGAGGGGGATCTCGGCGAAGTGTGCACCGATGGGCTCCGCAGGGGCGGCGGGAGCACTGGGCTGCGCCGGCTCCTGTGTTTCACGTGAAACAGTCGGCAGCGTCGCCACCTTCGCTGCGGCCACCCCACGGTCGGTCGGCAGCACGGGCACTGCCGCGGGGGATGCGGAAGCGGCGCCCCCCGCCGCAGCCTGGGCCACCGACTTCTCCGTCGGGGCAGCAGGGATCAGTGCGCCGAGACCACGGCCCAGCCCCCTCCGTCGCTCGCTCACTGAATGCCCTCCACCATGCTCGGGTCGTTCTGCTGTGCGCCGATGTGGGCGTGCGTGGCGTCATAGCTGATGCCTACGCCCTTCAGCGCGATCTCTCGTGCCGCCTCCAGGTAGGAGAGGGCACCACTTGATCCAGGATCGTAGGTCAGGACCGTCTGCCCATAACTCGGCGCCTCGGAGATGCGGACGGACCTGGGAATGCTCGTCCGCAGCACCTCGTCGCCGAAGTGGGTGCGCACCTCTTCCGCGACCTGGGACGCGAGTCGCGTCCGGCCGTCGTACATGGTGAGCAGGATGGTCGACACATGGAGGGCGGGATTGAGATGCCCTCGCACCAGGTCGACGTTACGCAACAACTGACCCAGGCCTTCCAGCGCGTAGTACTCGCACTGAATCGGGATCAGAACCTCCTGGCCCGCCACCAACGCATTGACCGTCAGAAGGCCGAGCGAGGGCGGACAGTCGATGAGGATGTAGTCCAGCGGCTGCTCGTACGCCTGGATGGCGCGCTGCAACCGGCTCTCCCGTGCCACCAGGGACACCAGCTCGATCTCCGCACCGGCGAGATCGATCGTGGCAGGAGCACAGAAGAGGCCCTCGACATCGGGGACCGGCTGGACGACCTCGGAGAGCGGCTTGCTCTCCACCAACACGTCGTAGATGGACGGAACTTCGGCGTGATGATCGATGCCCAGCGCGGTGGACGCATTGCCCTGTGGGTCGAGGTCGACCACCAGAACTCGGCCACCGTGCAGGGCCAGTGACGCGGCAAGGTTGACGGTCGTCGTCGTCTTGCCCACACCGCCCTTCTGGTTGGCGACCACCATGATTCGGGTCTGCTCGGGCCGTGGCAGGCCCTCGCCGGCGCGGCCTAGAGCCTCCACCGCCAGTTGGGCAGCACGACCGATGGGAGTGTCGTCCATCGGAGGCGGCGTTTCACGTGAAACATCCGCCCCCATCGACTCGGTACGGGGACCGGGGACCGGATCGGTCATCGGTCCCGCGATGTTGGCGTCGGACCGCAAGGATTCACTCTCCTCGACTTCAGGCTCGCAATGAACAGAGCCTCCCATGTCTTCGGGGTCGTGAACCAGTGAGGCCTTCCGTTCTGTGGAGAATTCCACCTCTGTGGACAACTCAGTTCCCTCATCGAGTGACCCGAGAGGCTTACGGTCGCGGGGTTCGGCCGCAGCGCGGCCACGACTGATGATGCCGTGCAGCAGTGAGCGACGTTTCACGTGAAACACGATGCACAGCAGTCGGGGCCGGACTGTCGCGACACTCCGGCATGCATAGGTTTGGCAGCTTGTGTGGAGTACGTCTCGTCGTCAGGACGGATCAGCGTCGGCGGCGGGCACGCCCCGTGCGGGCCGCCTTGGCGCGCTTCGCGGCGAAGCGCACACCGCCGGGGCTCTCCCCGACCTCGACCCGTACCACCGTGGACATCGGATCCACCACGCCCTCACCGACATGCAGGATGGACGTCTCCACCGCACCGAGCTTGCTCAGGGCCGCTGACGCGCTCTTCAGCTCGTCCTCGGCGGCGTCGCCCTTCAGTGCGAGCATCTGCCCGTACGGCCGTAGCAGAGGGATGCCCCACGCAGCGAGGCGGTCGAGGGGTGCGACGGCTCGGGCCGTCACCACGTGGACGGGCTGGATCTTCCCCATGACTTCCTCGGCCCGGCCGCGCACGACGGTCACATGATCGAGGCCGAGCAGCTCCACGACCTCGGAGAGGAAGTTGGTACGCCGCAGCAGGGGCTCCAGCAGCGTGATCTTCAGGTCTTCCCGGACCAGCGCCAGTGGAATGCCGGGGAGGCCGGCGCCGGAGCCGACATCGCACACCGTCACGCCCTCGGGCACGACCTCCGAGAGCACCGCGCAGTTCAGCAGGTGCCGCTCCCACAGGCGGGGCACTTCACGCGGGCCGATGAGGCCGCGCTGCACGCCCGCCTCGGCGAGCAGCTCGGCGTACCGCACCGCATCCGCGAAGCGATCACCGAACACCTCGCGCGCCTGCTCGGGCGCGGGGGGAAGCTCCGCTGCCTCCGTCACGGGGGACCGTCCTTCCGTACGTGTCAACGCACTCAGCGCCGACACCAGAACCACCAGAACTATCAGGCTGACAAACTTCGGCCCCGCCTGCGCAACAGACGGGGCCGGGGAACGTAGGGGCCGATCAGGCGGGAAGCACGACGACGAAGCGCTGCGGCTCCTCGCCCTCGGACTCGCTGCGCAGGCCCGCGGCCTTGACCGCGTCGTGCACGACCTTGCGCTCGAACGGCGTCATCGGGTCCAGCTTCACGGCCTCACCGCTGCTCTTGGCCTCGGCCGCGGCCTTGGCGCCCAGCTCGGACAGCTCGGAGCGCTTCCGGGCGCGGTATCCCGCGATGTCGAGCATCAACCGGCTGCGGTCACCGGTTTCACGGTGCACGGCCAGACGGGTGAGCTCCTGGAGCGCCTCCAGCACCTCACCGTCACGGCCGACGAGCTTCTGCAGGTCGCGGCTGCCCGTGTCGCTGATGATCGAGACAGAGGCACGGTCGGCCTCGACGTCCATGTCGATGTCGCCGTCGAGGTCGGCGATGTCGAGCAGACCCTCCAGGTAGTCCGCCGCGATCTCGCCCTCCTGCTCCAGGCGGGTCAGGGTGTCTGCACCCTCGGCAGCGGCGGAGGTGGTGCCTTCCGTCACGGGATGGACTCCTTCTTACTTCTTGGACGGGGACTTGGGCCGCTGCGGACCCTTGCGCTGTCCGGACTGGGCCTTGCTGCGGGTACCGCTGCCGGACTTCGCGCCGCCCTTCTTGGCAGCGGCGGCGGGCTTGGCGTCCTCCGGCTCGTCGGACTTGGTGAGCGACGTCTTCGGCTCGGACTCGCCGGACGCCTTCGTGACACCGGACTGCCGCTGCGCCTTGGTCTGCCGCTTGGGCTGCTGCCGCTTCGGAGTGCCGGTGGTCGGCGTACCGTCCTCGGTTTCGACGGCGACAGCGGTGTCGCTCTTGATCACGGTGCCGTCGGTCTGGGCGGCGAGGCCGGCCTTGTTCAGGCCGTTGATGAACTTGCGCTCGAACTCGTTGCGGTCGCGTCCCTTGGCGACGATCGCCTTGATGATGACCTTGTCACGGCGCCGGCTGACCTTGCCGTGAGTGGTGACGTGCTTGTGCAGCCGCTCCAGGTACGAGGCCTGGGCCTTGGAACCCGGCGTCGGGTTGTTGTGGATGACGTACATCTGCTGGCCCATGGTCCACACGTTGGTGGTCAGCCAGTAGACGAGGACACCGACGGGGAAGTTGATACCGAAGACGGCGAACATGATCGGGAAGACGTACATCAGCATCTTCTGCTGCTGCATGAACGGCGTCTTCACCGTGGTGTCGACGTTCTTCGTCATCAGCTGGCGCTGCGTGAAGAACTGCGACGCCGACATCAGGACGATCATGACGGCGGTGACCACGCGGACGTCGGTGAGGGAGGCACCGAGTGCTTCCACCTTCGACGCGCTGTCGGTGAACTTCACCGCCAGCGGCGCACCGACGATGTGCGCCTTCTGGGCACTCTCCAGAAGGCTGGTGTTGATCACGCCGATGGTGTCGTTCGACGCGATGCTGTTCAGCACGTGGTACAGGGCGAAGAAGAACGGGGACTGCGCCAGGATGGGAAGGCACGAGGACAGCGGGTTGGTACCCGTGTCCTTGTACAGCTTCATCATCTCTTCGGACTGACGCTGCTTGTCGTTCTTGTAGCGCTCCTGGATCTTCTTCATCTCGGGCTGCAGCGTCTGCATGGCCCGGGTCGCCTTGATCTGCTTCACGAAGAGCGGGATCAGGCAGATACGGATCAGGATCACCAGGGACACGATCGACAGGCCCCAGGCCCATCCGGTGTCAGGCCCGAAGAGGGCGCCGTACACCGAGTGGAACTGGACGATGACCCAGGAGACGGGTGTGGTGATGAAGCTGAAGAGGCTGGCAATCGTGTCCACTAATCATGCTCCTTGGGCATGGGACGGTGTCTCTGCGGCCTGGCTCGAAGGACCGGACTGACTTGTGGGAGAAGTCTGTCCCTCGGTGGCCGGGACGGCGGCGGAGGGCCCGCCCTTGCGTGCACGCCACGCGTTACGCAGCATTTCGTGCCACCGCGGGCGCTTGCGCGGCGGGACATGGTCCACACCGCCCAGCGACCACGGGTTGCACCGCAGGATGCGCCAGGCCGTGAGTGCCGTTCCCTTGATGGCACCGTGCCGGTCGATGGCCGTGAAGCCGTAGTGGGAGCACGACGGGTAGTACTTGCAGACCGGCCCGAGCAGCGGACTGATCGTCCACTGGTAGAGCTTGATCAGAGCAAGCAGCGGGTACTTCATCGCGCGCCCCCTCCCAGCAGCCGCTGGAGGGCGGCATCCAGGTCTCGGGCCAGCTGTGCATGGTCGGCGTCGCCCGCACCGGGCAGCGCTCGTACCACTACCAGGCTACCGGGGGGCAGCTGGGCGACTCGGTCGCGCATCAGGTGGCGAAGCCTGCGCTTCACTTTGTTGCGTACGACCGCACCGCCCACGGCTTTGCTCACGACGAAACCCGCACGCGTCGGGGGAGCGCTCTCCCCAGGCGCATGCGGGTCCGTGGCACCGCTTCGAAGGTGGACGACGAGGTACGGGCGTCCTGCCCGGCGTCCTCGCCGTACCGCGGTCGCGAAGTCCTCGCGCCGCCTCAGCCGGTTCTCGGTGGGCAGCACGATGTCATGACCTGACCGGGATCAGGCGGACAGACGGGCGCGACCCTTGCTACGGCGGGACGCGAGAATCGCGCGGCCGGCACGGGTGCGCATACGCAGCCGGAAGCCGTGGGTCTTCGCGCGACGACGGTTGTTCGGCTGGAAGGTGCGCTTGCTCACTCGGGGGCTCCAGAAAGAATCGGTGGTTGCGGGGTGCCGTCCTGGCTGTCACCGTGCGCCCACGAGTAGCTCGCAGTTACGCCCGAGTGCACCGCTGACCGATCACCCAAATGATCTGTGCCCATCGGAGGCAGGCGGCAGCAGCCATCGACAACTCGACCTGGTTACGGTACGCGCGGCTACGCCATCCGGTCAAACCGGCAGCCACCCGGAGACACTTGTCCACAGGCTGGGGACAACAACTTGAACCGCAGCGGCCGCCCTGACTACCGTGACGGAACTCCGATTCGTTCCCTTATCTCTGACCCACCCGATTTACATCCCGAGCCGTCCCAGAACCACACGTTCGTGGGACCTGTGAGAGAGCGTGCCCTGTGGCTGACGTACCTGCCGATCTTGCCGCAGTGTGGCCACGCGTATTGGAGCAGCTCCTCGGGGAGGGCCGCGGCCAGGGCGTCGAGGCGAAGGACGAGCACTGGATCCGTCGCTGCCAGCCGCTCGCGCTGGTCGCGGACACGGCCCTGCTCGCCGTACCGAACGAATTTGCGAAGGGTGTACTCGAGGGCCGCCTGGCGCCCGTCGTCAGCGAGACCCTGAGCCGCGAGTGCGGCCGCCCGATCCGGATCGCGATCACCGTCGACGACTCCGCGGGCGAGCCCCCGGCCACGTCGGCGCCCCAGGCCCGTCCCCAGTCGCGTTACGAGGAGCCCGAGCTTCCGGCCGCGCGCCAGGACCGCGACGGTTACGAGGGGTACGGCCGCCACCGCGCCGACCCGCTGCCGGGTAATGCCGGCGACCAGCTTCCGCCTACGCGCGGAGATCAACTTCCCAACCCCCGCCCCGCGTACCCGTCCGAGTACCAGCGCCCCGAGCCCGGCTCCTGGCCGCGGCCGACGCAGGACGAATACAGCTGGCAGCAGCAGCGCCTGGGCTTCCCTGAGCGTGACCCGTACGCGTCACCGAGCCAGGACAACTACGGCTCACAGGACTCGTACGGATCCCAGGACTCGTACGGATCCCATGGGTCGTCGCAGGACTCATACGGATCCCGTGGATCACAGGGATCCCATCGATCACAGCGATCCCACGGCTCGCAGGACTCGTACGGCTCGTCCCCCCAGGACTCCTACGGCTCCCCGTCCCAGGACTACCGCCCGCAGTCCATGGAGCGCCCTTCCTACGACCAGCCGCGCTCCGACTACGACACATCACGCCCCGACTACGACCAGCGCGACCCGGTCCGCCGGGAGCCGCCCGAGCCGCCGGCCGGCTCCGGGCACGTGCACCGCGGCGGCCCCGTCGGCCCGAACCTGCCCACGACCGGTGCGCCCGGCCCGCTGGCCGCGCAGCCCGCGCCGGCGACCGGCCCGGGTGAGCCCACCGCGCGCCTGAACCCGAAGTACCTCTTCGACACGTTCGTCATCGGCGCCTCCAACCGCTTCGCACACGCCGCCGCGGTCGCCGTCGCCGAGGCACCGGCGAAGGCGTACAACCCCTTGTTCATCTACGGGGAGTCCGGGCTCGGCAAGACACACCTGCTGCACGCGATCGGCCACTACGCGCGCAGCCTCTACCCGGGCACCCGGGTGCGGTACGTGAGCTCGGAGGAGTTCACCAACGAGTTCATCAACTCCATCCGCGACGGCAAGGGCGACAGCTTCCGCAAGCGCTACCGCGAGATGGACATCCTGCTCGTCGACGACATCCAGTTCCTGGCGGACAAGGAGTCGACGCAGGAGGAGTTCTTCCACACCTTCAACACGCTCCACAACGCCAACAAGCAGATCGTGCTGTCCTCCGACCGGCCGCCCAAGCAGCTGGTGACGCTGGAGGACCGGCTGCGGAACCGTTTCGAGTGGGGTCTCATCACCGACGTGCAGCCGCCCGAGCTGGAGACGCGTATCGCGATCCTCCGCAAGAAGGCGGTGCAGGAGCAGCTGAACGCGCCGCCGGAGGTGCTGGAATTCATCGCGTCCCGGATCTCGCGCAACATCCGCGAGCTGGAGGGCGCGCTGATCCGGGTCACGGCGTTCGCCTCGCTCAACCGGCAGCCGGTGGACCTGGGCCTGACGGAGATCGTCCTCAAGGACCTCATCCCCGGCGGCGAGGACTCGGCCCCCGAGATCACGTCCACGGCCATCATGGGCGCGACGGCGGACTACTTCGGGCTGACCGTCGAGGACCTGTGCGGCACCTCGCGCGGCCGCGCTCTCGTCACCGCCCGGCAGATCGCCATGTACCTGTGCCGTGAGCTCACGGACCTGTCGCTGCCGAAGATCGGCGCGCTGTTCGGCGGCCGCGACCACACGACGGTCATGCACGCGGACCGCAAGATCCGCAATCTGATGGCCGAGCGCCGCTCGATCTACAACCAGGTCACCGAGCTGACCAACCGCATCAAGAACGGCTGACAGAGCCGGCCGTAAGCCACCGAGGGCGCTCCCGGAGCAGGTTTCCGGGGGCGCCCTTCGTCATGCGGCGGCCGTGCTTCGTCGTGTCAGGGCCGTCCTTCGTCGCGTCAGGGCCGTCCATCGCCATGTCTCGTGATCGCCGGCTGTTCGAATTACCTGCCGGGTTACGGCCCCTCTCCACAGATTCGGCGACTTTCTCCCGTCCACACCCTGGGGACTGGAAAGTTGTCCAGACTGTGTCCACAGACGTCTCTGGTGAAGGACGATCAGACCAGGTCACCTGGGTGTGGATTCGTGGACGAAGGTTTTCCACAGGCTGTGGACAGTCAGAGCGTCCACAGCCTGTGCATCGAGTTGTCCACGGGCAACCCACAGGCTGGGGCCGGTTGTCCCCAGCGATCCCCAGCTTCTCCACATCGCTGTCCACTGTTCGGCAACGCGACGCGCCTCCTCACCGGGTCGAGTGAAAGGCGTCACACGAAGGTGCCGGGTTGGGCTGTGGGAAAGGTGGGTAAACCTGGGGACGGCACTGGGGAGAACTCGCCTCCCCCTGTGCACGGGGTGTGCAGAACTTTCCGTTCTCCACAGAAACCCCTGGTTGTCCACCGCCGTCACCCACAGGCCCGGTGGACAAAATTCCCGCTCTGAGCTGGGCAAACGTGGTTATCCACCGTATCCACAGGCCCTACTACTACTTCCAACTAGAGAGAGCTGGGAATTCGTTTCGAAGCGGGTCCTGTGCACAACTCGCTCTCCGGCGCCCGACCGCCCCTCGTCACGACTTGACCCCGACAGGCACCTACTGTCAGTGCGGTGCGTCAGACTGGTCCCCGGTGTCCTCCCCATCCCAGGGACCGTCGACACCGAGACAGACGACGAGGGCCAGGCAGAGCGAGAAGCGCCGGCAACAGCAGGAGGCGGCAACAGTGAAGATCCGGGTGGAACGCGACGTACTCGCGGAGGCAGTGGCCTGGGCGGCACGCAGCCTCCCGGCCCGTCCGCCGGCGCCTGTCCTCGCCGGCCTGCTGCTGAAGGCCGAGGACGGCCAGCTGAGCCTGTCCAGCTTCGACTACGAGGTCTCCGCACGCGTGTCCGTGGAGGCCGAAGTCGAGGAGGAGGGCACGGTGCTCGTCTCCGGCCGCCTCCTCGCGGACATCTGCCGCGCCCTGCCCAACCGGCCGGTGGAGATCTCCACAGACGGTGTACGGGCGACGGTGGTGTGCGGCTCCTCCCGGTTCACACTCCACACCCTGCCTGTGGAGGAGTATCCGGCGCTGCCGCAGATGCCGAACGCGACGGGCACGGTCCCCGGCGAGGTCTTCGCCTCCGCGGCCGCCCAGGTGGCGATCGCCGCCGGCCGCGACGACACGCTGCCCGTCCTCACGGGCGTCCGTATCGAGATCGAGGGCGACACGGTCACGCTGGCGTCCACCGACCGCTACCGCTTCGCGGTCCGTGAGTTCCTGTGGAAGCCGGAGAACCCGGAAGCCTCCGCGGTCGCCCTGGTGCCCGCCAAGACGCTGCTGGACACCGCCAAGGCCCTGACGAGCGGCGACCAGGTGACCCTGGCGCTGTCCGGCTCGGGCTCGGGTGAGGGCCTGATCGGCTTCGAGGGCGCCGGCCGCCGTACGACGACCCGCCTGCTGGAGGGCGACCTCCCGAAGTACCGCACGCTGTTCCCGACGGAGTTCAACAGCATCGCCGTGATCGAGACCGCCCCGTTCGTGGAGGCCGTCAAGCGTGTGGCCCTGGTCGCCGAGCGGAACACCCCGGTGCGCCTCAGCTTCGAGCAGGGCGTGCTCATCCTGGAGGCCGGCTCCAGCGACGACGCACAGGCTGTGGAAAGGGTCGACGCCCAGCTGGAGGGCGACGACATCTCGATCGCCTTCAACCCGACGTTCCTGCTGGACGGCCTGAGCGCCATCGACTCCCCGGTCGCGCAGCTGTCCTTCACGACGTCCACGAAGCCCGCGCTGCTCAGCGGCAAGCCGGCGGTGGACGCCGAGGCGGACGAGGCCTACAAGTACCTGATCATGCCGGTGCGGCTGAGCGGCTGAGCGGCCGGGCTCCGGTGGTTGTCCACAGGCTGGGGGCAAACCCGCAGGTGAGGGCGTACGACTGAGCGCGTATGCCCACAGATGTGCGCGAGCGTCCGGGTTTAGGCTCGGCACGGTACGAAAGTGCCGCAACGCCACTCGGACACCTGCGAACCTAAGGAACACAACTGATGGAGCTCGGTCTCGTCGGCCTCGGCAAGATGGGCGGCAACATGCGCGAGCGGATCCGCCGCGCGGGCCACACCGTCTTCGGATACGACCGCAACCCGGACCTCGCCGATGTCCACAGCCTGGAAGAGCTTGTGGGCAAGCTCAGGGGACCGCGCGTGGTCTGGGTGATGGTCCCGGCGGGCGAGCCCACGCAGTCCACCATCGACGAGCTCGCCGAACTGCTGGAGCCCGGTGACGTCGTCGTGGACGGCGGCAACTCCCGCTGGACCGACGACGAGAAGCACGCCGAGGAGCTGGCGGCCAAGGGCATCGGCTTCGTCGACTGCGGTGTCTCCGGCGGCGTCTGGGGCCTGGAGAACGGCTACGCGCTGATGTACGGCGGCGACGCGGAGAACGTCGCCAAGGTGCAGCCGGTCTTCGACGCCCTCAAGCCGGAGGGCGACTTCGGCTCGGTGCACGCCGGCAAGGTCGGCGCGGGCCACTTCGCGAAGATGGTCCACAACGGCATCGAGTACGCGATGATGCAGGCCTACGCCGAGGGCTGGGAGCTCCTGGAGAAGGTCGACTCCGTGACCGACGTCCGGGAGGTCTTCCGCTCCTGGCAGGAGGGCACGGTCATCCGCTCCTGGCTGCTGGACCTCGCGGTCAACGCGCTCGACGAGGACGAGCACCTGGACAAGCTCCGGGGTTATGCACAGGACTCCGGTGAGGGACGCTGGACTGTGGAAGCCGCCATAGACCACGCGGTGCCGCTGCCGGCGATCACGGCGTCGCTGTTCGCGCGGTTCGCCTCCCGCCAGGAGGACTCGCCCCAGATGAAGATGATCGCGGCGCTGCGGAACCAGTTCGGCGGCCACGCGGTCGAGACCAAGTAAGCAACACCCGACGGTTGGGGAGGTCGGCGAAACGACCATGCACGTCACGCATCTGTCGCTGGCCGACTTCCGTTCGTACCCCCGGGTCGAGGTCCCGCTCGACCCGGGAGTGACGGCCTTCGTCGGCCCGAACGGGCAGGGCAAGACCAACCTCGTCGAGGCCGTCGGCTATCTCGCCACGCTCGGCAGCCACCGCGTCTCCTCCGACGCCCCCCTGGTCCGCATGGGCGCCGAGCGCGCGATCATCAGGGCTCAGGTGCGGCAGGGCGAGCGGCAGCAGCTGGTCGAGCTGGAGCTGAACCCGGGGCGCGCCAACCGGGCCCGTATCAACAGATCCTCGCAGGTCAAGCCGCGTGACGTGCTGGGGATCGTACGGACCGTGCTGTTCGCACCCGAGGATCTCGCCCTGGTCAAGGGCGACCCCGGTGAACGGCGCCGCTTCCTCGACGAGCTGATCACCGCCCGTTCCCCGCGCATGGCCGGGGTCCGCTCCGACTACGAGCGCGTCCTCAAGCAGCGCAACACCCTGCTGAAGTCGGCCGCGCTCGCCCGCCGGCACGGCGGCCGCAGTGTGGACATGTCCACGCTCGACATCTGGGACCAGCATCTCGCGCGCGCGGGTGCCGAGTTGCTCGCCCAGCGCCTGGACCTGATCGCCGCGGTCCAGCCGCTCGCCGACAAGGCGTACGAGCAGCTCGCCCCCGGCGGCGGCCCGATCGCCCTGGAGTACAAGCCGTCCGCGCCGGGCGAGGCGCACACGCGCGAGGACCTGTACGAGCAGCTGATGGCCGCGCTCGCCGAGGCACGCAAGCAGGAGATCGAGCGGGGCGTCACCCTGGTCGGCCCGCACCGGGACGACCTCCAGCTCAAGCTCGGCCAGCTGCCCGCCAAGGGGTACGCCTCGCACGGCGAGTCCTGGTCCTACGCCCTGGCGCTGCGCCTCGCCTCCTACGACCTGCTGCGCGCGGAGGGCAACGAGCCGGTGCTGGTGCTCGACGACGTGTTCGCCGAGCTGGACACCCGGCGCCGTAAGCGCCTCGCCGAGCTGGTCGCGCCGGGCGAGCAGGTCCTGGTGACGGCCGCGGTCGACGACGACGTACCGCATGTGCTGTCCGGGGTGCGGTTCGCCGTGTCCGAGGGGACGGTGGAGCGCGTATGACGGAAAACACACCGCAGAGCACACCGGAAAACACACCGGAGAACCCGTCCGGGAAAGCCCCCGGGCCCCGGTCGCCCGAGCCGTCCGGCGTCGACCTCGCGCGCGTGGCGCTCCGCGCCGCAAAGGAAGCCGCACGCGCGCGGGGGGACGCGGCGCAGCAGAAGAAACAGGCGCGCCGCGGCGGACTGCGCTCCGGCGCGCGCGCCGACCGCCGCGACCCCATGGCGCTCGGCTCCGCGATCAACCGGCTCATCACCGAGCGCGGCTGGGAGGCCCCGGCCGCGGTCGGCGGGGTGATGGGCCGCTGGCCGCAGATCGTCGGCGAGGACGTGGCCAAGCACTGTGTGCCGGAGAGGTACGACGAGGACGAGCACGTCCTGTCCGTGCGCTGCGACTCGACGGCCTGGGCGACGAACCTCCGGCTGCTCGCCCCGACCCTGGTCGCGCGCCTGAACGAGGATCTGGGCCACGGCACGGTGAAGATGATCAAGGTGCAGGGCCCGGGCGCCCCCACCCGCCGCTACGGCCCGTTGCGCGCCCCCGGCAGCACCGGTCCCGGCGACACCTACGGCTGACGGGAGCCCTTCCCGGAGGCTGTCCGGAGGCTCCGTGAGGGCCCGAACGGCGCCCGTTTCCCACCGGTCGACAACAAGTGACTGACATCACAAAAGTCGCTGCCGACGGCCCGCTCGGAGCCCCGGCGCCCCGCTCTTCGCACCGCCGCACGCGGTTGCGAATAGCGACCTGACTCCGAAGTAGCCAAGGGTTGACGGCCGGAAGCGCTGAGTGCCTCCGTGAGCCTCCTGGAGCCCCCATCCGCATATCGGGAGTCGGGGAAGACCGGTTGAGGGCGGCACATGCGGACTCAGGTACCGGCAAACCCCCATCAGTGTCAGTGCTACCGGTAGACTGGAGGCAATCCCGCCCCAATCGTGGGGACCGTCCGGGAAAAGCTGAGCAACGCTGATCAAGGCTTACCAACGCAACATGCCGCAGCCGCTCCGGCAACCCGCCGACGAGCCTGGCTCGTGCTGTGCCAGAAAGGGCGCTTCGTGGCCGATTCCGGCAACCCCAACGAGAACAACCCGTCCGTCGAGGCCATGGCTGGAGTCGCCGAGGCCTCCGCTACTGCTTCGTACGACGCAAGTGCCATCACCGTCCTCGAGGGTCTGGACGCGGTCCGCAAGCGACCCGGCATGTACATCGGTTCGACCGGTGAGCGCGGCCTGCACCACCTGGTGCAGGAGGTCGTCGACAACTCCGTCGACGAGGCGCTCGCGGGATACGCGGACACGATCGACGTGACGATCCTCGCCGACGGCGGCGTACGGGTCGTGGACAACGGCCGTGGCATCCCGGTCGGCATCGTCCCCTCCGAGGGCAAGCCGGCCGTCGAGGTCGTGCTGACGGTCCTGCACGCGGGCGGAAAGTTCGGGGGCGGCGGCTACGCGGTCTCCGGCGGTCTGCACGGCGTGGGTGTCTCCGTCGTGAACGCCCTGTCGACCAAGGTCTCCGTCGAGATCAAGACCGACGGCTACCGGTGGACGCAGGACTACAAGTTGGGCGTCCCGACGGCCCCGCTCGCCAAGCACGAACCCACGGACGAGCACGGCACCACGGTCACCTTCTGGGCCGACCCGGACATCTTCGAGACCACCGACTACTCCTTCGAGACGCTGTCGCGGCGCTTCCAGGAGATGGCGTTCCTCAACAAGGGCCTGCGCATCAACCTCACCGACGAGCGCGAGTCGGCGAAGGCCACGGCCGGCGCGGACGAGGCCGGCGAGGACGAGAAGCACGAGGTCAAGCACGTCTCGTACCACTACGAGGGCGGCATCGTCGACTTCGTGAAGTACCTCAACTCCCGCAAGGGCGAGGCGGTTCACCCCACCGTCATCGACCTGGAGGCCGAGGACAAGGACAGGCAGCTGTCCCTCGAGGTCGCCATGCAGTGGAACAGCGGCTACACGGAGGGCGTGTACTCCTTCGCCAACATCATCCACACCCACGAGGGCGGTACGCACGAAGAGGGCTTCCGGGCCGCGCTGACCTCGCTGATCAACAAGTACGCGCGCGACAAGAGGCTGCTGCGAGAGAAGGACGACAACCTCACCGGTGACGACATCCGCGAGGGTCTGACCGCGATCATCTCGGTCAAACTGAGCGAGCCCCAGTTCGAAGGCCAGACGAAGACGAAGCTGGGCAACACCGAGGTCAAGACCTTCGTCCAGAGGGTCGTCTACGAGCACCTGAACGACTGGCTGGACCGCAACCCCAACGAGGCCGCGGACATCGTCCGCAAGGGCATCGCGGCGGCCACCGCGCGCGTGGCGGCCCGCAAGGCCCGCGACCTGACGCGCCGTAAGGGCCTGCTGGAGACCGCGTCCCTGCCGGGCAAGCTCTCCGACTGCCAGTCGAACGACCCGACCAAGTGCGAGATCTTCATCGTCGAGGGTGACTCCGCCGGCGGCTCGGCCAAGTCCGGCCGGAATCCGCAGTACCAGGCGATCCTCCCGATCCGAGGCAAGATCCTCAACGTCGAGAAGGCGCGCATCGACCGGATCCTCCAGAACCAGGAGATCCAGGCGATGATCTCCGCGTTCGGCACGGGTGTGCACGAGGACTTCGACATCGAGAAGCTCCGCTACCACAAGATCATCCTCATGGCGGACGCCGACGTCGACGGCCAGCACATCAACACCCTGCTGCTGACCTTCCTGTTCCGCTTCATGCGGCCCCTGGTCGAGGCCGGGCACGTGTACCTCTCCCGTCCGCCGCTCTACAAGATCAAGTGGGGCAAGGACGACTTCGAGTACGCGTACTCCGACCGCGAGCGCGACGCCCTGATCGAGATGGGCCGCCAGGCCGGCAAGCGCATCCGGGACGACTCGGTCCAGCGCTTCAAGGGCCTCGGCGAGATGAACGCCGAGGAGCTGCGCATCACGACCATGGACCAGGAGCACCGCGTCCTCGGCCAGGTCACCCTCGACGACGCCGCCCAGGCCGACGACCTGTTCTCGGTCCTCATGGGCGAAGACGTCGAGGCCCGCCGCGCGTTCATCCAGCGCAACGCCAAGGACGTCCGCTTCCTCGACATCTGAGTCGGTCTCAGCTGACCGCACCAGGAAGGATCTTCACCAGCAATGACCGACGACAACACTCCCGTGACGACGCCCGAGGGTGACGCCCTGGCCATGCGCGTCGAGCCCGTCGGGCTCGAGACGGAGATGCAGCGCTCGTACCTCGACTACGCGATGTCCGTCATCGTCTCGCGTGCGCTGCCGGACGTCCGTGACGGCCTCAAGCCCGTCCACCGCCGCGTCCTGTACGCCATGTACGACGGCGGCTACCGCCCCGAGCGCGGCTTCTACAAGTGCGCCCGCGTCGTCGGCGACGTCATGGGCAACTACCACCCGCACGGCGACTCCTCCATCTACGACGCGCTCGTGCGTCTCGCCCAGTCGTGGTCGATGCGCATGCCGCTCGTCGACTCCAACGGCAACTTCGGCTCCCCGGGCAACGACCCGGCGGCGGCGATGCGGTACACCGAGTGCAAGATGGCGCCGCTGTCGATGGAGATGGTCCGTGACATCGATGAGGAGACCGTCGACTTCACGGACAACTACGACGGCCGCTCCCAGGAGCCGACCGTCCTGCCGGCCCGCTTCCCGAACCTGCTGATCAACGGCTCGGCCGGCATCGCGGTCGGCATGGCGACCAACATCCCGCCGCACAACCTGCGCGAGGTCGCCGCCGGTGCCCAGTGGTACCTGGAGAACCCCGAGGCCTCACACGAGGAGCTCCTGGACGCGCTCATCGAGCGCATCAAGGGCCCGGACTTCCCGACCGGCGCGCTCGTCGTCGGCCGCCGGGGCATCGAGGAGGCGTACCGCACCGGCCGCGGCTCCATCACCATGCGCGCGGTCGTCGAGGTCGAGGAGATCCAGAACCGCCAGTGCCTGGTGGTCACGGAACTGCCGTACCAGACCAACCCGGACAACCTCGCCCAGAAGATTGCCGACCTGGTCAAGGACGGCAAGGTCGGCGGCATCGCGGACGTCCGCGACGAGACGTCCTCCCGCACCGGCCAGCGCCTGGTCATCGTGCTGAAGCGGGACGCGGTCGCCAAGGTCGTGCTGAACAACCTCTACAAGCACACCGACCTGCAGACGAACTTCGGCGCCAACATGCTGGCGCTGGTGGACGGCGTGCCACGCACGCTCTCGCTCGACGCGTTCATCCGCCACTGGGTGGCGCACCAGATCGAGGTCATCGTCCGCCGCACGCGCTTCCGGCTGCGCAAGGCCGAGGAGCGCGCGCACATCCTGCGCGGTCTGCTGAAGGCCTTGGACGCCATCGACGAGGTCATCGCGCTGATCCGGCGCAGCGACACGGTCGACATCGCGCGCGGGGGCCTGATGAGCCTCCTGGAGATCGACGAGATCCAGGCCAACGCCATCCTCGAGATGCAGCTGCGCCGACTGGCCGCCCTGGAGCGCCAGAAGATCGTCCAGGAGCACGACGAACTCCAGACGAAGATCACCGAGTACAACGAGATCCTGGCCTCCCCGGTCCGTCAGCGGGGCATCGTCAGCGCGGAACTGGCCGCGATCGTCGAGAAGTTCGGCGACGACCGCAAGACCAAGCTGATCCCGTACGAGGGCGACATGTCCATCGAGGACCTGATCGCCGAGGAGGACATCGTCGTCACGGTCACCCGGGGCGGCTACATCAAGCGCACCAAGACCGACGACTACCGCGCCCAGAAACGCGGCGGCAAGGGCGTGCGCGGCACGAAGCTCAAGGAAGACGACATCGTCGACCACTTCTTCGTGTCCACCACGCACCACTGGCTGCTGTTCTTCACCAACAAGGGCCGCGTCTACCGCGTCAAGGGCTACGAGCTGCCCGACGCCGGCCGGGACGCGCGCGGTCAGCACGTCGCCAACCTGCTCGCCTTCCAGCCCGACGAGGCGATCGCCGAGATCCTGGCGATCCGCGACTACGAGGCGGTTCCGTACCTCGTCCTCGCCACCAAGGCCGGACTTGTGAAGAAGACGCCTCTGAAGGATTACGATTCGCCGCGTTCCGGCGGTGTGATCGCGATCAACCTCCGGTCGATGGAGGACGGTTCGGACGACGAACTGATCGGAGCCGAACTTGTCTCGGCCGACGACGATCTGCTTCTGATCAGCAAGAAGGCGCAGTCGATCAGGTTCACCGCATCGGACGAAACCCTGCGTCCCATGGGCCGTGCCACCTCGGGTGTCAAGGGCATGAGCTTCCGCGAGGGCGACGAGCTGCTCTCGATGAATGTTGTTCGACCCGGTACGTTCGTGTTCACTGCCACCGACGGCGGGTACGCGAAGCGGACCAACGTCGACGAGTACCGCGTCCAGGGTCGCGGCGGCCTCGGCATCAAGGCCGCCAAGATCGTGGAGGACCGTGGATCTCTCGTC
Organism: Streptomyces swartbergensis; assembly: GCF_002148965.1. Taxonomy (GTDB): domain Bacteria; phylum Actinomycetota; class Actinomycetes; order Streptomycetales; family Streptomycetaceae; genus Streptomyces; species Streptomyces swartbergensis. The sequence goes on along the minus strand of NZ_NGFN01000006.1, from coordinate 3,703 downwards.
GGCGCTCTGGTGGTCGAGGAGACCGACGAGATCCTCGCCATCACGCTGGGCGGCGGTGTGATTCGTACGCGAGTCAACGAGATCAGGGAAACCGGCCGTGACACCATGGGCGTCCAACTGATCAATCTGGGCAAGCGCGATGCCGTTGTCGGCATCGCACGCAACGCCGAAGCGGGACGCGAGGCGGAGGAGGTCGACGGCGACGTGGTCGTCGACGAGACCGCCGAAGGTGCCGCGACCACCGGCACGGACGAGGGTGAGGCGCCCTCGGCCGAGTAGCACGAGGAGTGAGTCAGCGTGAGCGGAGCCACGGGCGCCGGACCGAGGGGTACCTCGAAGGGTACGGACACGGACGACGGCGGCCGTGGCTCCGCCGCGCGTGCGGCGGACCCGCACACGACCAACCTGAAGGCGATCAAGTCCCCGACCAAGGACTCGTCCTCGCCTGACAGGCATGAATCACAGGGGGGAACCGTGACGGACACCAGAGGTCCGCAGACCCAGCAGCACACCGCTGGAGCGGGCCCGTCCGCATCCGGCGCCCAGCCGCAGCCCGAGCCGGCCGCGCAGGAGAAGGGCACCGCCGCGCAGACGGCCTCCCCCCTGCCGGGGGAACGGCAGACGCAGCAGCAGGCCGGGCCGTACCACCCGCCGCAGGCCTATCCGGCGCAGCCCGCCGCGGGCGGTGCCGGAATCGGTGCTGCCGCCGGTGCCGCACGGCGTCCCCGCACCGGTGCCCGCACCACGCCGCGCGTCCGCAAGGCCCGCCTGCGTGTGGCCAAGGCCGACCCGTGGTCGGTGATGAAGGTCAGCTTCCTGCTCTCCATCGCCCTGGGCATCTGCACGATCGTGGCGTCCGCCGTGCTGTGGATGGTGATGGACGCCATGGGCGTCTTCTCCACGGTCGGCGGCACGATCTCCGAGGCGACCGGCTCGAACGAGTCGAACGGCTTCGACCTCCAGGCCTTCCTGTCGCTGCCCAACGTCCTCATGTTCACGTCGGTCATCGCGGTCATCGACGTCGTCCTGGCGACGGCCCTCGCGACGCTCGGCGCGTTCATCTACAACCTGTCCGCGGGCTTCGTGGGCGGTGTGGAGCTGACGCTCGCCGAGGACGAGTAGACCCCTCGTAGATCCCTCGTCGGCGGCGGGTGCCGGTGTCCCGACAACCGATTTTGGGACTGCCCATGTCGTGCGCTAATCTTCAGGAGTCAGCGCGCGGGACACACACACCGCAGAGCGCGGCGGGGCTATAGCTCAGTTGGTTAGAGCGCATCCCTGATAAGGATGAGGCCACAGGTTCAAATCCTGTTAGCCCCACCAGCGAAAAGACCCCCAGTCGGTATCGACTGGGGGTCTTTGCCATCCATGAGGCCCCTGTGACGACGGCTGACCCTCCAGCGCTTCCAGTCGGTCAGCCTCACCAGCCAGGTTGTGGGACCAGCCGGCATCAGTAGATGAAGAAGGCCCGGCGGCTCCTCGGAGCCGTCGGGCCTGTACGCGGGTCGCCGGGAACTCTGACGGGGATATCAGCGCTGCAGCGGAGTGAGATGGTCCGCTGGATCGCCGTCGGTGTCGTCGTCGGTGCAGTCGGCGGTGGGCGACGCCGTCGTGTCCGCGAGCGGGCGGTGGCGGCAGCTCGGGGACTTGCCGTGGGCCTCGGCGTGGATGCGCTGCTTCATCGTGGGGGGCAGGGCCTTGGCGTAGGACAAGGACCAGGGGGCCGTCGCCGGCGCCGTCCGCTGCTGCGGGATCAGCGCGCTGTTGCGCTTCTGCTCGGGCTGCGGTACCGCCGCGGCGGCGGTCGTGGTGATGAATCCGAGCGTCGTGCACAGCGCGAGGAAGGCGGTGACGATGGCGGTCCACAGCTTCATGACCTTGTTCAGGGCCATAACCCCTCACTTTCGGGTTGGGCGATTTGCGTACTTTCCTCATGATGTGTATGAGGACCGAGAAGTGGTGGACCGATGCCCGTGGCGCATCGATGTTCAGATGAACGCCACCCGGATGGGCGCAAGTAGGGCGAAAACGTGAGGAAGGAGGAGAAGAGCGGTCGAATTAACCGTCCGTCGGCGTGTGATCACTCTCCGGTCGGAGCGGCGTACTCCGCTTCTATGCCGGTTGCCGGGACGGAAGTTGAGGGCCGACTCAGGTCACCGATCGGTATCGGTCGGTGTGTATAGTCGGGCGCCAGAGGTCCCCTACGTCAACGAAAGACGAGGTCGCGCGGTGAAGAAGCTTCTCCTGGTCGCACTGGCCGCCATCGGCGGGCTCCTCGTGTACCGCCAGATCCAGGCGGATCGCGCCGAGCAGGACCTGTGGACGGAGGCGACTGACTCCGTGCCCACGGGTTCGTGAGTCACGACTCAAAACGAGCACACCCCGGCCGCCTCGCGGTCGGGGTTTTGTGTGTTCACGGGGACGGCGGGACGCTGGACGCGGCGGCGGGGCAGGATGGGCCACGGTTCCACGGTTTGCGGTTTCACGACGGTTCTGCGGTCCGGTGACGTGAGGGGTGGCGCGTGAGGGGACGGTGTCGTACGGCGTGGGGGCGTGCGGGCGCGTGGCGCGGTCGCAGCCCGTCGGTGGTCGCGCGCCTGGGAGTCGTGGCGGTGGTGCTGGGTACGGCGGCCGTGATGCCCGGACAAGCCGCCCTGGCCGCCGCCGGAGCCCCCGGTACGGCGGTGTCGTCTAGCCCGTACGCCTTCGCCGACGACGCCCGGAGCATCGAGGGGGCGAGGAGCACCGGTGACGCCGTACTGCTGACGCCCGGCACGGCCTACAAGAGCTCCCTCCCGAGCAGCGGCAAGATCAGCTACAGCCTCCAGCTCGACGCCACGTCGAACGCGTACGTCTCCGTCACCGCCGTCCCCTCCCCCGGCAGCACCGTCTCCCTCATCGACGGGCTCAGGGTGTCCGTGCAGGACAGCGACGGCACTCCCTGTTCCAGCGACACCGCGACTTTCGGTGCCGCCCGCAGCCCGCACCCGATCGCGGCGTGGGGCCGGCGCGAGATCTCGCCCACCAAGTCGCTGTGCCGGGAGGCCGGGACCTACTACGTGTTCGTCGAGCGCGTCGACCCGAAGGGCGAGGGCTCCTCGCCCGACGCCTGGGATCTGGAACTCGTCGCCACGACGGAGCCACGGACGGCGAAGACCGGGCCCACCAGCGCACCCGAGGTGTGGAACTCCGCCTCGCCCCAGCCGCCCCAGGGGAAGGCCGAGCGCCGCCCGGGCGGTGCGGGATTCGCCGGGGCCACCCCGCTCGACCAGGGGGTCTGGCGGGACGACATCACGCCCGGCCAGACGCTCTTCTACGAGGTGCCGGTCGACTGGGGCCAGCAGCTCCAGGTCACCGCCGACCTCGCCAGCTCGGCCTCCGGAGGCACTGGCTACATGAGCGACGCGCTGGACCTGGACCTGTACAACCCGGCGCGCGGCCGCGTCGCCGACGTGGGCATCGGCTACGACGGCGACCAGAAGTCCGGGAGCCTGCCTCCCCTGCCGCCGGTCGACCACGCCAACCGTCACTCCGCCATCGGCCAGGTCGGTGCGATGCGTTTCGCCGGCTCCTACTACCTCGTCGCGCACCTTTCGCAGAGCGTCGCCGAGAGCTTCGGGGACGGGCCGTTCGGCCTGATACTGCGGGTCCGGGTGAGCGGGGCGGCGCAGGGTGGGCCCGACTACGTGGGGGAGTCCCAGCC
>NZ_NGFN01000599.1 GCF_002148965.1 Streptomyces swartbergensis | reverse complement strand
ACCATCGGGCGCCGGGTGCAGCGGTTGCGGGTCGAACGCGGACTGACGCAGCGGCAGTTGGCGGAACCCGTGTACACGCCCGCCTATGTCTCCACCCTGGAGTCGGGCCGGGTGCGGCCCTCGGACGACGCCCTGCGGCATCTCGCCGGGCGGCTCGGTGTCGCCTTCGACGAACTCGCCACCGGGCGTTCGGCCCGGCTCGTGACCGAGCTGCGGCTGCGGCTGACCGAGGCGCAGCGCGTCTTCGCCGTCGGTGAGGCCGAGGCGGCGGCGGAGCAGTACGCCGAGCTGCTCGTCGAGGCCGAGACGCACGGGCTGGCCGGGGAACAGGCCGCCGCGCTGCTCGGGCTCGGCGAGTGCGCCCTGGAGACGGGCGAGCTCGTGGCCGGTCGGCAGTACTTCGAACGGGCCGAGGAGTGTCTGGCCGGCGCGCCGCTGCCCGCCCGGGTCCCGGCGTTGCGCGGCCGGGCCGTCGCGCACTATCTCGCCGGGGAACTCCGGTACGCCGTGTACCTGCTGGAGACCACCCTCGACGAGCTGAATCGCGGCGGGCTGCACGATCCGGACGCCCTGCTGCTGCTCTACGCCAGCGCCATCGGGCCGTACATGGACATGGGCGCGCACGCCCGCGCCGCCCAGGCCGCCGAGTTCGCCCTGGCGCTCGCCCCGCAGTCCGGCGACCCGGCCCTGGTCGCGCGCATGCACCGGTCGGTCGCCCGTACCCTGGTCGCCGAGGGCCGCCTCGCCGAGGCCGACGCCTCGCTGGCCAAGGCGGCCGAGCTGTACCGCGGCCTCCAGATCCGCACCGAACTCGCCAACTGCCACTGGATGCGCGGCTACGTCTACGCCCAGGACGGCCAACTGGAGCGGGCCGAGGGCGAGTTGCGGGAGGCCCTCGGCATGCTGTCGGCCAAGCGCGCCGCCCTCTACAGCAGCCAGGTCGCCGTCGAACTGGCCGACGTCCTGCACCGGCGCGGCGAGTCCGACGAGGCGGCGGCCCTGCTGCACGGCGTGCTCGACGACCTGTCCCCCGAGCGCGGTGCCGTCCACTCCGCCGCCGCGCACCGCCTCCTCGGCATCATCGCGGAGGACGCCCGCCGCACCGAGGACGCCGAGGAGCACTACGTCCGCGCCCTGAGCCTGCTGGAGCGGGCGGGCGCGGCCGGCGACCTGGCCGATCTGTGCCGCCTGCTCGGCGACCTGCTGCGCCGCACCGGGCGGGTGGAGGCGGCCCTGGACGCCTACCGCACGGGTCTCGGACACCGCACGGCCCCCGGCACCACCACCCTCGGGCCCGCGCCCGCACAGCCTCCTCTGTGAGGAAACGGGGGCTTGGCGCAGTCGGGCGGGTTAGCCTCCTTCCGCAATGCGAACGATCGGGGCGGGGCGCGTGGAGAACGAACGGACGGTGGCCGACGGCATACGGCTGGGCCTGCGGGCCCTCGTGTACGCCGTCCTCGGGGGCGCCGCGCTGATCGCCATCGGGACGGTCGTGTCGGTGCTCGGGCCGATGCTGGCGCTCGATCTCTACACGCCGCCCGTCGCGGCCTGGTGGACGGTGTTCACCGCGATCACCGTCCAGGGCGTGCCCTTCCTGCTGCTGGGCACGGTCGTGTCGGCGGCGATCGGCGCGTTCGTGCCCGCGCGGGTGTTCCAGCGGTTGCTGCCCCGCCGTACCGCCCTCGCCGTGCCGGTCGCGGGGGCGGCGGGCGTCGTCCTGCCCGGCTGCGAGTGCGCGTCCGTGCCGGTGGCGGGCAGCCTGATGCGGCGGGGTGTCGCCCCGGCGGCCGCCCTCGCCTTCCTGCTGTCCGCGCCCGCGATCAACCCCGTCGTCCTGGTGGCGACCTCCGTCGCCTTCCCGGGACAGCCGGAGATGGTCCTCGGCCGGCTGGTCGCCTCGCTCGGCACGGCCGTGGTGATGGGGTGGCTGTGGGCGCGGTTCGGGCGGGACGAGTGGCTGCGGCCGCCGAAGCGGACCACCGCGGACGAGCCGGGCGGCGGGCCGCGTGCCTTCGTCTCCGGCCTCCAGCACGACTTCCTGCACGCCGGCGGTTTCCTCGTGCTCGGCGCGGCGGCCGCGGCGACCTTCGACATCGTCGTACCGAGGTCGCTGCTGGAGGTGTTCACCGGGTCGCCCTGGCTGTCGGTGCTGCTCCTGGCCGTGCTGGCGGTCGTGCTGTGCGTGTGCAGTGAGGCCGACGCGTTCGTGGCGGCGTCGCTGAGCGGCTTCTCGCCCACCGCGCGGCTGGCGTTCATGGTGGTCGGGCCGATGGTCGACCTGAAGCTGATCGCGCTCCAGACGGGCACGTTCGGCCGGTCCTTCGCGCTGCGGTTCTCCTCCGTGACCTGGCTGGTGGCCGTCGCGAGCAGCGTCCTGGTGGGGTGGTGGCTGCTGTGAGGAGCTACGGACCGGCCGTACTGCTCGCCCTCGTCGGTGCGGCGATCCTGCGGGTGTCGCTCTTCAGCGACCTGTATCTGCGGTACGTGCAGGTCGGGTTGCGGCCGTACCTGGTGGTGTCGGGGGTGGGGCTGGTGCTGCTCGCGGTGGTGGTGGCGGTGCTGGTGCGGACGGCGGGGGAGCAGGAGGACCCGGAGGACCCGGAGGACCCGGAGAACTCGGAGGACCTGGAGGACCCGGAG
>NZ_NGFN01000598.1 GCF_002148965.1 Streptomyces swartbergensis | reverse complement strand
GGACTCGCCCCGATACCGGACCCTGGCCCCGAACCCCCGTCCACCGCAGCCGCAGCCGCCGCCGCCGCAAAGCCTCCGCCGTTCGGCCTGCGCCACGCGCCCGACCAGGTGCCGTCGTCGTCCGGGGATCCGCCGCCGCGCGGGCCGCGCCGTCCGCCTGCGGCCGCGTCCTCCGCCGCGGCCGCGCCGCCGGAGACACCCGCGGCGGCCCCCGGCACGCCGGCGGCATCCCGCCGGTCCCCGGCACCCCACGCCGAGTGGGACACGTCCCGCTCGCGGCGGTCCAAGTCGGCTATCCGCGCCCGGAGTTCCGCGCAGCGCGCTGTCGCGCGCTCGTGGTCGTCGTGGGCCCAGGCGAAGTCGAGGCGGAGGGCGTCGGCCTCTTCGCGGGTGGCGGCGGTGGCGAGGAGGCGGGTCAGGTCCGCCCGGCGTTCGGCGGCGTACTTCTGCTCGCGGAGCATGACGTCGAGCCGGTCCCGGAGGGCGTCGCGGCCGCCGGGCCGGGCGTCGTACGCGGCGAGCGCGGCGGCATGCAGGGACCGGGCGCGTTCCGTCTCCGGGCCCGCGCCCCCAGGGCCGTACTGCCCGGCGAGATCGTGCAACAGCGCCTCGACCACGTCCCAGGGCGGCATCTCACGCCCGTCGAGACAGGCCCGCATGCCCTCGGGGTCACGCTGCCAGAACACCGCGCACCAGCCACCGGACGGGTCCAGGCGTGCCAGCAGACCGTCCAGGTAATGCGCGAACTCCCGTACGTCATCCGGGAGCCGATCCGCCGCCATCGCTCAACTCCCACCCGACCGGAGCACTCCGGTCAGTAGGCAACACCAGTCGTGTTACAGCGGTGCTACGGGGAGTTTTCGCATGCGGCGCAGGAGTCTCATCGTTCGCGTCGTCAGACCGGCACCAGCACGCACTGCCCGGCCAGCTCGTCCATCGACAGCCCGAGCGCGCCCGCCAGCGCGGCCACCGTGAAGAAGGCCGGGGTCGGGGCCCGTCCGGTCTCGATCTTGCGGAGCGTCTCCGGGGAGATGCCCGCGCTCGCGGCGACCTCCGTCATGCTCCGGTCGCCACGCGCAGCGCGCAGGAGCCGGCCGAGCCGCTCGCCGCGTTCGCGCTCTTCGGGGGTGAGAGGGGTGCGCACCATGCCCCCATTCTAATACCGGTATAGTAATTGGCATGGTTGAGCTGAAAACCGATGCGTCCATCGACGCGATGTACGAGGCGGGCCAGGTCGTCGCCGGCGCCCTGACGGCCGCACAGAAGGCCGCTGACGTGGGCGTCTCCCTGCTGGAGCTGGACGAGGTGGCGCACGACGTGCTGCGCGAGGCGGGAGCGACCTCGCCCTTCCTCGGCTACCGGCCGTCCTTCGCGCCGACCCCTTTCCCCGCCGTCCTGTGCGTCTCGGTCAACGACGCGATCGTGCACGGCGTCCCGGACCGCTACCGGCTGCGCGACGGCGACCTGGTCTCCATCGACTTCGGCGCCGAACTGGGCGGCTGGGTCGGCGACTCGGCGCTCAGCTTCGTCGTGGGCACCCCGCGCGAGGCCGACCTGCGCCTGATCGAGACCGCCGAGCGGGCCCTCGCGGCCGGCATCGAGGCCGCCGTCGTCGGCAACCGCATCGGCGACATCGCCCACGCGATCGGCACCGTCTGCCGCGCCGCGGGCTACGGCATCCCCGACGGTTTCGGCGGCCACGGCATCGGCCGCCGGATGCACGAGGACCCCTCGGTGCCGAACGAGGGCCGCCCGGGGCGCGGGATGCGCCTGAGGCACGGCATGGCGCTGGCGATCGAACCCATGGTCGTCGCGGGCGGCACGGACTTCTTCCACGCGGCACCCGACGGCTGGACCCTGAAGACGGACGACGGCTCCCGCGCGGCCCACGCGGAGCACACGGTGGCGATCACGGACGCGGGGCCGAGGATCCTGACCGCACGCTGAGGTACGTCGGGATTGCCCGGGTGTGCCCCGAAGGTGCCCCTTGTCCACGATCGTGGGAAGGTGTTCTACGAGCGCGCCCCAGGTGTAACGGGCTGCCACCCGGGTTACCCGACCCCGGCACGTCGACCAGCGAGGGCGTCCCCCGCCCGCGCGCCGGGGACGCCGGGAACGGAAGGCCCATGAGCAGCGGCTTCACCAGCCCGGAGGGCTACGGCTCGGATCCCTTCGGAGAATTCCTCGCACGCTTCTTCGGCGGACCGCGTCCGGGTCCCCGGCAGATCGACATCGGCCGGCTGCTCAGCCAGCCGGCCCGGGAACTCGTCCGCGGCGCCGCCCAGTACGCCGCCGAGCACGGCAGCCGGGACCTCGACACGGAACACCTGCTGCGGGCGGCGCTGGCCACCGAGCCCACCCGGACCCTGCTGAGCAAGGCCGGCGCGAACCCCGACTCCCTCGCGTCGCAGATCGACGAGCGGTCGGGCCCGGCCCAGCACTCCCCGGACGACGCACCGCCACCGACCGCGCTCTCCCTCACCCCTGCCGCCAAGCGCGCCCTGCTGGACGCGCACGACATGGCCAGGGCCCGCGGCTACGGCTACATCGGGCCGGAGCACGTGCTCAGCGCGCTGGCCTCGAACCCGGACTCGGCCGCCGGGCACATCCTGAACGCGGCCCGCTTCGCCCCCTCCAGCCCGCCCG
>NZ_NGFN01000597.1 GCF_002148965.1 Streptomyces swartbergensis | reverse complement strand
GGCCGAGGGCGGCGGGGGCGGCGTCCGGGTCGAGCTCGTCGACCTCGTAGTACAGCTCCGTGCCGTCGTCGGAGAACGCCTTGCCGGGCATGCCGCGCAGCGAGCCGTACGGTCCCGCGGAGTCGAGGGCGAGCCGGGCCTTCTGGCGTATGCCCCGGCCGACCGTCATCCGCTCCAGGGCGACACCGGCGGCCGCGCCCGCGGCCACCACGCCTATCGCGACACCGGCGAGGCCGGTCGCCCGGCGCCAGCCGCCCGCCGCCCCCGCGGCGGAGGCCGCGACGGCCGCGGTGGCGGCGTTCGCGACGACCTCCGCGCTGCTCTCGCTCACGTACCGCTCCTCTTCGCCGGGGTACTGCTGTGGATGCCTGTGGTGCTCGTGTTGCCAGGGTGCCTGTTGTTCTACGCGGGACCGGTCCTCTGTGCGAGTTACCCGTCCTGTTCGTCATTCACATAGACGCGAGGAACGCGCGTTCCGATCCGGGTCACGATCTCGTAAGCGATGGTTCCGGCCGCCTGGGCCCAGTCCTCGGCGGTGGGCTCGCCGCGGTCCCCGGGCCCGAAGAGCACCGCCTCGGCGCCCGGCTCGGGCTCGTCGCCGCCCAGGTCGACCACGAACTGGTCCATGGCGACCCGCCCCGCGATCGTGCGCCACTTGCCCTCGACCAGGACCGGCCCGGCCGAGGAGGCGTGCCGCGGGATGCCGTCGGCGTAGCCCAGCGGGACCAGGCCGAGGGTGGTCGCGCCGGGCGTCACGTACCGGTGGCCGTAGCTGACGCCGTGCCCGCCCGGCACGTGCTTGACCAGGGCGAGCGAGGCGGACAGCGTCATCACCGGGCGCAGTCCGAAGTCGGCCGGGGTGCCGAGCTCGGGGCTGGGTGAGATGCCGTAGGTGGCGATGCCGGTGCGGACCAGGTCGAAATGGCTCTCGGGGAGCGTGAGCGTGGCCGGCGAGTTGGCGATGTGCCGGACCTCGGGGCGGGCGCCCTGCTCCTCGGCGTAGGCGACCATCTCCCGGAAGCGGGCGAGCTGGGCGGCGATGGAGGGATGGCCGGGTTCGTCTGCACAGGCGAAGTGCGACCACAGCCCCGTGACGCGCAGGAGCCCCTCGGCCTCGGCGCGCAGCGCCTCCCGGACCAGCCCGGCCCAGTCGTCCCCGGGCTGGCAGCCGCCCCGCCCGAGCCCCGTGTCGGCCTTGAGCTGCACCCGGGCGGGCCGCCCGGCGAGCCGGGCCGCCTCGGTGACCTCGGCCAGGGCCCACATCCCGCTGACGGACACGTCGAGGTCCGCCTCGATCGCCTCGCGCCAGGGTCCGCCGGGCGTCCACAGCCAGCACATGATGCGGCCCGGCAGCCCGGCGGCCCGCAGGGCGAGGGCCTCCTCGGGCGTCGCCGTGCCCAGCCAGTCCGCCCCCGCGGCGACGGCCGCGCGGGCACACGGCACAGCCCCGTGGCCGTACGCCTCGGACTTCACGACGGCCATCAGGGCCGCGCCCGGCGCGTGGGCACGCAGCGCCCGCACGTTGGCCCGCAGGGCGGCCAGGTCGATCTCCGCGCGGGCGCGCAGCGGCGCGGTCCGCGGGGCTGTTGTCTCGCTCATCGCGCCCAGTGTCTCAGAGGGGTCCGACACGCCCGAGGCAGCGGCCCCCGCCGGCGGCTCGGCCGGGTCCCGCGCCGAGCCGCTCGGCTACGTCCCGGGCCTTCGCCCCCACACGAACACGCGGTCGCCCTTCTTCAGCACGCTCCACAGCCTCCGCGCGTCGGGGACGGAGAGATTGACGCAGCCCATGGAGCCGACGGTGGTGTTGAGACTGCCGTAGACACCGTGGAAGGCCTGCCCGCCGCTGAAGAACTGGGAGTACGGCATGGGCGTGTTGTACAGCGTCGACCAGTGGTTCTTGTGCCGCCAGTAGACCTTGTGCCATCCGGCCCGCGTCCGGTACCCGGCCCGCCCGCTGCGGATCGGGACCGCCCCGAACACGATCTTCCGCCCCTTCTGCACCCAGGTCAGCTGCCGGGTGAGATCCACACACGCCACGGGGTAGCTCCGCACCGGGCACCGACCGGCGGCATCGGGGTTCCGGCGCGCCGACAGATACTGCATGCGGGCCCACGTCACGGGCCCGGCGAACCCGATGGCCGGTTTGATCCCCTGCCGCACCTGGAACGCCCGGACGGCCCGGCAGTCGGCCGCCGACTGCGTCCCGTCCACCCTCAGCCCCAGCCACCGCTCGACCTGCCGCTGATACGGCCCGGTCTTCCCGGTACAGCTCACCCGCGCGACCGCCTCCCCCAACGGCACGTACTCGACGAGCGCGTACGTCCCCTCCACCGCCCCGCGCGGCTCGACGGCCTCCTCCGCGGCCGACGGCGTGTACACCACCGGCGGCAGCGCCTGGTCGGGCGTGTCGACGGACCAGGGCTGCGCGGGCCCCGGAGCGACGCCCGGGACCAGCTCGCCCAGGGGCCCTGGGGCGGGCGGTACGGGAGCGGCACCGGCGACACCTACGGGCAGCGCGGCGACAGCGGCGAGCAGGAGGGCGAGGGCGCGCCCGGCGTTGCGTCTGCTGGTCATGTGATCAGAGAAACGGGGTGGTGGCGCGGCCCGGAGTTGCCGCGCGGCACCGGTCACCCAGAGGTATCAGCCATACGTCAGCC
>NZ_NGFN01000596.1 GCF_002148965.1 Streptomyces swartbergensis | reverse complement strand
GGCACGGGCACTGCGGGTCCGGCAGGGGCAGAAGGTTCTAGACCTTCTGCCCCTGCCGGACCCGCAGTGCCCGTGCCAGGTCGTCGAGTTGGTCGGCGAGTTTGCGGCGCAGTGCCGGGATCGGGGCGGCGTCGCGCAGGCACTCCTCGCCGAGGCGGAGGTTCTCGGGGTCGACGGCGTGGGCGGGGAAGGCCCAGCGGCCGGCGGCTTCGGCGATGGCGGGGCCGCGGCGGTCGGCGAGGTCGACCGCGTCCGTGTAGTAGCGCGGCACGTACGCGCGTACCAGGTCGGCCTGTTCGGGCTGCCAGAAGCCCTGGGCGGTGGCGGTGAACAGGTAGTTGGACAGCTCGTCGGAGCCGAACATCGCCTCCCAGGCGCGGGCCTTGGCCTGCGGGTCGGGCAGGGCGGCGCGGCAGCGGGCGGCGCCCTCCAGGCCGGTGGCGCTCGGGTCGCGTTCCAGTTCGGCGGCGATGGCGGCCTCGTCGGTGGCGCCGAGGACGGCGAGCCGGCCCAGGACGCGCCAGCGCAGCTCGGGGTCGAGCTCCGGGCCGCCGGGCACGGTGCCGTCGGCGAGCCAGGCGGCGATGGTGTCCGGGTGGGCGGCGACGTCGATGCGGTGGCGTACGGCGATCAGGCGCAGGCCGGGGTTGTCGCCGTCCTCGGTGCGGCGGATGAGGTCGCGGCACAGCTCGGAGAGCGTGGCGAGCGCGGCGGGTCGCTCCTCGGGCGTGAGGTAGCGGTCGGTGAGGTACGTGGAGGCGAAGGCGAGCACGCCCTGGACGATCGCGAGGTCGGTCTCCAGCGGGAGATGGGCCCGGGCGGTCTCCAGGTAGGCGGCGGGGGCCAGTTCGCCGTCGCGGACGGCGTCGCGCAGGGCGTTCCAGACGACCGCGCGGGTGAGCGGTTCGGGCAGGCCGGACAGCTCCTTGCGGACGGTCTCGAAGGACTCGGGGTCGAAGCGGACCTTGGCGTAGCTGAGGTCGCCGTCGTTGAGGAGGAGCAGTGCGGGGCGCTTGCCGATGGGGTGGGCGCCGGTCTGCGGCAGGTCCAGGTGGAGGCGTTCGCGCAGGACGAGGTGCTTGCCGTCGTCGCCGAGGTCCCGGTCGTACAGGCCGGCGGCGATGCGGTGCGGGCGGCTGCCGGTGCGGTCGACGGTGAGGGCGCAGGTGCCGTTCTCGCCGGGGGCGAGGTGCGGGGTGAGGGTGTCGACGCCGGTGGTGCGCAGCCAGGCGTCGGCCCAGGCGTGGACGTCGCGGTCGGTGGCGCCGGCGAGGGAGTCGATGAAGTCGGCGAGGGTGGCGTTGCCGAACCTGTGCCGGGTGAAGTGGGTGTTGATGCCGGCCAGGAAGTCCTTCTCGCCGAGCCAGGCGACCAGCTGCCGCAGCGCGCTGGCGCCCTTGGCGTAGGAGATGCCGTCGAAGTTGAGGAGCGCGGAGGCGGTGTCGTCGACGGCCTCGGGGGCGACGGGATGGGTGGAGGGGCGTTGGTCGGCGTCGTAGCCCCAGGACTTGCGGGCGACGCCGAAGTCGGTCCACGTGTCGGTGAAGCGGGTCGCCTCGGTGAGGGTCTGGTAGCCCATGTACTCGGCGAAGGACTCGTTCAGCCAGATGTCGTCCCACCACCTGAGGGTGACGAGGTCGCCGAACCACATGTGGGCCATCTCGTGGGCGACGACCATGGCGCGGGTCTGCCGCTCGGTGTCGGTGACGGCGGAGCGGTAGACGAACTCGTCACGGAAGGTGACCAGTCCGGGGTTCTCCATGGCGCCCGCGTTGAACTCGGGGACGAAGGCCTGGTCGTAGGAGTCGAAGGGGTAGGGCTCGTCGAACTTCTCGTGGTAGCGGTCGAAGCACGCGCGCGTGACGTCGAGGAGTTCGTCGGCGTCGTTGTCCAGGTAGGGGGCCAGCGAGCGGCGGCAGTGCAGGCCGAAGGGCAGGCCGCGGTGCTCGGTGCGCACGGAGTGCCAGGGGCCGGCGGCGACGGCGACGAGGTAGGTGGAGATCAGCGGGGTGGCGGCGGCCTGCCAGAGGCCGTCGCCGGTGTGCTCGGTGACGCCGTTGGCGAGGACGGTCCAGCCCTGTGGGGCCTTCACCGACAGCTCGAAGACGGCTTTCAGGTCGGGCTGGTCGAAGGCGGCGAAGACGCGCTGGACGTCGTCCAGGAACAGCTGCGTGTAGACGTAGGTCTCGCCGTCGGTGGGGTCGGTGAAGCGGTGCATGCCCTCGCCGGTGCGGGAGTAGCGCATGTGCGCGTGCACGCGCAGTTCGTGCTCGCCGGCGGTGAGGTTCTTCAGGGGCAGCCGGTTGCCGTCCAGGGCTTCCGGGTCCAGGGGTTGTCCGTCGAGGGTGACGGAGCGCAGCTCAGCGGGCCTGACCTCGACGAAGGTGTCCCCGTCCGCGCGGGCGCTGAACCTGATCAGGGTGCGGGAGTCGAAGATCTCGTCGCCGGTGGTCAGGTCGAGTTCGATCGTGTAGCGGTGGACGTCGAGGAGCCCTGCTCGGGTCTGCGCTTCGTCGCGCGTCAGTACGGACATGCAGGACATGCTGCCTGATGGCACCGGCATGGCACAGAGGCGGATCGGTATGCGCCCGATGTCCGGTCTATGTGCGGTCTTTTTCGAGCTCCCCGGCGTGCGCCCCCGAGGGCCGCTGGGGCGGCACACGCGCGTCGGGGT
>NZ_NGFN01000595.1 GCF_002148965.1 Streptomyces swartbergensis | reverse complement strand
CGCCGCTCCCGCCCTTCGCCGCCGCCGCAAGCACGATCCGCGTCCCCGCCACTGTCACCACGGCCCTGCGCCACACGACGGCGGACCTCCGGCAGCGCCTGGCCCGCGGATGGCGGCCGACCGGTCCCACGCGCGCCGAGGTGTCCGCCGCGACCGGTCGCACCGGCGCCGGTGACGTGATGGCCGTACCCGGTCGYACCGGCACCGGCGACGTGTCCGCTGCGACAGGCCTCACCGGCCCCGGCGACGTGGCCGCCATCCTCGGTCTCACCGGCGGCACAGCCACTACGGCCCAGCACCGGGGCAGCGCCGATCGCCCCGGCAGGACCTGCCGCCCCTGGGCGGACCTGGCCCGCAGCTACCTGACGCTCGTCCTTACCCTGCTCCCACGGCCCCGCCCCGCGCACACCACCATCACCGTGTACATCGCGACCACCGAGCCCCTCAGCGAGCGGCCGGCCGGCTCGGCTCCGCGTCATCGACGCGACCAGGACCGCCCGGGCCCGGGTCCGGGGCCGGGGTCGGGGTCGGGGCCGGAACCGGACGCCACACCCTGACCCCCACGGCGTACAGCAGCAGCGCCGGGGCGAGACCCGCACCCGCTCCGAAGCACACCGTCGGAATGATCTCCCACGGTTTCGCGCTCGAACCCCAGTAGGCCCACCACCGCGACGCCCGCTGCACCGCGCCCACCAGCGCGAAACCGCCGATCACCGCACCGGCCAGCCACCGGTCCCGCACCGACAGCGCCGGGACCCCCACCGGCAGGCGCGCAGGCGCCCGCCGCACGGCCCGCACCAGGAATCCGGCGATCACGACCGCGGCCACCGCCGAACCGCCGTACTGCAAATACCAGTACAGCGGCGAGCCCGCCACCTCCCGGCCCAGTACCGGAAACAGCCGCATCCCCCAACGGTCGAGATGCGTGAACGCGTCCCACACGACGTGCGTCAACGCGCCGAGCACCGCCGACCCGTACCAGCGCAGCACCAGGAACGGCCGCACACGCGCGCGTGGCTCCCCGCACCGCACCAGCGCGGAAACCCGCCCCTGCCGGGCCCGCGGCAGCAGCGCCACCAGCGGTTCGCGCACCAGCAGCCACAGCCCCACCAGCGCCCAGGCGATGAGCACATCGACGGTGAACACACCCGGGAACGAGTGCGTGACGTCACCGAACTCCATCGCCCCGGACACCACACTCGCCGCGTAATAGGTCATGTCGGGCGCGAAGGAACCCGCCACGAGCACGGCGGGCACCAGCGGGCCCCGGCCGGTGCCGTCGGTGCGTACGGCGGGCAGCACGGCTGCCGCGTGGCTCAGCGTGAACGGCAACTCGGCTCCTCGTGACGGTCGTTGCCAGGGTGATCGGGAAGGGCCCAGTATGCGGGATGCCGAACACCTGCCGCCCACCACGCCCGCCACATGACCAACTGGTGAAAAACGGGCACGAACGGGTGCCCGAGCAAAGGAAGTTGTCGTAGGGTCGCCAGGGTCACCGTGCCGGTGACAGGAGACAGGCCTGTGGAGGGCAACCACTCGGGCCGGTCGATCGTCACAACAGAGCGAACGCAACAGAAGTACGCGTACGCAACACAAGAGCGCGACAGACAGAGACGGGCGCTCGGGCGTCCACGGGAGGGGTTCACTCTATGGCGGCGCAATTCGGCAGGAGGCTGCGCAAGGGGGCGGCAACCACCGCCGTGGCCGCGGTAGCGGTCGCGGCCCTGTCCGCCTCCCAGGCTCCGGGCGTGAACGACCACGGCAGACAGACCGCCGCGGACGCCACACCCTCACCCGACGCGAGTGCCTCCGACGGCAGCGCCACCGGTAACTCGCCGTACTACACGGACCTGCCACCGCTCAACAGCCCGAGCCCGTCACCGAGCACCGGGCCGGGGCCCACCACCCCCGGCACCTCCGAGGCGGGCATCCCCGCGACCGTCCTCGACGCGTACAAGAAGGCCGAGTCCGCGCTGCGCGACGCCAAGCCCGGCTGCAACCTGCCCTGGCAACTCCTCGCGGCCATCGGTCGGGTGGAGTCGGGCCAGGCCCGCGGCGGCCGTGTCAATGCCGAGGGCACCACCATCTCGCCGATCCTCGGCCCGCAGCTCGACGGCAACGGCTTCGCCCTCATCAAGGACACCGACAACGGCGCCTACGACGGCAACAGCACATACGACCAGGCCGTCGGCCCCATGCAGTTCATCCCGTCCACCTGGGCCTGGGCGGGCCGCGACGCCAACGGCGACGGCAAGAAGGACCCCAACAACATCTACGACGCCGCGCTCGCCGCCGGCCACTACCTCTGCCGCTTCGGCTGGGACCTGTCCGACCAGAAGGACCTCGACCGCGCGATCCTCAGCTACAACAACTCGCGGGAGTACCTGAACCTTGTCATGCGGTGGCTGGAGTACTACCGCAAGGGCACGCACGAGATCCCCGACGGCACCGGCACGCTGCCCGACAACCGCAGCGACAACGGGGCGGGGGCGAGCCCCTCACCTTCCACGCCGGGCACGCCGGCTTCGGGAGGCTCGAAGTCCAAGCCCAGCCCCCGTCCGGAGAAGCCCGACAAGCCCAGCAAGCCCGACAAGCCAGGGACTCCCGGCGGTGGTACGACGACCCCGCCGCCGACCCCTCCCGCAACGCCGACCCCGCCGCCCTCGACGCCTCCCACGCCCACCGACAC
>NZ_NGFN01000594.1 GCF_002148965.1 Streptomyces swartbergensis | reverse complement strand
CTGTCCTACGTCAGCCCCGCCGCCCGCGCCCGCTCCACCGCCGGCCCGATGGCCTTCGCCAGGGCCTCGATGTCGGCCTCTGTGGAGGTGTGGCCGAGGGAGAAGCGGAGGGTGCCGCGGGCCAGGTCGGGGTCGGTGCCGGTGGCGAGGAGGACGTGGCTGGGCTGGGCGACGCCGGCGGTGCAGGCGGAGCCGGTGGAGCACTCGATGCCCTGGGCGTCGAGCAGGAGCAGCAGGGAGTCGCCCTCGCAGCCGGGGAACGTGAAGTGCGCGTTGGCCGGGAGGCGGCCCTCCGGGTCCGGGTCGCCGCCGAGGATCGCGTCCGGGACGGCCGAACGGACGGCGGTGACGAGGGCGTCGCGCAGGGCGCCGATCTCGCGGGCGAACCACTCGCGCTGCTCGGCGGCCAGCCGCCCGGCGACCGCGAAGGAGGCGATGGCGGGCACGTCGAGGGTGCCGGAGCGGACGTGGCGTTCCTGGCCGCCGCCGTGCAGGACGGGTACGGGGGCGTGCTCACGGCCGAGGATGAGCGCGCCGATGCCGTACGGCCCGCCGATCTTGTGGCCCGACACCGTCATCGCGGCGAGGCCGGAGGCGGCGAAGTCCACCGGGATCTGGCCGAAGGCCTGGACGGCGTCCGAGTGCAGGGGGACACCGAACTCGGCGGCCACGTCGGCGAGTTCGCGGATCGGCAGAATCGTCCCGATCTCGTTGTTCGCCCACATGACGGTGGCGAGGGCCACGTCGTCGGGGTTGCGGGCGATCGCCTCGCGCAGGGCGTCCGGGTGGACGCGGCCGTGGGCGTCGACCGGCAGGTACTCGATGGTGGCGCCCTCGTGCTCGCCGAGCCAGTGCACGGCGTCGAGGACGGCGTGGTGCTCGACGGGGCTGGCGAGGACACGGGTGCGGGCCGGGTCGGCGTCACGGCGTGACCAGTAAAGGCCCTTGACGGCGAGGTTGTCGGCCTCCGTGCCGCCCGAGGTGAAGACGACCTCGCTGGGGCGGGCGCCGAGGGCTTCGGCGAGGGTCTCGCGGGCCTCCTCGACGGTGCGGCGGGCCTGCCGGCCGGATGCGTGGAGGGAGGACGCGTTGCCGGTGGCACCCAGGTGGGCGGTGAGCGCCTCTGCCGCCTCCGGGAGCATCGGGGTGGTCGCGGCGTGGTCGAGGTAAGCCATGGTGAGCCCGATTCTACGGCTCTCCCGCGACCGTCCTCAGATCAAGGTTGGCCGAAGCCGGACGGGAAGTGAACCGCTTTCGGCGCGCGGCCGCGACCCGTCGTCCCCGGGCCGCCGCGGCTTGCCGGCGGGCGACTGTCCGAGGACGGCTCAGAAGCTCCACGAGATCGTGCTGTCTGCCTGCATGAACGCCACGAGGACCACCAGGTCGGCGATACCGAGGCCCAGGCCCAGGAACGCGCGGCCGCGGCGCTGGGTGCCGCGCCACAGGGCAAGGCTCGCCAGCACGATGGCGATCGGGCCGAGGAAGACGTTCAGGACGAGGAGGCCGAGCAGGCCCAGCACGAAGGACGCGACGGCCATGCCGTCGGTGTCGCGGATACCGGTACGGCGCCTGGCCGGAGCGGTGAGCTGCATGGTGATCGACTCCCGGTGTCGGGTCGGTTGCGGTCGGCGAGCGCGTACGGCGGTCAGTGGGCCTGGGTGTGGCGCCGGCGGCCGTGGCGCTCGCGGAGCGCGAAGATGCCGAGCCAGACGGCGATGACGGCACCCGCCGCGACGGAGAAGCTGAGCGGCGCGTGGGCCACGGTGCCCAGCACGGCACCCAGCAGCAGGAGTGCGGCGACGATGAACAGCACGGGAAACAACCCCCAGAGTTTCGGTGAACGCTTGTAGTTACACTTGTTCACTGACTTCCCAGTCTAGCGCGCCTCATGGCTTTTCAATTACAGAGAACAGTTGTTAACTGCATGGTATGAGTCACACCCTCGGCATCCGGCAGGCCCAGAAGCAGAAGACCCGGCAGGCGCTCCTGGACGCGGCCCTCGGGCTGCTGGAGGAGCAGAGTCTGAGCAGCCTGGGGCTGCGCGAGGTCACCCGCGCCGTCGGTGTCGCCCCGACGGCCTTCTACCGCCACTTCCGCTCCACGGCGGATCTGGGCGTGGCCCTGGTCGAGGAGGCGCTGGGCAGCCTGCACCCGATGATCCGGACGACGGTGTCCACGACGGGTGACAGCGAGGAACGCATCACGCGCACCATCGAGCTGATCGCCCGTCATGTCGACGGGTACCCCGCACATGTCCGATTCATCGCCCGTGAGCGACATGGCGGAGTCCAGCCGGTACGGGAGGCCATACGGGACCAACTGGCCCGGTTCGCCCTGGAGGTCAAGGACGAACTGGCCAAGGACCCGGTCTCCGCGGGCTGGACCGAGGACGACCTGCTGATGCTCGCGCATCTCTACGTCGACCAGATGCTGATCACCGCGTCGCTCTTCCTGGAGGCACTGGAGGGGCCGGAGCAGGAGCGCGAGGAGCGGACCCGGCACGTCGCGCAGGTGGCCACCCGGCAGATGCGGCTGATCGGCCTGGGCCGCCATCACTGGCTGGACTGACCGACCGTACGGCAGGAACGACGACAGGGGCGGCACGCCCGTTCGCCGAGCACGCCGCCCCTGTCGTGTCCCGGACCTGCCCGGGCCCGTTCGCGTACGCCTACTCGGCCTGCTGCCCCTGCCCGCCCGCGGCC
>NZ_NGFN01000593.1 GCF_002148965.1 Streptomyces swartbergensis | reverse complement strand
GTGCTGGGCCGTGCGGCCGGCAGCCCGAACAAAGACCGCCGTAACGGGGCCGGATACGCCTACCTGCACACCGCCCTGGACGACCACTCCCGCCTGGCTTACACCGAAGACCTGCCCGACGAGAARGCCGCCACCTGCGCGGCCTTCCTGCGCCGGGCAACGGCCTGGTTCGCCCAGCACGGTGTCACCGTCGAGCGGGTCCTGACCGACAATGCCTGGGYCTACACCAAGAACACCTGGCGGGACACCTGCCGTGAGCTGGGCATCGGCCCGCGCTGGACCCGGCCCTGGCGTCCGCAGACGAACGGCAAGGTCGAGCGCTTCCACCGCACCCTGCTCGATGAATGGGCCTACCAGCGGCCCTACACCTCAGACACCGAACGACAGACAGCGTTTCCCGACTGGCTGGACTGGTACAACTACCACCGACCCCACACCGGCATCAGCGGCCAAACACCAGCCAGCCGCGTCACCAACCTGTCCGAACAGCACACCTAGGGGGTGTCCGCACAGTCCTCCGCCGGCACGGGGCCGCTCGTTCCCCGCACCACCAGTTTCGGGTCCAGCACCGCCTCCCTCGGCGGCAGTTCCCCGTTCTCCAGCCGTTCGACGGCGAAGCGGACCGCGTGCTCGGCCATGAGGAACGCGTCCTGGCGGACGGTGGTCAGCCCGAGCGGCATCAGGTGGGAGAGGTGGCTGTCGTCGTAGCCGACGACGGACAGGTCGCGCGGGACCTCGACGCCGGCCCGGGTCAGGGCCATCAGCAGCCCCATCGCGCAGCGGTCGTTGCCGGCGAGGACCGCCGTCGGCAGCGGCCGGCCGCTGTCGCGTTCGGCCAGCAGCAGCCGGCCGGTCTCGACACCGGACTCCTCGGTGTGCTCGCCGGGGATCACCCGCGCCTGCGCCTGAAGCCCGTGGCGGCGCATCGCGGCGCGGTAGGCACGCCGCCGCTCCGCCGAACCGGGGCCGCGTCCGCCGTCGATGTGCACGATCCGGCGGTGCCCCAGCTCCACCAGGTGGTCCATGGCCTGCCGGACGCCCTTGCCCTCGGCGGAGTGCACGAAGTCGACATGGGCCTGGGGCACCCGGCGGCTGATCGAGACGGCGACCGTGCGCTGCCCCAGCTCGGCGAGATAGTCCGGTTCGGCGTCCGGGCCGAGCAGGATCACCGCCTCGCAGCGGTGGCTGAGCAGCGCCTCGACCGCCTTGGCCTCACTGCGGCCGTGAGTGGCCCCGGAGAGCAGGACGTCGTAACCGAGCCGTTCGGCCTCGGGGTAGATGCCGGTGATGAGGTCCGTGTGGAAGGTCTGGTGCACGGTGAACATCACGCCGAGCGTGCGACTGCGGCCACGGGCCAGCAGCCGGGCCGCACTGTCGGGCCGGTAACCGATCTCGTCGGCGACGCGCAGGACCCGTTCCCGCGTCTCCCGGCTGGCCCCCGCCTGGTTGCGGAAGATGATCGAGACGAGCGCGCGGGACACGCCCGCCTTCTCGGCGACGTCCGCCATCGTGGGCCGCTGCCTGCCCGATGCATCCACGTGTGAACCCACCCTCCGACGCCGACCACCTTACGGGTGTCCGGCACGGGGCCCGTACCAGGACTCGGCAATCTCCCGGCAACAACCTATTGACAGGACATTTGGACAGGGGTCATCGTACTCGAACTAGAGCGCGCTAGTAGAGCGCATCAGTTTTACGCCTGCCCCCTTCCTCTCCCCGAAGGACTCTCACCATGGCAACGGCGCCAGCCCCGCTGCGTACGACCGTCGGCAACCTGTGCCTCGGCTCCGCCCCCGACTCCTGGGGTGTCTGGTTCCCCCAGGACGAGCACCAGGTGTCGTACACCCGTTTCCTCGACGAGCTCGTCCAGGCCGGATACGAGTGGCTGGAGCTCGGCCCGTACGGCTATCTCCCCACCGACCCGCAGCGGCTGAAGGCCGAACTGGACGCCCGCGGGCTCAAGGTCTCCGGCGGTACCGCTTTCGGCGCGCTGCACCGGCCCGAGGCGTGGGACGAGATGCTCGCCCACGTCCGGCAGGTCGCCGCGCTGACCGCCGCCGCGGGGGCGCACCATCTCGTCTTCATCCCGCCGATGTACCGGGACGAGAAGACGGGCGCGTTCACCGAGTCGCCCGAGCTGACCGCCGAGCAGTGGGCCGGGTTCGGCCGGGCCGCCGACCGGCTGGGCAGGCTGCTGCTGGAGGAGTACGACGTACGGCTGGTCGTCCACCCGCACGCCGACAGCCACATCCAGACCCAGCCGGAGATCGAGCGGCTGCTGAACGAGTCCGACAGCCGTTACACGAACCTCTGCCTGGACACGGGACATGTCGCCTACGGCGGTGGGGACAACCTCGACCTGATCCGCCGCTTCGGCGAGCGGGTCGGCTACGTGCACATCAAGCAGATGGACCCGGAGATCCTGGCGCAGGTCGCGGCCGAGGACCTGTCCTTCGGCGAGGCCGTGAAGCGCGGGGTGTGCGTGTCACCGCCGGCCGGGGTGCCGAAGCCGGCCGACGTGGTGGCCGAACTGGCCCGGCTCGACGCGGAGTTGTTCGTGATCGTCGAGCAGGACCTGTACCCGTGTGCTCCCGAGGTGCCGTTGCCGATCGCGGTCAGCACCCGTGAACACCTGGCCGGCTGCGGACTGTCGGGTACCCGGCGCCCGAACATCGACAGGTAAGGAGCGGCCATGGACGTCAGGGACGACACGACACCGGCCCCCATCCCACCACCCC
>NZ_NGFN01000592.1 GCF_002148965.1 Streptomyces swartbergensis | reverse complement strand
GTCCCCAAGGAGCAACCGTGAAAACCCCACGCCGCCCACGCACCGCGGGCTACACCGTCTTCCTCCTGCCGGGCCTGCTGCTGAGCATGCTGTTCCTCGCCGTCCCGCTGCTGATGACGTTCGCCTACAGCTTCACCCAGTGGACGGGCATCGGCCCCGCCACCTTCACCGGCCTGGACAACTACACCCGCCTGTTCGAGGACTCCGACTTCTGGGCGTCCTTCCGCAACATCGCCTTCGTCATCGTCGGCATGGCGGTGGTCCCGACCCTGCTCGGCCTGTTCCTGTCCGCCCTGCTCTTCGACTACGTAGGCAAGAAGCACGGCGACCAGGTGGTCACCGTCCTCCGCTCGGGCCTCTACCTCCCCCAGGTCATCCCGGTCGCCGTCACCGGCCTGATGTGGGGCTGGATCCTCGCCCCCGAAGGCGCCGCAAACAGCCTCCTGGACAAGATCGGCCTGAAGTCCCTGGCCCAGAACTGGCTCGGCAACCCCGACCTCGCCCTCTGGGTCGTCCTGGCAGTCCTGGTCTGGATGCAACTGGGCTACCCGCTGGTCCTGTTCCTCTCCGGCCTCCAGCGCATCGACCCGGAACTGTACGAGGCGGCCGACCTGGACGGCGCCTCCTGGTGGACCCGCTTCACCCGCATCACCGTCCCCCTGCTGCGCCCGGAGATCTACGTCGTCCTCGTCACCACCACCATCGCCGGCCTCAAGGTCTTCGCCCAGATATACGTCCTGACCGGCGGCGGACCCGGCAGCGCCACCCTGGTCCCCTCCTACTTCGCCTACCAGAACTTCTTCGAGCGCGCCGACGTCGGCTACGGCTCCGCGATCTCCAGCACCATGACCCTGCTCGTGCTGGTCATAGCCGCCACGACCCTGACCCGCCAGGCCCGCGAGGACGGATGACCATGAGCACCGACACCACGACTCCCCAGCCCGCGACATCCCCGGCACCGGTCCACAAGACCCCGCCCGGCGCCCGCGGCCGCATGGCCGCCGCCTCCCGCCGTACGCCGCTTTCCTGGGCGGCCCTCATCGCGGTCGGCGTCTTCGTCCTCGCCTTCCTCGCCCCCTTCCTCGTCATCTTGCTCAACGCGTTCAAGACGAGCGGCGACTTCCGCGCCCACGGCTCGCTCTCCCTGCCCGCGAGCTGGAACTGGGGCGTCATCGAAGACGTATGGCAGCGCACCGAGTTCACGCAGAAGCTGCTGAACAGCGTCGAGACGAGCCTCGGCGTGGTCGTCATCGCGGTCGTCCTGGCACTCTTCAACGCCTACGCCCTCGGCATCGGCCGCGTCCGCTGGCGTACGGCCTTCCTCGTCTTCTTCCTCGGCGTGAACGTCCTGCCGCAGGAGGGCCTCATCTACCCGATCTACTACCTCTTCAAAGAACTGGGCCTGTACGACGGAAAGTTGGGCTACACGATCCTGGTCGGCGTCACCTACAGCGCCTTCGGCACGTACCTGCTCTCCTCCGTCTTCAGCAGCTTCCCCCGCGAGCTGATCGAGGCCGCCTCCATCGACGGTGCGGGCCGCTGGACCATCCTGTGGCGCATCGTCCTGCCCATGAGCTGGCCCACCCTGTCCGTGATGTGCGTCTTCTTCTTCGTCTGGAGCTGGAACGAGTTCCTCTACCCCCTCGTCCTGCTCATCTCCAACGCCAACCAGACCGTCCCCCTCGGCCTCGCCTCGATGCAGGGCCAGTACACCAGCGACCCCACCGCCATGAGCGCCGCAGCCCTCCTCGGCGTCATCCCCATGGTCGTCTTCTTCCTCATCTTCCAGCGCTCGCTGACACGGGGCGTGACCGCAGGCGCCGTGAAGTAATCCCCGGCAGCCTCCGACTACACCAGGCCAGGTTGAGGTCGCCAGGGCACATCCAGGAGGCGGGGCACCAGGCGTATCGCCTTTTGCGGGCCCGGATGACGGGCACGCTGCGTTCCACGGCGTAGGCGTGGAACGCCGTCAGGACCGTGTGCTGGTCGGCGACGATTCCAGCGACCTAGTCTAGTGCCGCATCAGGCAACATTTGCCCTGTTCACGACCTCGCGAACGGGTTCGTCGGCGGTTGCGGGTTCCGCCAGATGATGTAGCGGCGGATCATGCTCCCCGCTCCTTGTGGCTGGCGTGATCGGTTCCATCCAGCACGAAGTAGCGCAGGGGGCCGTGAACTGGGCCTCGATGCGGTCCGGCCAGGAGCTGAGGCTGCGATTTTCGTGTTCGGATGTACTGCCCGCGGCCTGAGAGGTGCGGGATCGCGGTCTTCACGTCCGCTGTGAAGTCAGCCTGTCCCGGCGTGACCGGGTTGCCGCGCCGTCGCCTGTGTGCTCATCCCCGACGGACACCACTGCCCAAGCGTTCCGAGGCACCGGGGTGATGCCTGCACTCCTGTGCCTCGCGCCGGTATCACGTGATCCGTGAGGTGATGGTGCCCAGGCGCTCCACGGAGACGGTCACGGTGTCGCCGGGGGCCAGCGGGGCGTGGACGTCACGGCCCCGGCGGCCCCAGAGTTCGGCGAGGCAGCCGCCGCCGCAGGTGCCGGAGCCGAGGATGTCGCCGGGCTTGACCCAGGTACCGCGGGAGGCGTGGGCGGTCATCTCGGCAAAGGAGAACGCCATGGAGGCGAGGGTGTCCTGCCCGATCACCGCGCCGTTGACGGAGGCGGTCATGGCCAGATCGAAGGACTTCCCGCTGCGGGCGGAGGCGAGTTCGTCGGGGGTGGCCAGGGCGGGGC
>NZ_NGFN01000591.1 GCF_002148965.1 Streptomyces swartbergensis | reverse complement strand
CGACCGGGCGGCAACCGCCCGGCTGCCGCCATGTGGCCGGTGGTCATGCCGTGCGTCCAGGACGGCAGTCGGCCCGCGTGCGCCATCGCGTCGGGAGCGGGCCGGGCCGCCACGACGGTCGGCACATGGGCGGGCGCGGCCCGGTGCGCGCTGATCCGCCGGGCCAGCTCGCGGGCGGTCGGGCGGGTTGGTCAGGTCCGTCCCGCCGGAGGTGCCGTGCTGGACCGGATCACCAGGTCCGTGCCCAGTTCCACGCGCGGTGAGACGGGCTGTTCGTCGCGGGTGAGTCGGAGGACCGTGCGGACGGCCAGTTTGCCCATGTCGGCCAGGGGCTGTCGGACCGTGGTCAGGGGCGGAGCCGACCAGCGGACTTCCGGGAGGTCGTCGAAACCGACCACGCTCATGTCCTGCGGCACCCGCAGCCCGCGTCGGCGCAGTGCCTCGATCGCGCCGAGTGCCATCTGGTCGCTGGCCGCGAACACGGCGGTCGGCGGCTCGGGCAGGCAGAGCAGGGCCTCGCAGGCGGTGAAGCCGGACTCGGGGCGGAAGTCACCGGGGACGACGAGGGACTCGTCCACCGCGATGCCGGCGCCCTCCAGCGCCGCGCGGTAGCCGTCCAGCCGGGCCCTGGAGCACAGCAGCCGCGGCGGCCCGGCGATCAGGCCGATCCGGCGGTGGCCGAGGGACAGCAGGTGCTCGGTGGCCGCCATGCCGCCCGACCAGTTGGCGGCACCGATGGTGGGTGCCTCCAGGGCGGGCGAGCCCGCCGGGTCGACGACGACGAGCGGGACGCCGAGAATGCGCAGTTCCTCGTGGAGCGTCGGCTCCAAGGCCGAGGTGACGAGGATGACGCCGTCGGAGGCTCGGGCCCGGAGGTTGCGCATCCACTCGCGGGCGTCGCCCGAGCGCCCGTGGATGGCCGACACCACCGTGCCGACCCCGGCCGCGTGCGCGACCTCCTCGACCCCGCGGATGATCTCGACGGCCCAGGGACTGTCGAGGTTGTTGAAGACCAGGTCGAGCAGGGCGGCACGGGTGCCCGGGGCCGCGGGGCGCTTGCGGTAGCCGTGCCGGCGCAGCAGGTCCTCGACGCGGGCCCGGGTCTGCGGCGACACGTCGGACCGGCCGTTGACGACCCGGGACACGGTGGGTACGGACACGCCGGCCTCCCGGGCGATCTCCGTGATCGTTACCTTGCCCCCGGACCCGGCCTCACCTGCTGCCACTTGCCCCACCTCCGTCGACGGGTGACCCCGAAACTTCCAGGAGTCTTCCGGAAAACGGGCATCCGTGGGAAGGCCGTGCGAGCCATGAACGGGGCGTCGCGGGAGGTGACGGTCAGTGACAGTGCCCGGATACGCGTCGGGGCCGGTTCGCAGGGTGTCCTGCGGCCGGCCCCTCATGTCTGCGGGCGGTACGTCACGCCGCCCGGCGGCCTCAGGCGGCCGTCATCACCTGGCTGGAGGCCAGCGGGCGGTGCGGGGCGATGACCCGGCCGTCCGGCAGCAGCTCGCCGGTGTCCTCGAAGAGCACCACGCCGTTGCACAGCAGGCTCCAACCCTGCTCCGGGTGGTGCGCCACGAGACGGGCGGATTCCCGGTCGGCGGATTCGGCTGACGGGCACGGAGTCTGGTGCTGGCACATGGGTGGGATCTCTCGTCGTGTCGTGGTGGATGAGATGAGTGAGTCTGCTGAGTTGTCTGACGTGTCTGTTCCGCGGCTGGAAGTGTCGTTCATGGCCGCCCCCCGTTGTGATAAGTCGTCGGAACCCAGTGTTGCCCTACGGGCGTCGATCCGCAGGGATTTCGCGGCACGGCTTCTCACAGGTTCATGACGCATCACCCGCGCGGACGGTTCACCCCAACTGGACTGTCACTTCGGATGGTTCGTGGTGGCCGAATGGGGCTAGTCCGATCGAGCAGAAGCCCATTCCGGCTCGTACGAGCTATTAGGCGCTCGGAAGAGCGAACTTATCGGTGTGAGCGTCCGAGCGAACGCACAAGTGTGCTCGTCCGTGCGGGAAAAGGGGCGGCCCCGCCGCCGGGGAATTCGGCGACGGGGCGCGGAGAGCTTCGGGGCGCGGTGCTTCAGGCGGGTGAGCCGAGCAGTCGCGTGGGAGTCACCCGGTGGGTCAGCACCGGGAGCAGTTCGGCGACGCGGTGCGGGCGATGGGCCGCGATGCCGGGAGGTGCGGGGGCCAGCGGGACGAGCAGGTCGGTGGCGGCGGGATGGCCGTCGGCGCCGTCGGCGGTGCAGTCCTCGTGCAGCCAGAGCGTCAGCATGTACAGGCCGGGTACCGACAGCAGTCGGGGCTGGTACGGCTTCGGCATCGTCTCGGCCTGGCGCAGGGCGCGCTCGGTGGAGGTGATGTACGGGCCCTCGAAGAAGCGCGAGAAGGCCCAGCCGTCGGGCGTCAGCATGGTCTCCGCCGCGGCCACCGCACGGTCGCCGCAGCGGATCAGGAAGCGCCACCCGGCCAGCCGGGTGGCCGACACGCCCTCGGCCGTGACCCGGTCGAGGACGTGGACGGGCAGGGGGAGCTCGGGAGTGACGGGTCCCTGGGCGCGGAGCAGGGAGGGAGTTCGGGCCTCGCGAACCGCGGTGGGAGAGGAGAGCGCAGTGAGGACGGAACGGAGTGCGGGCGCGGGAGCCGGCGGGACATGCAGCGGCATGATGGGTCGCCTCTCATTCAAAGGCACGGCGGCACGAGGGCGGGGGCGGACGGCGCTGTCAGCTCACGGGGGTCAGAGA
>NZ_NGFN01000590.1 GCF_002148965.1 Streptomyces swartbergensis | reverse complement strand
GAGGACCGCCGGGAGGCGGGAAGCCGTAGCCGCCGGGCGGGGGCGGCGGGGGAGGAGGCGGAGGCACGGCACCCGCCATGCGGTGACCGCAGACCTCGCACCAGTCGTCGGAACCCGACTGGTGTCCGTTCGGGCAGGTCGGCATGTCGGCGCGTCCCTCCTTCGATTCCTACTAGGTCACTTCTTCACGCGAACGGTCTTGGTGGACCGGGTCTCGAGCGTCATCTCGTCGGCCTCTTCGACCTTGGCCTTCAGTCGCACAGTACCGGTCGCGGCATCGACCACGTCCACCACCTTCGCAAGCAGTTTCGCAGTATCGGCGTTCCCGGAGGCACTCGCGAGCTGAACGGCCCGGCCCAGTTTGGCCGTTGCTCCATCCATATCTCCCGACTTACGGAGATCCAGCCCTTGTTGGATGACTTGCGCCAGTTCTGCCTGCCCGGTGTAGTGGGCGACCTGAGGGTTGATCGACGTCGAGGCGACCATGTCGTCCGTCCACACGGCACGGACCAGGCCCTGCGCGCCCAGGTTCTGGACGGTGCCGTCGGGCTGCGGAATGACCAGTGAGATCCGGGCCGCCAGCATCTCCTGCCCGATGTTCGCGGCCGGGACCTGCACGCATACGTGGTAGTCACGGGACTCGTCCCCCCAGGAACCCAGGGGGTAGTCGCCGGCGCGCGGACCCGCCTCGGTACGCCGGCCGGTCAGGTCCTCGACCGTGGGCGCGACCTGCTTGACGAACTTCACAGTCGTGTCGACCGGGGTCCACAGCCGCAGGGAGACGTCCGCGACCTCCTTGCCCATCGCCGTCTCCATCATCTGCGTGAAGTCGGCGGCGAGCCCGGCCGGGTCGGCGACGATGTCGGCGGTGCCCAGCAGGGCGGAGGCGATCCCTGTGACTTCTTTCACTTCCCAGTCGGTGCCCACGCCGCGCGCGTCACAGGTGAAGCGCCCCGCGCACGCGTCGAGCGCGGCCTTCAGGTCCTGGGGTGACTCGTGTTCGTTGCGGCCGTCGGTGAGCAGGATGCCGTGCCGGATGGCGACGTCCGCGGAGGACAGCAGACGGTCGGCCAGTCTCAGCCAGGTGCCGATGGCCGTGCCGCCGCCGGCGCTGAGCGAGCGCAGCGCCCGTTTGGCCTGCTCGCGGGTGGTGGCGTCGGCGACCGCGAGGCGACCGCCGCCCGGGTAGACCTCCTTGGCCACATGTGTCCCGCCGATCACGGCGAAGTGCACGCCGTCGCGCAGGGTGTCGACCGCGGCGGCCGTGGCGTCGCGGGCGTTGCGCATCTTGGTCGCCGGGTAGTCCATCGACCCGGAGCAGTCGACCATGATCGCCACGGCCGCGGACGGGCCCTGGCCGGGCGAGAAGAGGTGGGGCGCCGAGACCGCGCTGCCGATCGTGCCGCCGCCGGTCGCCGTCACCGTGACGATGGCGTTGACCTCGCCGGCGCCCTCCGGCAGGTACTCGTTCTGGTACACGTCCACCGAGAACTGGGGCACGTTCGACTTCGAGAAATTGGCCATGCCTGCTTCGATCCCCCTCGAAAGCCCCCACCGGAGCGGGGTGATGACGGTAGGCGGACCGGTCCCCTCCGGTCCGCTGAGGCATCCCCGTAACGCGGCCTCAGGCCGATCCTGCCCCCTGGGAGACGGCCGGGAACGGCACGAGGGCCACTGTTACGTTGTCGTGGCCCCCGCCGTCCAGGGCGTGGCCGACGAGCACCCGGGCGCTGTGCAGTGGGTGGGCCGCGGCGTCCAGCGGGACGACCCGGGCCATCTCCTCGGCACCCTCCGCGTAGTTCCACAGGCCGTCCGTGCAGACCACGACCACGCCCGGCCGGTCCGGTTTGAACGCGGCGGTGTGCGGCTCCAGTTCGTAGGCGTCCGCGCCGAGCCAGCCGGTGATGGCGTGGGCGCGCTCGTCGGCGTAGGCCTCGGCCTCGCTCATCAGGCCCGCCGCGACCATCTGCGCGGCCCACGAGTCGTCCTCGGTGAGCCGGGCGGGGGGTGCGCTCCGGTCGACCGGGACCCAGTAGGCGCGGCTGTCGCCGACCCAGCCGACGATCAGCAGGCCCGATGTGACCACGGCGCCGACGATGGTGCACGCGGGAGCGTTCTGGTGCGGGGCGTGCTCGCGGGCCGTGGCGGGTTCCGCGGCGAGCGAGTTGACCGCGCGCGAGGCGGCGATGATCGCGTCGTGCATCGCCTGCTGCGGGTGCGTGCCGCGCGGCAGGGCGGCCAGCAGTGCCTCGCTCGCCGCCTTCGACGCCGCCATCGAGGCGTCGTCGGGTCGGGTCGCCGAGGAGACGCCGTCGCAGACGATGGCCACGGAGGCGGGCGAGCCGTCCGGCAGCGCCGTGCTGCCGATGGCGAACGCGTCCTCGTTGCGGTGGTGGCGCAGGCCGCGGTCGCTGACCGCGGCCACCGGGCCGGACTCCTGCTCCATGTGGTCCCGTTCGCGCGGCTGGGCGTGGCCGCAGTTCTCGCAGTAGCCGTCGTCGTCCACGCGGCCGGCCCGGCAGGCCACGCAGACCTTGCCGCCGGCGCCCGCGGCCTGAGCCGCCGGGTCGGCGGACACCCGTGGGTCCGGTGCCTGGAGGAGGTACTCGTCGGGCTGCTGTGCCTGATAGGTCTCGGACTGTGCCGGATATCCGTCGGGCTGTGGGGCGTAGCCGCCGGACGGCACGGGGTGTCCCGCGGCGTTGCCGGGCGGCACGGGGTGACCCGCGGCCTGGGGCGGATGGTCGAAGCGGACG
>NZ_NGFN01000059.1 GCF_002148965.1 Streptomyces swartbergensis | reverse complement strand
CCCCGCCCCGGCAGCCGTCGGCGACACCCCGCTCCGCCGGGTTGCGGCCCACCGGCCCCGGCAGCAGCGCCGCGCCTACGGCAAGCCTGGTGGTGCCGTAGAGCCCCGTACCACCAGCCGTACCGGGATGTCCCCGCTCTCGGGCTCACGGCCCTCCAGGACGGCCAGCAGCGCCCGCATGCCCCGTTCGCCGAACAGCTCGGCGTCCAGGCGGACCGTCGTTAGTTCAGGGTCGATCGCCGTGGCGAGGGCCAGATCGTCCAGGCCGGTGACCGACAGGTCGTCCGGCACGCGCAGGCCCAGGCGGCGGGCAGCCTTGTACGTGCCGGCGGCCAACTGGTCGTCGTCGCAGATCACGGCCGTGGGGCGGGGGCCGGGCTGCGAGAGGGCGGTCTCGGCCGCGGTCACCGCGCCCTCGATGGAGATCGGTGAGCGGGCCGTGCGGACGGACGTACCGGGCACCTCGGCCAGGCGAGCCGCCAGCTCCCGGGCGCGTACCTCGAAGGTCCAGGACGGTACGTCCGCCGCGAGGTGGAGGAACCGTCGGTGGCCGAGGGACAGCAGGTGTTCCGCGGCCTGGCGGACACCGTCGGCGATGTCCAGGTTCACCGTCGCCGCCCCCAGGCTTCCTGAAGGGTCGCTGTCCAGCATCACCAGGGGCAGCGCCTCGCCGCGGATCGCGGTCAGCGCGTCCGCGGCCATCGAGGAGGCGATGACGCCGTCCAGAGCGGCCTGGGCGGAGGCGAACGGGTCCGGGGCCGGGCCGATGCCCTCGGGGGAGGGGTAGAGGACCACCCCGAAGCCGTGTTCGGCGGCGACACGGGTGGCGCCTGTGTAGACGCCGGCGAAGAACTCCGTGGTCAGGGCCGGGACCACCAGGAGGACCGTGCGGGTGCGGCCCAGACGCAGGTTGCGGGCGGCCAGGTTCGGGCGGTAGCCCAGGTCGCGGGCGGCCTCGCGGACCCGCTGCGCCGTCGCCTCCGAGACCCGCCCGCGCCACTTGTCCCCGAGGACCAAGGAGACCGCCGCCTGGGAGACGCCGGCGGCCTGGGCGACGTCCCGGCTCGTGGGTCGGGTGCTGCCTCGTGCCACCGTCGGGCTGCTCCTTCGTCTGGACTCGTGAACAGCGGCCATGGTACGTATGGAACTCGACGTTATACGTAAAACCTAGGGCGGGGACATGGCCACGGGATACCTGGAGATCCTTCGGGCGCGACACGCCGCCCGGCTGCTCGTCGGCACGCTCGTCGGCCGGCTGCCCAATGCCACGGCGGCCATCGCGATCCTGCTGTTCGTGCGGGCCGAAGGCGGTTCGTACAGCCTCGCGGGGGCGCTGGTGGGCGTGTACGGCGTCGCCAACGCCGTGGGGCAGCCGGTGCTGGGCCGGCTCGTGGACCTGCGCGGGCAGCCGAGTGTGCAGCTGCCGGCGGCCGTCCTGTCCGGGCTCGCCATGGCCGTCTTCGCCTTCGGAGGGATCGGGTCGCTGCCCCTCGCGTACGCCGCCGTCGCGGCCGCCGGACTTTTCACGCCGCCCCTCGAAGGCGGGCTGCGGGCTCTGTGGTCGTCCGTCCTCCGCAAGGAGGAACACGTGCACACCGCGTACGCCATGGACGCCGTGGCCCAGGAGGTGATGTTCACCGTCGGGCCGCTGCTCGTGACGCTGTGCGTGTCCCTGTGGTCCGCCCAGGCCGCGCTGCTCGTGCTGAACGTGGTCGGGGTGCTGGGGGCGCTGTCCGTCGTGGTGTCGCCGCCCTCGCGCGCGTGGCGGTCGGCGCCGCGCGAGGCGCACTGGCTGGGCGCGCTGCGCTCGGCGGGGCTGCTGGCGCTGCTGGCCGCGTTCCTGTTCATAGGGATGGCGCTCGGGTCCATCACGGTCGCCTCGGTGCCCTACGCGGACGACCACGGCGGTGACGTCGTGTACGGCTGGCTGATGGCGGCTCTGGGGTTCGGGGCACTGGTCGGCGGCTCCGTCTACGGGGCCCGGCAGTGGGCCGGTGAGCCCGCGCGGCGACTGCGGGTGCTGGTGGCCCTTCTGGTGGTGTGTTACCTGCCGCTGATGCTCATGCCGGACGCGGTGCCCATGGTGGCGCTGACCGCGCTGGCCGGGGTCTTCCTCGCACCCGCCATCGCCTGCGCGTTCGTCCTGGTCGACCGGCACGCGCCGCGCGGCACGGTCACCGAGGCGTTCTCCTGGCTGGTGACGACGTTCACCGTGGGCCACTCGGTCGGAGCGGGCGTCGCGGGGCCCGTCGTGGAGGAGGGCGGGACCCTGTGGGGCTTCGCCCTACCGGGTGTCGCGGGTGGCGTGTCCCTGCTGGTTTTGACCGCCACGGGGCGGGTACTCGCAGCTCCCGGTGGGGGAGCGGTGGTTGCCGCCGGTTCGGAAAATGATCCAAACCGTGCCCTCGAACCCCGTTTCAGTTCAGGGGATCGGGCGTAATGTTCCCTCATGGACCGCCGCATTTTCGGGCTGGAGAACGAGTACGGCGTCACGTGCACGTTCAGGGGACAGCGCCGCCTGTCTCCTGACGAGGTGGCGCGGTACCTCTTCCGCCGTGTCGTGTCATGGGGCCGCAGCAGCAATGTCTTTCTGCGAAACGGCGCCCGCCTCTATCTCGACGTGGGTTCACATCCGGAATACGCCACACCCGAATGTGACAACGTGACCGAACTGGTCACCCACGACAAAGCGGGCGAGCGCATTCTCGAAGGACTCCTGGTGGACGCCGAACGACGCCTGCACGAGGAGGGAATCGCGGGCGACGTCTACCTCTTCAAGAACAACACCGATTCGGCGGGCAACTCCTACGGCTGCCACGAGAACTATCTGGTCGCCCGGCACGGGGAGTTCTCCCGGCTCGCGGACATTCTGATTCCGTTCCTGGTCACACGGCAGTTGCTGTGCGGCGCGGGCAAGGTGCTCCAGACGCCGCGCGGTGCGGTGTACTGCGTCAGCCAGCGGGCCGAGCACATCTGGGAGGGCGTCTCCTCGGCGACGACCCGTTCCCGGCCGATCATCAACACGCGTGACGAGCCGCACGCGGACGCCGAGCGCTACCGCCGCCTGCACGTCATCGTGGGCGACTCCAACATGTCCGAGACGACCATGCTGCTCAAGGTCGGCGCCACCGACCTGGTGCTGCGCATGATCGAGGCGGGCACGGTGATGCGGGACCTCACCCTGGAGAACCCGATCCGGGCGATCCGCGAGGTCAGCCACGACATCACCGGCCGCCGCAAGGTCCGCCTGGCCAGCGGACGCGAGGCCTCCGCCCTGGAGGTGCAGCGCGAGTACTACGAGAAGGCCCTGGACTTCTGCGACCGCCGCGGCATCCGCACCGGCACCGTGGAGCAGGTCCTGGAGCTGTGGGGCCGCACGCTGGACGCGATCGAGAGCGAGGACCTCGACCGCATCGGCACCGAGATCGACTGGGTCATGAAGTACAAGCTCCTCGAGCGGTACCGGGCCAAGCACAACATGACCATGTCGCATCCGCGTGTAGCGCAGATAGACCTCGCCTACCACGACATCCACCGCCGTCGTGGCCTGTACTACCTGCTCGAGAAGAAGGGTCAGGCAGCGCGCATCTGCAACGACTTGAAGATCTTCGAGGGCAAGTCCGTACCGCCGCAGACCACTAGGGCCCGGCTGCGCGGCGACTTCATCCGGCGCGCGCAGGAACAGCGCCGTGACTTCACGGTCGACTGGGTTCACCTCAAGCTCAACGACCAGGCCCAGCGCACCGTGTTGTGCAAGGACCCGTTCCGTTCCGTGGACGACCGGGTGGAGAAGCTGATCGCCGGAATGTGAGGGAATGCGCCGGCGGGGATATCGCCGGAACGCCACACGGGCGCCGTACGTTACAAGTGCGGCGCCCTGCTCACGCCGTAGAGTTGCGCGCACGCCATCAACGAGATCGACCGATTACGAGGCCCCCACAGTGCGCCGACGCTCACTTCTCATCTCCGTGCCCGCTGGACTTGCCACGCTCGCCGCATGCGGCGACGACAAGTCCGACTCGAGCAAGGCCAGCGACAGCCCGTCGCCCTCGGCGTCGGCCCCGTCCGCCGCCCCGCCGCCGAAGATCGTCGACGGTCCGCTGCCGGCGGTCACCGCGGGCACGAAGTTCGACGAGAAGCCGACGATCGCCAAGGGCAGCGGAGAGCCGTCGAAGCAGCTCGCGGTGAAGACCCTGGTCGCGGGCAGCGGCAAGGCCATCGCGGAGAACGACTTCGTCGTCGCGAACTACCTGGGCCAGGTCTGGAACACCGCCAAGGTCTTCGACAACTCCTACGACCGCAAGGCCCGCCTGGCCATCCAGCTCGCCCAGGGCCAGATCATCGACGGCTGGCGGTACGCGCTGGCCGGCAAGAAGGCCGGCAGCCGCGTCGAGATGGCTGTCCCGCCCGCCTGGGGCTACGGCTCGCAGGGCAACCCGCAGGCGGGCATCAAGGGCACCGACACCCTGGTCTTCGTCGTCGACGTGCAGGACACGTTCAACGCCAAGAGCTCCGCCAAGGGCAAGGAGGTCCCGCAGGACAACGCGGACCTGCCCAAGGTCGGGACCAACACCGACGGCAAGGCGCCCTCCATCGAGGTGCCCAAGTCGGCCGCGCCGAAGAAGCTCGTCGCGGAGTACGTCCTGGAGGGCGACGGCGAGGAGGTCGCCGCCGACAACAGCGTCCTCGTGCAGTACAAGGGCGTGCTGTGGGACGGCGGCAAGGAGTTCGACTCGTCGTACGCCAACAAGCAGCTGGTGTCGTTCTCGCTCCAGCAGGTCGTCAAGGGCTGGGCGCAGGGCCTGACCGGCAAGAAGGTCGGCAGCCGCGTCCTCATCGTCGTCCCGCCGGAGCTGGGCTACGGGGACAAGCCGCAGCCTGGCAGCGGCATCAAGAAGGACTCCACGATGGTCTTCTCGGTGGACATCCTCGCGAAGCTGTGACGCGCGCGGGATGTAAGACTGTGCGTGTTCGCCTTTCCGCAGACAAGCAGGAGCTAGAGACGTGAGCATCGACAAGCCCGAGATCGACTTCCCGGGCGGCGAGCCCCCGGCGGACCTCGAGATCAAGGACATCTGGGAAGGCGACGGCCCGGTCGCGCAGGCGGGCCAGACCGTCACCGTGCACTACGTCGGTGTCTCCTTCAGCACCGGCGAGGAGTTCGACGCCAGCTGGAACCGCGGCACCCCCTTCCGCTTCCCGCTGGGCGGCGGCCGGGTCATCAAGGGCTGGGACCAGGGCGTGCAGGGCATGAAGGTCGGCGGCCGCCGCCAGCTGACCATCCCCGCCCACCTCGCCTACGGCAACCAGAGCCCGACCCCGGCGATCAAGCCCGGCGAGACGCTGATCTTCGTGGTCGACCTGCTCGGAGTCTGAGCAAGATCCGAACAGACTCGATCACGTGGGGCCCATGCCTGTTCGGGCATGGGCCCTCGGCTTTTGCCGGGCCACCGTGTGGCGGTACGGTCATCGCTCGTAAGCACCATAGGGAGGCGAAGCGCTTCGATGGCCATTGCCAAGGCCGAGCGTCTGATGAACCTGGCGCTGTGTCTGCTCGGGACGCGGCGGCCGCTCAGCAAGCGTGAGCTGCGCGACTCCATCGAGGCCTACGTCGAGGCCTTCGGGCCGGGCAACGGCGCCGGCGGCAACGACGACTCCTTCAACCGCATGTTCGAGCGCGACAAGGACGACCTGCGCGAACTCGGACTGGTCATCGAGACCGTCGAGAGCCTCGACGGCGAGGTCGGCTATCTGGCCCGCCGCGACAGCAACCGCCTCCCGCCCATCACCCTGGACGCCGAGGAGGCCGCCGCACTCGGGCTCGCCGCCAAGGTGTGGCAGCAGGCCCGGCTCGCCGGTGCCGCCAGCGGCGCCCTCCAGAAGCTGCGCGCGGCGGGCCTCCCCGAGGACGTCGACCCGTACGGGTCGCACGGCGCCCTGGAGCCGCGCATCCCCGTGCACGAGGCGGCGTTCGAACCGCTGATGCTCGCCTGCCGGGACCGCAGGCCCGTCGTGTTCGACTACCGCAAGGCCACCGCCGCCCACCCCGAGCAGCGGCATGTGGAGCCGTGGGCGCTGGAGTGCTGGAGGGGCCACTGGTACCTCGCGGGCTGGGACCGCGACCGAGGCGCCGAGCGGGTCTTCCGGCTGTCCCGGATCACCGGCAAGGTCCGCTCGCGCGGCGGCCGGTACACCGCTGACGTGCCGGACGTCGTCACCGTCCGTGAGACCGTCGCGAGCTGGGCCGGGGAGATCACCGACCGCTCGGCGCGGATCCGGCTGCGCTCGGACGCGGGGTACCCCCTTCGGGCGAAGGCCACCTCCGTACGGGAACTCGGTGACGGCTGGGACGAGTTGGAGATTCCGTACGGCCACGGGCTGGACGCCTGGCTGGTGGAGTTCGGGCCGGACGTGGTCGTCCTGGAGCCCGCGGAGCTGCGGGCCGACGTGGTGGACCGGCTACGGGCCGTGGCCAAGGGCTGAGGGGGAGCGGACGACAGTGGCAGGCAAACCGGTCAGGCCCGTGAACGCCATCGACCAGACCAGACGCATGCTCTCCCTGGTGACGTATCTGAGGGAGCGCCCCGGAGCCCGGGTCGAGGACGTCGCGCGCGCCTTCGGCATCACCGAGGACGAGCTGGTCTCCGACCTCGACGTGCTGCCCATGTGCGGCACCAGCTTCCGCGGCGGCGACCTGCTCGACATCGACACCGACGGCGAGCGCATCTGGTGGCACAACCCGGCCGCCCTGGCGGCGGAGGCGGCCGAGCCGCTCAGGCTCGCCGCCGACGAGGCCACCGCCCTGCTCGTCGCCGCCCGGGCCGTGGCCACGCTGCCCGGCCTGCGTGAGAGCGACCGGCAGGCACTGCTGCGGGCGACGGCCAAGGTGGAGGCCGCGGCCGGCGAGGCGGCGGGCGCCAGCTCGCGGCTGTCGGTGACCTTCGAGTCCGAGGGCGGGGTCTTCGCGGACGTCGACCGGGCGATCGCCGAGCGTCGCCGGCTGTGGATCCGCTACTACTCGCCCGCGCGCGACGAGGTCACCGAGCGGGAGATCGACCCGATCCGCCTGGTCAGCGTCGGGCACACGTACGTCGAGGCCTGGTGCCGTCGCTCGGAGGCGCGCCGCACCTTCCGGCTGGACCGGGTCGCCGAGATCAAGATCCTCGACGAGCCGTCGGCACCGCCGGAGATCGAGCTGCGGGACCTGTCCGAGGCGCTGGTGCAGCCCGCGGCCGAGGACCCGGAGGTCGTGGTCGAGGTCGGGCCCGGCGGCCGCTGGGTCGCCGAGTACTACCCGCACGACAGTGCGGATGAGCTCCCGGACGGCGGGCTGCGTATCACTCTGCGGACCCCCGAGCCGGCGTCGCTGCGGCGCTTGGCGCTGCGGCTCGGGCGCGACGGCCGGATCGTGTCGCCGTCCGAGCTGGCGGACAGCGCCCGGAAGGCCGCCCGCGAGGCGCTGGCGGCGTACGACGGGATCGAGGCGCTGGCGGCGGCCGACGTGGTGGAGGCGGCCGAGGCGCGCGGACCGCAGGCGGTGGCGGACGGGCCGGACGGCAGGGGCGCGTGAACCGCGGGTGCCCAGGGCGCCGACGGCCGGTTGCCAGGGCCGTCCTCCGGCACCGCCGTGGTGCCGGGGCGCGGAGCTGGTCGACGCCGGTGGCGAGCCGGCCCGCTCCGGCCCCACCCGGGTGCCCCGAAGGCGAACGACCCGAGAAAGAGGAGCCAGGGCTGTGAGCGAGTCGGTGACGTCCGGTGCGATGGGCATGACGGTGGAGTCCGCGTTCGCCGGGATGACAAGCGTGAGCCCGGTGGTGTTCCGGGCGGGCTGCCCGGACTGCCGGGGGCGCTTCGAACTCACCGCGGGCGCCCTGCGCCTCGCCATCGGCGCCACGAGCCGCACCACCTTCTACTCCTTCACCTGCCCGGAGTGCGGTGCGT
This sequence comes from Streptomyces swartbergensis, assembly GCF_002148965.1. Classification (GTDB taxonomy): domain Bacteria; phylum Actinomycetota; class Actinomycetes; order Streptomycetales; family Streptomycetaceae; genus Streptomyces; species Streptomyces swartbergensis. The sequence goes on along the minus strand of NZ_NGFN01000059.1, from coordinate 21,315 downwards.
CCGTCCGCAAGCCCGCGGGGGAGCGGATCGTGGAGCTGCTCACCGGCGGCGGGGTGCGGACCCTGCGGCTGCACTCGACCCTGTAGAGGGTCTGGACATTCGGCGTTCCGGAAGGGTCTAGGCTCGGCGTCATGTTCTGGCCGATGTTCGCGATTGCCGTGGGATTCGTGGGTCTCGCCGTGCTCGGGGTGCTCGCCGTGCGGGTCTTCGTCGAGGCACAGCGCCTGGGCAGCCAGGTCACGGACTCGGCGCGCCGTATCAACCGTGCCGCGGAGGACCTGGAGCGGGCGGCGGAGAGCGCGGCCCGGTCCATGGACGCCCTGTGAGCTGTCCGGCGGGCGGCGGTGAGTCGGGCTTTGGGACACTTCGCCCTGTCACCTCGGCGGTTCGGACAGGTACGCTGCTGGTCGCGGCCCGGTTAACGAGGCACTGGCCGCGGACGGGAGTACGCACAGGGGATGCAGAGGGATTGCCCCACGTTTACCCCTGAGCGTTACGATCGCTGTCGACACGATCGTTCGGACACATGTCCGACCGGTCGGACAGCACCCCACCACAGCCGCCTCGGTGAGAAGGTAAAGACTTATGTTCGGAAGGCTCGGAGCCCCCGAGATCATTCTCATCCTCGTCGTCATCATCCTGCTGTTCGGCGCGAAGAAGCTTCCGGACATGGCTCGGTCGCTCGGCAAGTCGGCCCGCATCCTCAAGAGCGAGGCCAAGGCGATGAAGGACGAGAACAAGTCGTCCACGACCCCGGCCGGCCCGCCCAACAACGACGAGCAGCCCTCGCAGCGCACCATCCAGGCCGCCCCCGGTGACGTGACCAGCTCGCGGCCGGTCAACGAGCCGACGGACACGACCAAGCGCTGACGCAGGGCCGGTGACCTCCGGCCCGCCGCACGAGATGGGAACGTGGGTTGCTGAAGTCTGCCCGCAACAAGGAGAAGGATCCCGAGGGGCGGATGCCCCTCGCGGAGCACCTCCGCGAGCTCCGCAACCGGCTCGTGAAGAGCCTGCTGGCGATCGTTGTCACGACGCTCGTCGCCGCCTTCTTCTACAAGGACATCATCCAGTTCTTCACGAATCCCATCCTTGACGCGGTGGGATGTCAGTACAGCTTCGCCGAACTGGCGAAGGGCACCGAGGAAACCCAGTGTGCGCGGATCGTCCAGAACGGTCTGCTGAGCCCGTTCACCCTCGCTCTCACGGTCTCGCTGTCCTCGGGTGTGGCCCTCGCGGCTCCGGTGTGGCTGTACCAGTTGTGGGCCTTCGTGGCGCCAGGCCTGCACCGGCACGAAAAGAAGTACTCCCTGGCCTTCGTGGCCGCGGGATTCCCACTGTTCCTCACGGGGGCGTACTTCGCCTACTGGTCGCTGCCCAAGATGGCGTCCGTGATGCTCGAGTTCTCGATCATCGGCAGCGACAACCAGCTTCCCCTCGATGATCTCCTGCAGCTGGTCATGCGGATGATCATCGTCTTCGGCCTCTCCTTCGAGCTGCCGTTGCTGCTGGTCATGCTGAACTTCGGCGGCGTCCTCTCCGGCAAGAAGATCGCCGGCTGGTGGCGTGGCATGATCATGGGCATCACGGTGTTCGCCGCGATCGCCACCCCCAGCACCGACCCGATCTCCATGCTTGCTCTGGCGGGTCCCATCTGGGTTCTCTACTTCGCCGCGAGCGTGATCGCCCTCGCGAACGACAGGCGACGTGCACGTCGCGACGCGGCGGGGCCGGCCGACGACGAGGCCTCGGAGCTCGACCTCACCCCGGAAGCCATCGGTGAGGTCGAAGCCGTGACGACTGCACCGGCCCTGCCGAAGCAGGCGGACACCGCCCGAGATCGTGTGAACGGCTACGACGACGTCACATAGGTCTCGACGCCTGGCTTCCCATTGATCAGTATGAAGCGGTAACGAGGAGGTGCCCCCACCCGGGCAGGGCGGGGGCACCTTTCATGCACGTGCGCTCGGGTCAGTCACCCGTTCCCGGCGGGCACTTGCTCACGTCGTGAAACGTGCTGGACCTCGGCTTCGAAGCGTACTTGTGGTTTTCCTTGTCCTTGCCTGCCACCCACATGCAGGCGATGGCGCCGCTGTCGGTCGTCCACTGCAGGCCCTTGCTGGAGCCGCACGTGTTGCTGGCGTAGACGGTCCAGGAGATGGTGCCGTCTCCCCAGGACCAGTTGAAGCAGGGCGTGCTCCCACGGTGTACGGCGTCAGCGGCGGCTGCGGCCGGCGCAGTGCCGACGAACCCCACCAGGACTGCGGTCGTGCCCGCGAGCGCACCGAGACGTTGTGCGATCTTCGTGTTCCCCCTCATCCGGGTCAGATGACTCTTGTGGTCGGACGTGCGCTCGGCCACCGATGTGGGTCAGGATGATCACCGAACGAGCGCGTGTGCACATTAGTTTGAATCTGTTGGGCACAGTAAGCGCTTTCTGGTCACTTCTGCGCGGCTTACTGCGTGCTCAGTGATCCGGATAATGATCGTCCTGTTGTCAGTGCGGCCCGGTACGCTCGAAAGCACGATGACAGAGGATCTCTCACCGGCCGAGCGGTACGCGGCAGCACGTAAGCGCGCTGCCGAGCAGGCCACCGCGCTCGCCTCCTTCCGCGAGATGTACGACTTCGGCCTCGACCCCTTCCAGATCGAGGCCTGCCAGGCGCTCGAGGCGGGGAAGGGCGTGCTGGTCGCCGCGCCCACCGGCTCCGGCAAGACGATCGTCGGCGAGTTCGCCGTCCACCTCGCCCTCCAGCAGGGCAAGAAGTGCTTCTACACGACGCCCATCAAGGCGCTGTCGAACCAGAAGTACGCCGACCTGTGCCGCCGCTACGGCACGGACAGGGTGGGCCTGCTCACCGGCGACAACAGCGTCAACTCCAGCGCCCCGGTGGTCGTGATGACCACCGAGGTGCTGCGGAACATGCTGTACGCCGGTTCGCAGACGCTCCTGGGCCTCGGCTACGTGGTCATGGACGAGGTGCACTACCTCTCCGACCGCTTCCGGGGCGCCGTATGGGAAGAGGTGATCATCCACCTCCCCGAGTCGGTCACGCTCGTCTCGCTCTCGGCGACCGTGTCGAACGCCGAGGAGTTCGGCGACTGGCTCGACACGGTCCGCGGCGACACCGAGGTGATCGTCTCCGAGCACCGGCCCGTGCCGCTGTTCCAGCACGTGCTGGCCGGGCGGCGGATGTACGACCTGTTCGAGGAGGGCGAGGGCCACAAGAAGGCCGTCAACCCCGACCTCACGCGCATGGCGCGCATGGAGGCGACCCGGCCGTCGTTCCAGGACCGCCGACGCGGCCGGCTGCGCGAGGCCGACCGCGAGCGGGAGCGCAGGCAGCGCTCCCGGGTGTGGACGCCGAGCCGGCCCGAGGTCATCGAGCGGCTCGACGCCGAGGGGCTGCTGCCCGCCATCACCTTCATCTTCAGCCGCGCCGCCTGCGAGGCCGCCGTCCAGCAGTGCCTGTACGCGGGCCTCAGGCTCAACGACGAGGAGGCGCGCCACCGGGTACGCGCGCTCGTCGAGGAGCGCACGGCGTCCATCCCGCACGAGGACCTGCACGTCCTCGGCTACTACGAGTGGCTGGAGGGCCTGGAGCGGGGCATCGCCGCCCACCACGCGGGCATGCTGCCGACCTTCAAGGAGGTCGTCGAGGAGCTGTTCGTGCGCGGGCTGGTCAAGGCCGTGTTCGCGACCGAGACCCTCGCCCTCGGCATCAACATGCCCGCCCGTTCGGTGGTGCTGGAGAAGCTCGTCAAGTGGAACGGCGAGCAGCACGCGGACATCACCCCGGGCGAGTTCACGCAGCTGACCGGCCGGGCCGGACGACGCGGCATCGACGTCGAGGGCCACGCCGTCGTGCTCTGGCAGCGCGGCATGAACCCCGAGCACCTCGCGGGCCTGGCCGGCACGCGCACGTACCCGCTGCGCTCCAGCTTCAAGCCGTCGTACAACATGGCGGTCAACCTCGTCGAACAGTTCGGCCGGCACCGCTCGCGCGAGCTGCTGGAGACGTCCTTCGCGCAGTTCCAGGCGGACAAGTCGGTCGTCGGGATCTCCCGGCAGGTGCAGCGCAACGAGGAGGGGCTGGAGGGCTACAAGGCCTCCATGACCTGCCACCTCGGCGACTTCGAGGAGTACGCGCGGCTGCGCCGCGAACTGAAGGACCGGGAGAACGAGCTGGCCCGGCAGGGCGCGGCACAGCGGCGCGCGGAGGCCGCCGTCTCGCTGGAGAAGCTGAAGCCCGGTGACGTCATCCATGTGCCCACCGGCAAGTACGCGGGCCTGGCGCTGGTGCTGGACCCGGGCCTGCCCGCGGGCCGTTCCAACGGCCATCGCGGATTCGACCACCACGACGGGCCGCGCCCGCTGGTGCTGACCGCCGAGCGGCAGGTGAAGCGACTGGCGGCCATCGACTTCCCGGTGCCGGTCGAGCCGTTGGAGCGGATGCGGATCCCGAAGTCCTTCAACCCCCGTTCCCCGCAGTCCCGTCGGGACCTCGCGTCCGCGCTGCGCACCAAGGCCGGGCACATCTCGGCGGACCGGCACAACAAGCGGCGCTCCCAGGCGGCCGACGACCGCGAGATCGCCCGGCTGCGGACCGCTCTGCGCGCGCACCCCTGCCACGGGTGCAACGACCGTGAGGACCACGCCCGTTGGGCCGAGCGCTACCACCGGCTGCTGCGGGACACCTCGCAGCTGGAGCGGCGCATCGAGGGCCGTACGAACACGATCGCGCGGACGTTCGACCGCATCGTGGCGCTGCTGACCGAGATGGACTACCTGCGCGCAGACGAGGTCACCGAGCACGGCAAGCGGCTCGCGCGGCTGTACGGCGAGCTGGACCTGCTCGCCAGCGAGTGCCTGCGCGAGGGCGTCTGGGAGGGGCTCGGCCCGGCCGAACTGGCAGGGTGTGTCTCGGCGTTGGTGTACGAGGCGCGCGTCGGGGACGACGCGTTGGCGCCGAAGCTGCCGTCGGGGAAGGCGAAGGCCGCGCTGGGCGAGATGGTGCGGATCTGGGGGCGGCTGGACGCCCTGGAGGAGGAGTTCCGGATCACCCAGAGCGAGGGGGTCGGGCAGCGTGAGCCGGATCTCGGGTTCGCCTGGGCCGCGTACATGTGGGCCTCCGGCAAGGGGCTCGACGAGGTGCTGCGCGAGGCGGAGATGCCGGCGGGGGACTTCGTACGGTGGTGCAAGCAGGTCATCGACGTGCTGGGGCAGATCGCTGCGGCCGCTCCGCAAGGGTCTTCAGTGGTGAAGAACGCCCGTAAGGCCGTGGACTTGTTGCTGCGGGGAGTTGTCGCCTACTCGTCGGTGGGGTGATCGTTGCAGCGCGGGTGCCGGTGGTTCGTGGTTGCTCGCGCCCGCGCGGCGGGGCCACAAATCGACGCAGCCCCGCGCCCTTGGAGGGCGTTGTTCCGAAGCCTCTCATCCGTTGGGGTGAGGGGCTTTCGTATGCCTGTACGCCGTCACGCGTCGTATTCGAACGATGTCGCAGCGTGTAAAAGACTGAGCGTACTATCCCTTCGCGACCGGTTTCCGGCAGTTGCTGAATATGACACGGCGATGATCCGGTCGGACTAAGCTCGCCCGCAGCGCACCGGCTTGAGATGAATTCGTGCGCTTGTTCCCCAATGTGCGGAAGAGTCCTACAGCTTCATGACATACCCCCTTGCAAGTCCTTCCGAACCCCAGCCGACTCCTTTCAGAAGGCCCACATGGTGAGTGTTCAATCCCCTCCCGGCCGCGGTGAACGCCCCTACACGCGCGTGCTGCTGCTGCCGGCCATAGCGATGGCCGCGGCGACCGGAGCCGCTGTCGCCCTGGTGACGGCGCCGGCCCGGCTCGCCGTCGGCTGGTGCGGTGGCATCGCCACCGTGCTGGTGATCGCGACGGCGGCCGAGGCGGTGCGCCGCGGCCGTGCCCTGCGGAAGCAGCGGGGCGAGCACGCCCGTCACAGCGCGCATCTGGAACAGCGGATCGCCGCCCACGAGCACGAGTTGGTCCGCTTCTCGAGGGAGATCATCCCCGCGGCGCTCCAACTGCTGAGCACCGGAGAATCCCCCAGGGAGGTGATTCGCAAGCTCGGCCTGGCCAACCCCGAGTACCGCGACCTCCCCGCCCCGCAGGCCGAGACGCTGCTGACGGTGCTCAAGATCGTCGACCGCGAAGTGACCATGCGGGACGCCGCCGCGCGCTCCTTCGTCAGTGTCGCCCGCCGCGTCCAGGCGATCATCCACCAGCAGGCCGAGGAACTCCGGGAGATGGAGGAGGACCACGGCCGCAACCCCGAGGTCTTCGACGACCTGCTGCGCATCGACCACGGCAACGCCCTGATCGGCCGCCTCGCCGACTCCGTCTCCGTCCTCGGCGGCGGCCGCCCCGGACGGCAGTGGCCCGAGCCGGTGTCCCTGTACAGCACGCTGCGCGGCGCCATGTCCCGCATCCTGGAGTACCGGCGCATCCAGCTGTCCTCCATCGCCAAGGTCAGCGTCAAGGGCATCTACGTCGAGCCGGTCATCCACGCCGCCGCCGAGCTCCTCGACAACGCCACGCGCTACTCGCCGCCGCAGACGAAGGTGCACGTCACCGCCACCGAGGTGCAGACCGGCGTGTGCATCGAGATCGAGGACGGCGGTGTCAACCTCAACGAGGAGGCACGCGCCCGGATCGAGGGCATGCTGGAGGCCGCCAAGGCGGGCGTCGACCTGCAGGACATCGGCGAGCACCCGCGCCTCGGCCTCGCCGTCGTGGGCCGCCTGTGCACGGCGTACAACATGCAGGTCTCGCTGCGGGCCTCCGCGTACGGCGGCGTCCGCGCCATCCTCATCGTGCCCAGCCAGATGATCACCCACGAGCCCGGTGTCGGACTCGCCCACGGCATCGGCGCCACCGGCATCCCGATGACGGTCGGCATCCCCGAGGGCCCGAAGCGCGCGCCCAAGAGGCGACGCCCCACCAGCCCGAAGATCCCCGCCACGGTCTCCCTGGAGGACGACGACGTCCCCGAGGTCACCGAGTGGACGCCGAACGGCCTGCCGCAGCGCCGCAGCAGGGTGAAGATGCCGCTCGCCGAGCGACTCGCCCAGCAGGAGGCCAACGAGAAGGCCGACCGGGAGGCCGCCGAACGGGGCGAGTACAACCCCTGGGCGGCGGTGGCGGAGCCCGAGCCCAAGCCCCTGCGCGACATGAGCGCTCCCGACGCCCCCGGCAAGGGCCTCGAGGCCTTCTGGGAGGGGCTCAAGCAGGGTATCGAGCCCGGCACCCACCCGACCGACTTCATCCGGAACCCGACCAAGTACCTGCACCTGCTCAACGACCCGGCTCCCACCGAGGCCGACGACGAGGGGGACCTCAAGTGATCCAGCAGCGAGGCAACTTCGACTGGATGCTCAAGCAGCTCGCCGACGGCGTGCCGGGCATCGAGATGATCGTGGTGCTCTCGGCCGACGGTCTGCGCATCGCCCGCTACGGCGGCGAGCCCGACGCGGCCGACCGGGTCGCTGCGGCCTGCGCCGGCCTGCAGTCCCTCGCGGGCAGCGTCTGCCAGGAACTCACCGTCGGCGACGGCGAGATGAAGCTCGTCATGATCGAGATCGACCGCGGCTACTTCTACCTGATGAGCGCCGGAGCCAACGCCTTCCTCGCGGTGCTCTCCGACGTGCGGTGCGAACCCGGCCGGATGAGCGCGATGATGCGCGACCTGGTCGTCCGGATCGGCGGCCATCTCACCACTCCGCCCCGGCGGAACGGGCAGATCGTATGACTCCTCCGCAACGCCAACGGCGCGACCCCGCACCGGAACCGCCCCCGCCCCAGGAGGGCGAGGGGAAGGTCAGGAACCCCGAGCGGATGTACGTGGTGGCCGGCCCGGACGGTGAACGGGCCGAGCTCGACCTGGTGACGTTAATCGTGGCGCGTGCCACGGACCCGCCGCCCTCCGCCTCTCCCGAGCAGGCGGCGGTGCTCCGGCTCTGCGCCGCCCCCCTGTCCGTGGCCGAGCTGTCGGCCTACCTCCACCTGCCGTACAGCGCGATGGGCGTGCTGCTCACCGAGCTGCTGACGGCGGAACTGGTGCAGGCGCGCGCCCCGATCGTCCGCAAGCAACGCACCGACCGTTCCCTCCTCGAAGCGGTGATGAATGGACTTCAAAGGCTCTGACACCATCCCGGGCCCCCGGGCCGAGGACCAGTTGCCCCACACGGCACAGGCCGCGGCCAAGATCGTGATCGTGGGTGGCTTCGGCGTCGGCAAGACGACCATGGTCGGCTCCGTCAGCGAGATCACACCGCTGACCACCGAGGAGACCATGACGCAGGCCGGCATCGGTGTCGACGACAATTTCGGTTCCGCGACCAAGACCGCCACCACCGTGGCGATGGACTTCGGGCGGATCAGCATCACCGAGCAGCTCGTGCTGTACCTCTTCGGCACGCCCGGCCAGCAGCGCTTCTGGTTCCTGTGGAACGGCCTGTTCGAGGGCGCGCTCGGCGCGGTGGTGCTGATCGACACCCGTCGGCTGGAGGTCAGCTTCGACGTGATGGGGCGCCTGGAGGAGCGCGGCGTGCCGTTCGTGGTCGCCGTCAACTCCTTCCCCGACGCCCCCCGTTACGCCATCGAGGAGCTGCGCACGGCCCTCGACCTCACGCCGGACATCCCGATCATCGAGTGCGACGCGCGGCGGCGGGCCTCCAGCCGTGACGTCCTGATGACCCTCATGCGCTTCCTGCACTCGCTCGCCATGACGGGCTCGCGTCCCTGATCCCTTGTCAGCGCACGCCCCACCCTGCCCCCGTACACACCTGGATTCACTTCAGTTTCGGAGCGACCACTGTGACGCCTGAATCCCACGCCCCGACCGGTACGGACGCCTCCCGGACCGGCCCGCCCCCCGGCTGCCCCGCGCACGGCCTCGGGCCCGGGGGACTGCACCGGCTGCACGAGTCGGAGGACCTGTCGGCGCTGTACGAGCAGCTGCGGAAGGAGCACGGCCCCGTGGCGCCGGTGCTGCTCCACGACGACGTACCGATGTGGATCGTGCTCGGCCACGCCGAGAACCTGCACATGGTGCGCTCGCCCACGCAGTTCTGCCGGGACAGCCGTATCTGGACCCCGCTCAGGGACGGCCTGGTCAAGCCCGATCACCCGCTGATGCCGCACATCGCCTGGCAGCCCATCGCCTCGCACGCCGAGGGCGACGAGCACAAGCGGCTGCGCGGCGCGGTGCAGGGCGCCATCTCGACCATCGACTTCCGCAGCCTGCGCCGCTACATCAACCGCAGCACGCAGGCCATCGTCAACCGCTTCTGCGAGCAGGGCGAGGCCGACCTCGTCGGCCAGTTCGCCGAGCACCTGCCGATGGCGGTGATGTGCGAGATCCTCGGCATGCCCGAGGAGTACAACGACCGTCTCGTCGAGTCCGCCCGCGACGCGCTCAAGGGCACCGAGACGGCGATCGCCAGCCACTCCTACGTCATGGACGCCCTGAGCCGGCTCACCGTCCGGCGCCGCGCCCAGCCGGAGGAGGACCTGGCCAGTTACCTGATCACCCACCCGGCCCGGCTGACCGACGACGAGGTCAGGGAGCACCTGCGCCTGGTGCTCTTCGCCGCCTACGAGGCCACCACCAACCTGCTGTCCAACGTGCTGCTCACGGTGCTGATCGACCCGCGCTTCCGGGCCCAGCTCAACGGCGGCCAGATGACGGTGCCGGAGGCGGTGGAGCAGTCGCTGTGGAACGAGCCGCCGTTCAGCACGGTCTTCGCCTACTTCGCCAAGCAGGAGACCGAGCTGGGCGGGCAGCGCATCCGCCGGGGCGACGGACTGCTCTTCGCCCCGCTTCCGGCCAACGTCGACCCGCGGGTGCGGCCGGACCTGAAGGCCAGCATGCAGGGCAACCGGTCCCACCTCGCCTTCGGCGGCGGCCCGCACGAGTGCCCCGGTCAGGACATCGGCCGCTCCATCGCCGACGTCGGCGTCGACGCGCTGCTGATGCGGCTGCCGGACGTCGAACTCGACTGCGACGAGGACGAACTGCGCTGGACGGCGTCCATCGCCTCCCGGCATCTCGTGGCACTGCCGGTGCAGTTCGCGCCCAAGCCGCCGCAGGACGTGACGCAGACGCCGAACCACAAGCCGGTCCCCGCACAGCGCTCGGACTGGCAGATCGGCACCACGCAGCCGCAGCCGCAGCCCCAGCCCCAGTCGGCGCCGGTGGCCGCACAGCCGCAGCCTCAGCCGGCTCCGGCGCCCCCACAGCCGGCGGCGGAGGAACCGGCCCGCCGCAAGGGCGTCTGGCAGCGCTTCCTGAGCTGGTGGCGGGGTTACTGACCGTCCGACGGACCGTCGTGCGTCCCGGCGGCCCACCGGTCGTACGACGCCCAGGCCGCGAGCACCCGGCCGCTGCGGAACCGGTGCTCCACGCCCGTGACCGGGTCGGTGAACTCCAGGGCCCGAGCCAGTAGTTGGAGGGGGCGCCGGAAGTCACCGGCCGGCACGGGAGCGGTGATCTCGGGGTAGAGCGGGTCGCCGAGGATCGGCACGCCCAGCGCGGTCATGTGCACGCGCAGCTGATGGGTCTGCCCGGTGCCGGGCACGAGCCGGTACCGGGCGAGTCCGCCGGCCCGGTCCGGGCGGTGTTCGACGAGTTCGACGCGGCTGACGGCGTTGGGCTCGCCCGCCACCTCCCGGGCGGTGAGCTCTCCGCGCTCCTTCACGATCCGGCTGCGCACGGTCCGGGGCAGGGCGAGGCCGGGAYCGTGCGCGGCGACGGCCTCGTACTCCTTGCGCACCCGCCGGTCGCGGAACAGCGTCTGATACGCGCCGCGCTCCTCGGGCCGCACGGTGAACAGCACGAGCCCGGCGGTGAGCCGGTCCAGGCGGTGCGCCGCGCCGAGCGTCGGGAGGTCCAGCTCGCGGCGCAGCCGGGCCAGCGCGGTCTCGGCGACATGGCTGCCGCGCGGGGTGGTGGCGAGGAAGTGGGGTTTGTCGACGACGACGATGTGCTCGTCCCGGTACACGACCTCCAGCGGGAACGGCACCGGCACCTCGTCGGGCAGCTCCCGGTGGAACCACACGAACATCCCGGGCACGTACGGCGAGTCCGCCGGCACGGCCCGCCCGTCCGCCCCGACGATCCGCCCCGCGTCGAACATCCCGTCGACGACCCCGTCACCGGCCCCCGAGAGCCGCTCCACCAGGTGTTCACGCACCGTGGCCCACGCCCCCGCGGCGGGCAGCTGCACGCGCACCGGGTCCACCCCGTGGCGCTGCGGCAGGGGAGCGGGCGGAATGCGGGTCCTGCGTCTCATCGCGGCCCAGCGTACGAGGCGGGCGGGCACCGGCGGAAAACCACTGGGGTCACCCATCGTGCCCTTGCCAGGATGTGGGCATGCCCTTCCTCATCAGCCCGGTCCTTTCGCCCAAGGTCTTCACCGGCCGCCCGCAGCCCACCCTGGCCACCGGCGACGGACTCCTCCTGCGCCCCTGGCGAACCGGGGACGCCCCGGCGGTGTACGAGGTCTTCCAGGACCCCGTGATGCACCGGTGGCACGCCCGGACCGCCGACTCCGAGGAGGAGGTCGCCGGCTGGATCCGTGACTGGCATCAGGCGTGGGAGGAGCAGCGGGAGGCGCAGTGGGCCGTCGTCGACGCGGACTCCGACCGGCTGCTGGGGCGGGTGGCGCTGCGTGAGATACGGCTCGACGACGGCGTGGCCGAAGTGGCGTACTGGACCGTCCCGGCGGCACGCGGCCGGGGCGTCGCCGCCCGGGCCACGACCGCGCTCGCCCGCTGGGCGCTCGACGAGATCGGTTTCCACCGTCTCGAACTGCTGCACGCCGTGCGCAACGAGGCCTCCTGCCGTGTCGCCTCGCGGACCGGGTTCGCCCTCGAAGGCACCAAGCGCAGCGCCATCCTGCATCCGGACGGCTGGCACGACATGCATCTGCACGCGCGCGTGCGGGGAGACTGACCGCGGCCTGCCCGGGGCGCAGTGGCGTGCTCGCGCGCTCAGGCGGCGGGGGTGCGCTCCTGCTCGGCCTCGATGCGCGCGTTCCACTCCCGCTTCGAGGCCTGCCAGCCGTCCTCGTTGTGGCCGCGGCGCCAGTAGCCGGAGATCGACAGGTCCTCGCGCGGGACGCTCCGCTCGACGCGCAGCAGCTGCCGCAGCTCCTTCACGAAGTGCGCCTCGCCGTGGACGAAGGCGTGCACCCGGCCCTCGGGGAACGCGAGGCCCCGCACGGCCTCGACGAGCGCCTCGCCGAGCGGCCGGTCACCGCGGTGCAGCCAGACGACCTCCACGTCCGAGTCGATCTTCTGCTCCTCCTCGGGGCCGGAGACCTCCACGAAGGCGTACGCCCTGGCCCCGCGCGGCAGTGCCTCCAGGGAGCGGGCGATCGCCGGCAGCGCGCTCTCGTCGCCGACGAGCAGATGCCAGTCGGCGTCCGGGTCGGGCGCGTACGCCCCGCCGGGGCCCATGAACCGCACGGTCTCGCCCGGCTGGACGCGCGCCGCCCACGGGCCGGCCAGGCCCTCGTCGCCGTGGATGACGAAGTCCAGGGTCAGCTCGCGGTGTTCGGCGTCCCAGTGGCGCACCGTGTACGTCCGGGTCACCGGCCACTGGTCGCGCGGCAGCTCGTCGCGGATGCGCTGCACGTCGAAGGGTTCCGGATAGGTCACGCCCTCCGGCGGGAACAGCAGCTTCACATAGTGGTCGGTGCACGTACCGACCGCGAAGTCGGCGAGGCCCTCGCCACCGAGCACCACGCGCTGCATGTGCGGGGTCAGCCGCTCGGTGCGGACGACCTGAGCGGAGTGCGGCTTGCGCGGCTGGCGTCCCGGTCGCTCTGCCATGAGGACCTCCCTGATTCGCATAGTTAGGCTTACCTAAGTTAGCACTTCGCCCCCACTTAACACCTCTTGGCTGAGAAGTTGATGAGGGTCACCGGCCACAGGAAGACCGTCAGCCCCCGCACAGGTCATGCCGCGAGCGTCGTCAGCAGGCGCTCCAGTGACCCGCCCAGTCCCCAGCGGGCCGCCAGTACCTCCAGCTCCGCCGGGTCGCGCGGCGTCCGCGGCACCGCCGTCGAGACGTCCGGCAGCGGTACGTCGTGCGCGACCCGGACCACCTTCGGTGCGACCGCCAGATACGGGCGCGCCTCGTCCAGCCGCCTGCGCTGCGTCGGCGTCAGCTTCGACCCCGGGTCCTCGACCGCCGCCAGGATCCCCGCCAGGTCCCCGAACTCGGCCAGCAGCTTGGCGGCCGTCTTCTCGCCGATGCCGGGCACGCCCGGCAGGCCGTCGCTCGGGTCGCCGCGCAGCAGGGCCAGATCCGCGTACCCGCTGCCGTCGACCCCATACTTCCCACGGAGCCATGCCTCATCGGTGAGCTGCAGTGTGCCCACGCCCTTCAGCGGGTACAGCACGCGCACCCCGCGCGCGTCGTCCACGAGCTGGTACAGGTCGCGGTCGCCCGTGACGATGTCGACCGGGCCCTTCGCCCGCGCGGTGAACGTGCCGATCACGTCGTCGGCCTCGTACCCCGCGACGCCCACGCGCGCGATGCCCACCGCGTCCAGCACCGCCTCGATGACCGGCACCTGCGGCGACAGCGTGTCGGGCACCTCCTCCTCGTCCGGGCCGGCCGTGTGCTCCTCGGCGACGCGGTGGGCCTTGTAGGAGGGGATCAGCTCCACCCGCCAGTGCGGCCGCCAGTCGGCGTCCATGCAGGCCACGAGGTCGTCCGGCCGGTGGTCCCGGATCAGGCGGTCGATGAAGTCGAGCAGCCCGCGCACGGCGTTCACCGGCGTGCCGTCCGGTGCCTTCACCGAGTCCGGGACGCCGAAGTAGGCGCGGAAGTACAGGGAGGCGGTGTCGAGGAGCATCAGTCGTCCGGTCACGCCACGCATCATGCCGTACGCCACCGACAGTCACGCGTCTCAGATGTGACGCGCCCCACTTGGGCGTTTGGGATGCGGAATCGGGGGGAGGCGCCGCCCCGCAGCGAGGCTGGTTGCGCAATTCAACATTTGCGTCCTGCCCTCGCTCTTTCTGTCTCCGTGGAAATTGAGGTGCACGTGTCAGCAAGGCTGCAGGCAGAGAGCCTGTACAAAGTGTTCGGCCGGAGACCGGACCAGGCGGTCCAGCGGCTCCGCGACGGGGCCGACCGGGACGAGCTGCGCGCCCAGGGCGCGACCGCCGCCGTGATCGACGCGTCCTTCACCGTGGAGCCCGGCGAGATCTTCGTCGTCATGGGCCTGTCCGGCTCCGGCAAGTCCACCCTGCTGCGCATGCTGAACGGCCTGCTCGAACCGACCTCCGGACATGTGCGCTTCGACGGCCAGGACCTGACCACGCTCGGCGACCGCGAGCTGCGCGAGGTCCGCTCCAAGAAGATCAGCATGGTGTTCCAGCACTTCGCGCTCTTCCCGCACCGCAGCGTGCGCGAGAACGCCGCCTACGGTCTGGAAGTGCAGGGCGTGCCCCGCGCCGAGCGCGTACGCCGCGCCGACGAGGCGCTCGCCCTGTGCGGCCTGGCCGGCTGGGAGAAGTCCTGGCCCGACGAGCTGTCCGGCGGCATGCAGCAGCGCGTCGGTCTCGCCCGCGCGCTCGCCACCGACGCCGACCTTCTGCTGATGGACGAGTCCTTCAGCGCCCTGGACCCGCTGATCCGCCGCGACATGCAGGACCAGCTGCTGGAGCTCCAGCAGAAACTCAAGAAGACGATCGTCTTCATCACCCACGACCTGAACGAGGCCATGCGCCTCGGCGACCGCATCGCCGTCATGCGCGACGGCCGCATCGTGCAGAACGGCACCGCGCAGGACATCCTGCTGCGGCCGGCCAATGACTACGTCGCCTCCTTCACCCAGGACGTCGACCGCTCCCGCGTGCTGACCGCGGGCGAGCTCATGGACACCTCGGTCACCGGCGACGACCCCGGCTGCCACTGCGAGACCGCCACGGCCCGCACCCCCTTCACGGAGCTGTGCGCGATCAGCGCCCGGCTCTCCCACCCCGTCTCGGTCGTGGACGAGGACAACAAGCTGATCGGCGTCGTCCCCCGGCAGCGCCTGGTCGGCTTCCTCGGCGACGAGCGGGACACCACCCCGGAGCCCTGCGACTCCCCGCGGGACACGGGCGGAGAGAAGGTGATCGCCCGTGCCTAGGATTCAGCTCGGCACCTGGGTCAACGACGCGGTCGACTGGCTCACCACCCACATGGGGTGGCTGTTCGACTTCTGCAAGACCGTCTTCCTCGGCCTCTACGACGGCATCAACGCCGTCCTCCAGGCCCCCGAACCGCTGCTCCTCGCGGGCATCTTCGCCGTGATCGCCTTCTGGCTGCGCGGCACCCTCGCTGGTGTCCTCGCCTTCGTGGGATTCGCGTTCATCGACTCCCTCGACCTGTGGGAGAACGCGATGATCACCCTGGCGCTCGTCCTTGTGGCGACCGTCATCGCGCTGGTGATCTCCATACCGGTGGGCATCTGGGCGGCCCGCTCCGACCGTGTCAGCGGTCTGGTCCGGCCCGTCCTGGACTTCATGCAGACGCTGCCCGCGATGGTCTACCTCATCCCGGCGATCCTCTTCTTCGGCACCGGCGCCTCCGCGGGCATCGTCGCCACGCTGATCTTCGCGCTCGCGCCGGGCGTGCGCATGACCGAACTCGGCATCCGCCAGGTCGACAAGGACCTGGTCGAGGCCGCCGACGCGTTCGGCACCACACCGCGCAACACCCTGCTGCGCGTCCAGCTCCCCCTCGCCCTGCCCACGGTCATGGCCGGCGTCAACCAGGTCATCATGCTCGGACTGTCCATGGCCGCCATCGCCGGCATGGTCGGCACCGGCGGCCTCGGCGGCGACGTCAACCAGGCCATCGGCCAGCTCAACGTCGGCCTGGGCGCCGAGGCCGGGGTCGGCATCGTGATCCTCGCGATCTACCTCGACCGCATGACCAGCGCGCTGGGCACCCAGGTCTCCCCGCTCGGCCGCCGCGCCGCCGCCAGGCTGCGCGCCGCCCAGGGGCTGAAGATCTGGTCGTACCGGCCCCGCCCGGCCGTCGCCGTGATCGGCGTCGTCGTCCTCGCCCTCATCTCGGGCGGCATGGGCGTCTTCGGCGGCGGCACCACCTCGACCGCCGCGGCCGGCAGCAAGGACGTCGGCCAGGGCAAGAAGATCAGCATCGGCTACATCCCCTGGGACGAGGGCGTCGCCTCCACCTTCCTCTGGAAGGAGATCCTGGAGCAGCGCGGCTACCAGGTCGAGGCCAAGCAGCTCGACGCCGGACCGCTCTACACCTCCCTCGCCCAGGGCGACATCGACTTCCAGACGGACGCCTGGCTGCCCACGACCCACGCCCAGTACTGGAAGAAGTACGGCAAGCAGCTCGACGACCTGGGCGCCTGGTACGGCAAGACGTCCCTGGAGCTCTCCGTGCCCTCCTACATGAAGGGCATCGACTCCCTGGAGGACCTCAAGGGCAAGGCGTCCGAGTTCGGCGGCAAGATCACCGGCATCGAGTCCAGCGCCGGTGAGATGGCCCTGCTCAAGAGCAAGGTCCTCAAGGAGTACGGCCTGGACAAGGAGTACAAGGTCGTCGACAGCTCCACGCCCGCCATGCTGGCCGAGCTGAAGCGCGCGTACGCCAAGAAGGAGCCGATCGTCGTCACGCTCTGGTCGCCGCACTGGGCGTACAACGACTACAAGCTGACCAAGCTGAAGGACCCGAAGGGCGCCTGGGGCAAGGGCGATGGCGTGCACACGCTGGCCCGCAAGGGCTTCGCGGACGACGACCCGACGGTCGCCGGCTGGCTGAAGGACTTCCGGATGAGCGAGAAGCAGCTCACCAGCCTCGAAGCCGAGATCAACAAGGCGGGCAAGGGCAGGCAGCAGGACGCCGTGCGCGCCTGGCTGAAGCAGAACCCCGGCCTCGTCGACAAGCTCGCCCCGGTCAAGGACGCCGCCGGCAGCACACCCGCCGAGGCCAAGCGGCCCCTGAACGTGGCCTGGTTCCCCTGGGACGAGGACATCGCCGTCACGTACCTGTGGAAGAACGTCCTCGAACGGCCTGGCTACAGGATGAACCTGAAGCAGATGGACGTCGGCCCCGTCTACACCGGTCTGGCCTCGGGCGATCTCGACCTCAACTTCGACGCCTGGCTGCCCTACGCCCAGCAGAACTACTGGGACGCGAACAAGGACCGGCTCAGGGACCTCGGCACCTGGTACGAACCGACCTCCCTGGAGATTGCCGTGCCGTCCTACGTCAAGGGCGTCGACTCCCTGGAGGACCTCAAGGGCAAGGCCGGCACCTTCGACGGGAAGATCATCGGCATCGAGCCGGGCACCGGCGAGATGAACCTGCTGAAGACCAAGGTCCTGCCCGGCTACGGCCTCGACAAGGAGTACGAGGTCGTCGACGGCTCCACCCCGGCCATGCTGGCCGAGCTGAAGCGCGCCTACGCCAAGAAGGAGCCGATCGCCGTCACCCTCTGGTCGCCGCACTGGGCGTACAGCGACTACAAGCTGACCAAGCTGAAGGACCCCAAGAAGGCCTTCGGCGAGGGCAACACGATCCGCACCATCTCCAACGAGAAGTTCCCCGAGCAGTACCCGCAGCTCACGAAGTGGATCAAGAACTTCAAGATGAGCGAGTCCGAGCTCGGCAGCCTGGAGAGCGAGATCAAGAACCGCGGCCAGGGCCATGAGGAAGAGGCCGTCGCCGCGTGGCTGAAGCAGCACCCCGACATGGTGGAGCGCATGACGCCGCAGTGAGGCCCGTCACGGGGCGGGACGCGACACACCGCGTCCCGCCCCGTACGCGTACCCTCACCGTAACCGGACCCCCACCCGTTACCCGGACCCACGAGCAGGATCCGGACAACCACAGAGCGCTACGCCACCCCCCGAACCCCTTCTCCCTCCCTGTTCCTCCCGCAGAGGAATCCGCGCGCCGCCCCCGGGGACGGCGGATCGGCTGGCGCGAACTGTGAGGTCGCGCACCGCCTCGTGTGACATCGATGTGACGGGCGCATGCAACGGTTTGCCGAACATGCGTAGGGTGCAGACAACTCAACAGAAGCAGTGCGCCGGGACACCGGCGCACCGGGATCGGACCGACGGGCGAAGGAGGGAGCCGGAGCGATGGGCGACCACAAAGAACAGCCTCTTCGAGTGGGCGCGGCCGTGCGTCGGCGGCGCCGCGCGCTGGAGCTCACCCTCGCCGTCGTGGCCGAGCGCAGCGGCCTGTCCGTCCCGTTCCTCAGCCAGGTCGAGAACGACCGGGCACGGCCCAGCACAAGCTCCCTGGAGAAGGTCGCCGACGCCCTGCGCACCACCGCGGTCGAGCTCCTCGCCGCGGCCGACCCGGCGTGCAGCGTGGACGTCGTCCGCGCCGACGACATCGAACCGCTGCCCCAGCCCCGGACCCGGTCCCTGGTGCGCGGCCACCACCAGATGCACGCCTCCGAGTTCACCGGCGACCACGACGCCGGCCGTGAGTTCCAGTACCGCAACGACCAGTTGATGTACGTCGCCGACGGCGCGGTGGAGATCGAGGCGGAGGGCCGCGCCTACCGGCTCGGCCGCGGCGACACGCTGTACCTGACCGGCGGTGTGCGACACCGCTGGCGGGCGGCGGAGTCCGATACCCGGGTGATCGTCGTCGCCGTGGCGGAACACATCGAGGCGGTCCGGGACCGGCCACGCCGGTGAGGGTCGTCTCGCTGGTCCCGTCGCTGACCGAGGCCGTGGCCCGGTCGGCTCCCGGCGCCCTGGTCGGCGCCACCGACTGGTGCACGCATCCGCCCGGCCTCGACGTCGTACGCGTCGGCGGCACGAAGAACCCGAAGACCGACCGGATCGTCTCCCTCGCCCCCGACCTGGTGATCGCCAACGAGGAGGAGAACCGCGAACCCGACCTCGCGGCCCTGCGCGCGGCGGGCGTCGAGGTCCTGGTGACGCAGATCCGCGACGTGCCGCAGGCCTTCCGGGAACTGGCACGCGTCCTGGACGCCTGCGGGGTGGCGGCCCGCCCGCGCTGGCTCGACGAGGCGGAGGAGACCTGGTCGTCCCTGCCGCCGCCCCCGGCCCGTCTGACGGCGGTCGTACCGATCTGGCGCCGCCCGTGGATGGTCCTGGGCCGCGACACCTTCGCCGGCGACGTCCTCGCCCGCCTCGGCGTCGACCACCTCCACGCGGCGCACCCCGACCGCTACCCCCGCATCCCGCTGGAGGAACTCCGTGCCGCAGCACCGGACGTGGTGATCCTCCCGGACGAGCCGTACCGCTTCACCGCCGACGACGGCCCCGAGGCCTTCCCGGGCCTGCCCTGCGCGCTCGTCAGCGGACGGCACCTGACGTGGTACGGGCCGTCGCTGGCCGAGGCGCCGCGGGTACTGGGCCGGGCCCTGCGAGCAGCTCGCCCCTGAGCAGCCCGCGCACGGTCCCCGCGACGGCGGTACCCCACGCGGCGACCAGCACCGCGTACAGCACCACCGCCGGCCCCGCGTAGGCCACGAGCCCGGTGTGCCGGCCCAGCGCCTCGGCGCCCGTGACACAGGTGCCGACCGGGAAGGTGAACGACCACCAGGTCATCGAGAACCGCATCCCGTGCCGCCGGGCGCACAGCACCAGGGCGGTGGCGAGGCAGAACCACAGCAGCGCGAACCCCATCACGGGCACGCCGTAGAGCACGGCGAGCACACCGAAACCCTGGCTGTACGGCGCCGGTACGACCCCTGGGGCGACGTCCGCGAACGCCCCGACAGCGGTCGTGGACTGCCCGAGCGGCCCGAGCACCAGGAACAGCGTCGGGGTGAGGGCGAGCGGCAGCGGTCCGCCGGTGATCAGCCGCCCGAAGACCAGCGGCAGCATGAGCAGGGTCGCGAGCAGGCTGAGCCCGAACAGCGCGACGCAGAAGAGGAGCAGCGTCTCCCGGGCCTCACCGGGAGGCAGATGGGGCACCAGCGGCGGCCCGACGGCGGCGGACACCATGGGCGCGACCAGCGGCAGCAGCCAGACGGGCGTGGCCTGCCCCGGCTCGACCCGGTGCCGTACGGCCATCAGATACGGCACGGCGACGGCGGCGGCCAGCCCGAGCACGGTACCGGCGGTGAACAGGACGGCGTCGAGCGCGACGGCCGCCCGCACGCCGATCCAGTCCCGGCCGACGGCGAGGGCCCCGCCGCCGACGGCCGGCAGGGCCATGGCGAGGCAGCCGTAGAACGGGGCCGTCGCCGGGTCGAGGAGGTGGGCGCGGGCCTGGTCCCGGTGGCGGGCCCAGTGCACGGCCCGGGCGCAGAGCAGGGTGACGAGCAGGACCAGCGAGAGGGCCCAGGCACCGGCGAGCGCGTCGCGCAGCCCGGGGACGTGCGGTGACAGGGCGGCCCCGGCGGTGGCGACGACGGCGGTGCCCATGACGGTGGCGTACCAGTTGGGCCCGAGGTGACGGACGAAGACTGCGCACGGAAGGGACTGGACCGGGGTGACCATGACTCCACGGTCGGGCCGTGGGCACCCCGCCACCAGGGAGTGTGCCCCTATGGCGACATAAGCTGGGTTTATGAGCAGGACGGAAGAGCAGGGTGGGGCCCCGACCACCGGGTCCCTGGCGCACCGGGTGCCGGATCTGGGCGGTCTGGAGTTGCTGCTGGCGGTGGCGCGGCTCGGCAGCCTCGGCGGGGCGGCGCGGGAACTCGGCATCACCCAGCCCGCGGCCAGCAGCCGGATCCGGTCGATGGAGCGGCAGCTCGGGGTGGCGCTGGTCGACCGCTCACCGCGCGGGTCCCGGCTCACGGACGCCGGTGCGCTGGTGACGGACTGGGCGCGGCGGATCGTCGAGGCGGCGGAGGCGTTCGACGTGGGGGCGCAGGCGCTGCGCGATCGCCGCGACTCCCGGTTGCGGGTGGCGGCGAGCATGACGATCGCCGAGTATCTGCTGCCGGGCTGGCTGCTCGCGCTGCGCGCCCAGCGGCCCGACACGGCGGTGTCTCTGCATGCCGGGAACTCGACGGTGGTCGCGGAACGGCTGCTGTCGGACGAGGCGGATGTGGGGTTCGTCGAGGGGCTGACGGTCCCGACGGGGCTGGACTCGGTGGTCATCGCCCACGACCGGCTGATAGTGGTCACGGCTCCTGCCCATCCCTGGGCCCGTCGACGGCGGCCCCTGGCGGCGGGGGAACTCGCGTCGACCCCGCTGATCCTGCGTGAGAAGGGCTCCGGGACGCGCCAGGTCCTGGACGCGGCGCTGGGGGGCCTTGCCCGGCCGCTGATCGAGCTGTCGTCCACCACGGCGGTCAAGGCGGCGG
>NZ_NGFN01000589.1 GCF_002148965.1 Streptomyces swartbergensis | reverse complement strand
GCTACATGACCGAGCGGACGGCCCTGCACGAGATCGCCCACACCATCGGCGTGGGCACCAGCTCGGGCTGGTCCCGCCTCGGCGGCAGCGGCACCTGGRCCGGCCAGTAGTGCTGCCGTCAGGGCAGCTATGAGCGCCTTGCGTGGGTTCATTGAGGATCCTCCTGTGGGGGGCCGTCGAAAGCTTGCGAAACTTCGTACGACGTTCGGGATCTCGGACAGCGGAAGCCAAATCTCTTTACTGGTGGGGAAGTTGACACGCTGTCGACCGCAAGTATCCCGGCGGGAAAGGCGGCGTCAAGAGTTTCCGCAGGGGTCAGTGGAACGACGAGGAGTTGGAGTCGTAACAGGTTCCAGGAGTGTGGCTGTAACAGGTTCCAGGAGTGTGGCTGCTGTGACGAAGCCGGCCCCATCCTGTGAAACCTCGCAGCGCCCGATAACGACTCGCACAAGTCTTCGCAAATCGCTACAACCTTTGGCCCTTTCCCGTGAGTCATGGTGTGCATGACTTCTGGGATATCCCGCCGCGCCAGAGTGCTGGCCGCGGCCGTGGGTACGGGTGTGCTCGTGCCGCTCGTCGCCGCCGCCACGCCCGCAGCCGCCGCCACGCCGGCCGTGAGCTGTACGTCCGCCAAGGCCGGGCTGGCCACCAAGCTGAAGCAGGACATCACCGCCGCCCTCGCGACCCGCAAGGGCACCGTCGCCGTCGGCCTCTACGACCGCAGCACCAACACGACGTGTTCCCTGCGCGCGAGTTCCGCCTACGACTCGGCCAGCGTCGTCAAGGTCACCGTCCTCGCCACGCTGCTGTGGGACGCCAAGAAGCACAACCGGTATCTCACCGACCGCGAGAACACCCTCGCCAAGGCCATGATCACCAAGTCGGACAACGCCGCGACCTCCACCCTGTGGAAGCAGCTCGGCATGACGAAGATCAAGGGCTTCCTCACCGCCGCCGGCATGACCCAGACCAAGCCCGGCGCGAACGGCTACTGGGGCCTGACGCAGATCACCGTCACCGACGAGCAGAAGCTGCTGAAGCTCCTGACCGCCAAGAACGCGGTCCTGAGCGACAACTCCCGCGCCTACGTCCTCAAGCTGATGGGCCAGGTCGTCTCGTCCCAGCGCTGGGGCACGCCGTACGGAGTGCCGTCCGGCGTCACCGTGGCCGTGAAGAACGGCTGGCTGCAACGCGCCACGAACGGCTGGCGGGTGCACAGCGTCGGCGCGTTCAAGGGCGGCGGCCACGACTACATGATCACCGTGCTCACCCACGGCAACAGCACCATGAACTACGGCATCGCGACCATCCAGGCCGTGGCCAAGGTCATCCACAAGGACCTGGCCGCGAGCTGACCGTCCGTCCGCGGAGACCTCGCCGCGCCCTGACCCTTCACCGCGCGGCCTACCCGACGTCACCAGCCCGCCCTACGGTGACGCCCATGCCCCTGAGAACCCATCTCGCCCTCCTCACCGCGGGCCTGGCGGCGGCCACCTGCCTGACCGCCGTCGGCCCCGCCCAGGCGCACACGCAGCACGCCTGCTCGCCGAACGTCTCCATCGACGGCTACTCCGACGCGCTCGACAAGACGACGTACGAGAACACCTACGTCGGCAACTTCTCGGCACTCGCCACGGACCGCGACGGCTCACTGTCCGCCCTCTCCGACCGCTCGTCGCTCTTCCGCCTGGACGCGAGGACGCTGAAGCCCCGGTCGGTGGTCCCGCTCGCAGACGAGACCGGAACCGCACTCGACTCGGAGGGCCTGGCCGTCGACCGCGACGGCACGTATCTCGTCTCCTCCGAGACGGAGCCCTCCGTACGCCGCTACTCCCGCACCGGCAGGCTCCTCGACCGCCTCCCGGTCCCGGACGCCCTGCGCGTGAGCCCCGCGGGCCGCGCCCGGCCCAACGGCACTTTCGAGGGCCTGACCCTGCTCCCCGACGGCCGCACCCTGCTGGCCTCCATGGAGTACGCGCTCTCCGGCGACGACTCGACGATCGTCCGCTTCCAGACCTGGCGCAGGACGCCGCACGGCCACTTCGCCCTCGGCGCGCAGTACGCCTACCGCACGGACCCCGGCCTGGGCGTCCCCGAGGTCCAGGCGACCCCCGACGGCCGCCTCCTGGTCCTGGAGCGGGGCTTCACCCCCGGCGTGGGCAACACGGTCCGCCTCTACCTGGCCGACCCCCGCAAGGCGACGGACACGAGCACGATCGCGACCCTGCCGGCCAACCCCGATACCCGCCTGATCGACAAGACCCTCCTCACCGACCTCTCGACCTGCCCCTCCCTCGGCGCAACGGCCAGACAGCCCCAGCCGAACCCCCTCCTCGACAACATCGAGGCCATGACGATCACGGGCCGCGCGAAGAACACCCTGAAGGTCCTCCTGGCCAGCGACGACAACGAGAACAAGACCCAGACGACCCGCTTCTACGCGCTGCGGGTGAGAACAACGAGCTAGCCCACACGCGGTCGCTCAAGGCGGCACATCGCCGCGATCGAGACGAAGCACGCGTGCCGCCGTCGCCGACTCGGCCAGGGACCATCGCTCCCCCCCCCCCAGAGACGGGAAAGGCCAAACCGACCGACTCGCCGCGGGCGCCCCCGACCGCCCGGACCGACGGACGCCGATGCCCGGCCGCCCGCGGCTGCGCTCCGTGCGGTCGGGCAGCGGCTCGGGGATCCGCCCCCCGGGCGGAGGGGTCGGATCCCCACCGGAAGGCGTACGGGGCGAAGCCCCGGCCGGGGGCACAGGG
>NZ_NGFN01000588.1 GCF_002148965.1 Streptomyces swartbergensis | reverse complement strand
ACCCCAGGTGGCGAGCCCCTCCCAGCCGGTTCAAGCATGGACCATGACCGAGCCACCGAGCGGCTCCCACGGGGAGCCGCTCGGTGGCTCGGTCATGGTCCATGCTTGAACCGGCTGGGAGGGGCTCGCCACCTGGGGTGGACCGTGCGGTTGATGGCTGTTGCCTGGTGTGGTGCCCTGCGGTTGATGTCTGTTGTCTGGGGTGGCCGTGCGGTTGACGCTCGTCGTCTGTGGCCGGCGGTGTGCTGATGCCTGCGGCCTGGGTGGGGCTGTGGCTTACGGCCGCGACTGAGCCAGGTCGCGGGGCTGACGCCCGCGACGTGGGTGGGGCTGTGGCTGATGTCCGGGAGCTGGGCCCGGCCCTGCGGTTGAGACCTGTCCGGGGCGAGCCGTGTGGCCGGCGCCTGTTGTCTGGGGCGGCCTGCGGCTGATGTCCACGGCTTGGGCGCGCTTGCGGTTGGCGCCCGCGAGCTGGTCGGGGCGGCGCGGTTGAGGCCTGCCGCCTGGCTCGGCCATGCGGCTCATGTCTGTGACCTGGGGTAGGCCGTGTGGTTGATGCCCGTTCCCCCCGGGTGGGCCTGTGGCTGGCGCACGCCCCCGTCCGGGCTACGCGGCTAACGGTGGCCAACTGGCTCGCCCACGCAGCTCGCGTCTGCCACATGGGCGGGCCTGTGGCCGGCGTCTGTTGTCTGGCCGGACCGTGTGGCTGATGCCCGCGGACCCCGGCGGGCCCGCGGCCGGCGCCCGTCACCTGGGCTCGGCCAAGCCGCTGGCGCCCGTCACCTGGGCTCGGCCACGGCCGATGACGCCCGTCACATGCGCTCGGTCGCGCCACCGACGCCCGTCACTTGGGCTCGGCCAAGCCGCTGGCGCCCGTCACCTGGGCTCGGCCACGCCACCGACGCCCGTCACCTGGGCTCGGTCGCGTCGCTGGCGTCCGGGCGAGGCACGGACGCCCGTCACCTGGGCCCCGCCGCGTCGCCGACGCCCCGGGCAGGTCACGGATGTCCGCCGTCTGGGGCGGGCCGTGTCAGTCGGTGCCCGCGTCCCGCAGGGGGCTACCTCCCGGGCGCCTTCGCAGCCTTGGCCGCTGCCTTCATTTCCTGTTTGTGTGCTCGTACCTTGGCCAGCGACTCGGGGCCGGTGATGTCGGCGACCGAGCGGAAGGACTTGGGTTCGCCGTAGGAGCCCGCGGCCTCGCGCCAGCCCGTCGGCTGCACGCCGAGCTGCTTGCCGAGGAGGGCGAGGAAGATCTGGGCCTTCTGCTTGCCGAAGCCGGGCAGTTCGGCCAGTCGTTTCAGCAGTTCCTTGCCGGTGGCGGCGTCCTTCCAGACGGCCTCGGCGTCACCGTCGTAGTGCTCGACGAGGTACTGGCACAGCTGCTGGATCCGCTTGGCCATGGAGCCCGGGTAGCGGTGCACCGCCGGCTTCTGGGAGAGCAGCGCGGCGAAGGCCTCGGGGTCGTGCGCGGCGATCTCGTGCGCGTCCAGGTCGTCCGTGCCGAGCCGCTGGGCGATGGTCGCCGGACCCTTGAACGCCCACTCCATCGGGATCTGCTGGTCCAGCAGCATCCCGACCAGCGCGGCGAGCGGACTGCGCCCGAGCAGCGCGTCGGCCTCGGGGTCCTGGGCGAGGTGAAGAGTGACGTTCATGTCCCGATCATCCCTCGGTGCGGGCCCGGCCGCGTCCGGAGCCGGGCCCGCACCGGTGCCTACGTCGCCCGCCAGTAGCCCAGCGCGTGCACCCGCTGCTTGGGCAGGCCCAGTTCCTTGCGGACGTATGCCGCGAGCGACCGCGTCGTCGCCGTGTCGCAGGCGATCCAGACGTACGGGTCGGCGGTGCTCTGGAGCAGGCCGGGCAGGTCCGCCTTCACCTGGTCGACCAGATGGGCTCCGGAGTCCTGGCGCGGCACCTTGCGCAGCTCGTGCCGGGCCGGGTCGGTGCGGAACGGCAGATCGTCGTCGCCGCCCTCGAACCAGACGGTGGCCGGGGCGGAACCCAGCGTGTCCAGGAGGGAGTTGATGGCCGGCAGCGAGGCCGGGTCGCCGACGGCGAAGACGTGGGAGGGAGCGGGGTCGGGGAGCTCGAAGCCGGTGCCCTGGACGGTCGCCTCGATGGTGTCGCCGGGCTTCGCCGCCCTGGCCCAGTCGCTCGCGCAGCCCTCGTGCAGGGCGAACTCCAGGCTGAACGTCCCGGCCGCGGGGTCCGGGTCGACCAGGGTGTAGGCCCGCTGGTGGGGCCTGCCCGCGTTGTCGAACCACAGCCGTACCCACATGGTCGGGTGCACGCCGGTCGCCGCGAGCAGACCGCCGTCGGTGAAGTGGAGCCGCCGGTAGTCCGGGGTGACGTCCTCCGCGTCGGTCACGGTGAACACGAAATCCTTCGCACGCAGCAGTTTGAGGACCGCGCCCTCCCAACCCCGCCCCTGCCCCATCCCGTATTCACCCTTCGCGTACGATTTCCGCCACAGCTATGACTTAGGCAAGGCTAACCTAAAGGAAAGTGGGGGCACAGTGTGGCCACCGAGATCTACCGCGACGCCTGGGGCATTCCGCATCTGCGCGCGGGCAGCGCGGCCGAACTCGCCCACGCCCAGGGCCTCGTCACCGCCCGCGACCGGGCCTGGCAGCTGGAGGTCGAACGGCACCGCGCCCAGGGCACCTCGGCGTCCTTCCTCGGCGAGAGCGCCCTGCCCTGGGACCGGTTCGCCAGACGCGCCAGACTCGACGACACCGCCGGACGCTGCTTCACGGAGCTGGAGAGACGGGACCC
>NZ_NGFN01000587.1 GCF_002148965.1 Streptomyces swartbergensis | reverse complement strand
CCCCGTACCAGGCGTGCAGCGGCGCCCCGATCCCGGCGAGCGTCGCCGTCAGGTCCTTCAGCCGGTCGGCCCGTACGTCGAGGCCCAGCCGGTTGCGATAAGCCGTCGTGTCGAACGCGGCCAGCGCGCCCGCCCAGTCGCCGGACAGCCCCGGCCGTATCGCGAGCGCGTCCCCGTTGCGCACGAGCAGGGACAGCAGCCCGCCGGGCGCGAGCATCCGGGCGAGACCCGCCAGCAGCGGGTCGGGCTCCTCCACGTACATGAGGACGCCGTGGCACAGCACCACGTCGAAACTGCCCGGCAGGAAGTGCACGCCGGTGTCCCGGCCGTCGCCCTCGATGATCCGCATCCGCTCCCGGATGCCCTCCGGTTCCCCGGCGAGGGACTCCCGGGCCACGGCGATCATCTTCGCGTCCTGCTCCAGACCGGTCACCTGGTGCCCGGCCCGGGCCAGCCGCAGCGCCTGCGTGCCCTGGCCCATGCCCACGTCGAGCACCCGCAGCCGCTTCCCGACCGGGAAGCGCCCGACTATCTGCTCGTCCAGCTGCCGGGCCACCAGCTCCTGCCGGACGACATCGCGCAGCCCGCCCAGCTTGTCCAGCCAGGCATCCGCCGCGCCCCCGGAGAACGACGTCGCGGTCAGGGCCGCTCTCCGCGCTTGACCTGCGGCTTCGGCAGCCGGAGCCGACGCATCTGGAGCGAGCGCATCAGGGCGTAGGCGACCGCGCCGCGCTTGTTCTCGCCGGCGAAGCGCTCGTTGAGCTGCTTCTTCAGGCGGAAGGCCGTGACGAACGAGTCGAGCACGATCAGCACGATCACCACGAGCCACAGCAGCAGCGCGATGTTCTGCAGCGCCGCCACCCGCACCATGCTCAGCACGAGGATGATCACGGCCATCGGCAGGAAGAACTCCGCGATGTTGAACCGCGAGTCGACGAAGTCGCGCGCGAACCGGCGGACCGGTCCCTTGTCACGCGCGGGCAGGTAGCGCTCGTCGCCGCTCGCCAGCGCCTGGCGCTGGCGCTCCAGCGCGCTGCGGCGCTCCTCGCGCTGCCGCTTGGCGGCCTCCTTCCGCGTCATCGACGTGTTAGCGACGCTGCGGCGCTGGGACTGGGCCTCACTGCGCTTGGGCGTGGGCCTGCCCTTCGGGGCCTGCGGGTCGCGGGGCTGCTTGGAGAAGTTCACCGGCGCCTTGTCGGCTGCCTGGGACTTCTCATCCTTCGCACGGCTACGGAACACAAAACCCAAGGGTAAGGGCTTCCCGGGCATGGACCCCAGTCCCGGTGGGAACGATCCGGCAACACCAGTCGTCTGTAAGGGGACAGAGGGGACGTTGTGTACGCACCCGGTCGTTCCCGGGAGGCACGGCTCCGGTTACCGGGGGTATCCCCGGTAACCCCGGGGGTCACCTACTCCCTACGCCGGAGCGGGAGCGTGCTCAGTCGTCCTTGGGGATGAGCGCATCCGTCCCCGAACAGTGCGGTAATGGATGCAGGGCCCGTACTGTGGGTTCTGTCGCAGGTGCTGGAGCCGGAGTCGGTCAGAAGGGGGCGCGCGAAGCCCATGAGCGGTGTCATGAAGCGTATGGGGATGATCTTCCGCGCGAAGGCGAACAAGGCCCTTGACCGGGCCGAGGACCCGCGCGAGACCCTCGATTACTCGTACCAGAAGCAGCTGGAGCTGCTCCAGAAGGTCCGTCGCGGTGTCGCCGACGTGGCGACCTCGCGCAAGCGTCTGGAGCTCCAGCTGAACCAGTTGCAGTCGCAGTCCACCAAGCTGGAGGACCAGGGCCGCAAGGCGCTCGCGCTGGGCCGTGAGGACCTGGCCCGCGAAGCGCTGTCCCGCCGGGCCGCCCTCCAGCAGCAGGTGACCGACCTGGAGACCCAGCACGCGACGCTGCAGGGCGAGGAGGAGAAGCTCACCCTCGCGGCCCAGCGGCTCCAGGCCAAGGTCGACGCCTTCCGTACGAAGAAGGAGACGATCAAGGCGACGTACACGGCGGCCCAGGCGCAGACCCGCATCGGCGAGGCCTTCTCCGGCATCTCCGAGGAGATGGGCGACGTCGGCCTGGCGATCCAGCGCGCCGAGGACAAGACGGCCCAGCTCCAGGCCCGCGCCGGCGCCATCGACGAGCTGCTCGCCTCCGGAGCCCTGGAGGACCCGTCCGGCATGCACAAGGACGATCTCCAGGCCGAGCTGGACCGGCTCTCCGGTGGTACGGATGTAGAGCTGGAACTGCAGCGGATGAAGGCCGAGCTGGCCGGCGGCTCGAACGGTGGGCAGCAGGCCCTCGAAGGTGGCACGAGCCAGCAGCAGTCCCAGCAGCAGCCGCAGGACACCCCACGCTTCGACAAGCAGTAGGGGCCCACGCCTAGGAGGGCGACATGATCGTACGGATCATGGGGGAGGGCCAGGTGAGGCTGGCCGACGGCCACCTCGCCGAACTGAACAAGCTGGACGACGAACTCCTGGCCGAAATGGAGAACGGCGACGGCCCCGGCTTCCGCCGCACCCTCCAGGCCCTGCTGACCAGGGTCAGAGACCTGGGCGAACCCCTGCCCGACGACTCCCTGGAACCATCGGAACTGATCCTCCCGTCCCCGGACGCGACGCTGGAGGAGGTCCGGGAGCTGCTGAGCGACGACGGCCTGATTCCGGGCTGACTCAACTGCGGGCAGTCGTGCCTCCCCCAGTGCCTTAAGGGCCTGGGAGGTACCCCCAGGCGGCACGGGTGGGCGCAGCGGCACCCCGCACCGCCGGGTTGCGGACCCACC
>NZ_NGFN01000586.1 GCF_002148965.1 Streptomyces swartbergensis | reverse complement strand
GCCTTGCGGGCGGGGGCGGGCTTGCCGCCGCCGTTGCCCTGCTGGAGGGCGTCCGTCAGTTTGCGTACAACGGGCGCTTCGATGGTCGAAGACGCCGAACGGACGAATTCACCGAGCTCCTGGAGCTTGGCCATGACGACCTTGCTCTCGACACCGAACTCCTTGGCGAGTTCGTAGACCCGGACCTTAGCCACTTCGCTCCTTTGAGGTCCGGGTGAAGCCGGACCGTCGCTAGTTCATGGGCGTACTCATCGCGTACTCATCGAGTGCTCATCGCAATCTCGACCTGCTTTCGACTCGCGAGGTACCTAGACCGCACGGGGGGTTCCGTGCGGCACGTTCTTACCGTGTTGCCTGATCGGCAACTGTTGTCTGCTCGACGTATCGACGCAACGCCTTTGTGTCGAGCGCTCCCGGGGCGCGCAGTGCCCTCGTGAACGCCCGGCGGCGAACCGCCTGGTCGAGACAGACCGGTGTGGGATGCACATACGCACCCCGGCCGGGCAGCGTACCGCGTGGATCAGGGGCGCATGCACCCTCGATCAACACGACCCGCAAAAGATCGGCCTTGGCCGCTCGCTCCCGACACCCCACACAGGTGCGTTCAGGGCATGCTCGGGTGCGCGTCCGGCCAGACACCGTTAAGTCTACCTCCCCGTAGGCGCCTCACCCCTTTGGGGCAGGATTCGAACAGTTGCCGCGCCCGAACCTGTCGTGATCTGAACGACCCGCGGCTTGGATCTATTCCCCGGCCCGGTCGTCCCCGGCCGGTTCCGTGTCCGGCCGGATGTCGATCCGCCAGCCGGTGAGCCGGGCGGCGAGGCGGGCGTTCTGCCCTTCCTTGCCGATGGCCAGGGACAGCTGGTAGTCGGGCACGGTCACACGGGCCGACCTGGTCGCCATGTCCACGATCTCCACCTTGGAGACGCGGGCCGGGGACAGCGCGTTCGCCACCATCTCGGCCGGGTCGTCCGACCAGTCGACGATGTCGATCTTCTCGCCGTTCAGCTCGCCCATCACGTTGCGCACGCGGCCGCCCATGGGGCCGATGCAGGCGCCCTTGGCGTTCAGGCCGGACCGGGTGGACCGTACGGCGATCTTCGTGCGGTGACCGGCCTCACGGGCGATCGCGGAGATCTCCACGGACCCGTCGGCGATCTCCGGCACCTCCAGGGCGAAGAGCTTCTTCACCAGGTTGGGGTGCGTCCGGGACAGCGTCACGGACGGGCCGCGGACGCCCTTGGCCACCCGGACGACGTACGACCGCAGCCGCATGCCGTGGGGGTAGGTCTCGCCCGGCACCTGCTCCTGGACCGGCAGGATGGCCTCGAGCTTGCCGATGTCGACGAGCACGTTCTTCGGGTCGCGGCCCTGCTGGACCACGCCGGTGACGATGTCGCCCTCGCGGCCGGCGTACTCGCCGAGCGTCGCGTCGTCCTCGGCGTCCCGCAGGCGCTGCAGAATGACCTGCTTGGCCGTGGTGGCCGCGATACGGCCGAAGCCGGACGGGGTGTCGTCGAACTCGCGGGGCTCCTGGCCCTCCTCGAGGTCGTCGGGGTCCTCCTTCGCCCACACGGTCACATGACCGGTCTGCTTGTTGAGCTCCACGCGCGCGTGGCGGCGGCTTCCCTCGGTGCGGTGGTAGGCGATGAGGAGGGCCGATTCGATCGCCTCGACCAGCAGGTCGAAGGAGATCTCCTTCTCCCGAACCAAGCCCCGCAGGGCACTCATGTCGATGTCCACGGCTACGCCTCCTCTTCCTTCTTGTTGTCCTTGCGGCTGAACTCGACCTGGACGCGCGCCCGGACGATGTCGTCGAAGGCGAGTCTGCGCGCGGTGGCCTTGCGGCCCTTGACCCCGGGCACCTCGGTGTCGACGCCCTCGTCGTCGACCTTCAGAATCCTGGCGACCAGCTCGCCGCCCTCGGCCAGCTGGAACTTCGCCAGCCGGTCCGTGGCGCGGACGTAGTGCCGGTGTTCCGTGAGGAGGCGCTCCGCGCCCGGGGTGCCGACCTCTAGGGTGTACTCCCCCGCGCCCATCGCGTCCGTCTCGTCGAGCTTCGCCGAGAGCACGCGGCTCACATCGGCGATCTGGTCCAGGTCCGCGCCCGTGTCCGAGTCGACGACGACGCGCAGCACACGCTTGCGACCGACGGAGTCCACTTCGATCTCTTCGAGATCCAGGCCCTGGGATGTGACGAGCGGTTCCAGCAGTTCTCGCAGCCTCTCGCTCTGGGTGGTGCTCATCCGGGTGACTCCTCGGCCGCGTGTGCTGTTGTGGGATGGGTCGCGTGTCTGATCAAAGGGTATCCGGTCGCGGGGTGTGTTGCCGTCCACCCGGTGACGAACGGTGCCGCTGAGTGGTCCCGGGCGGGGGCCCGGGTACCGTGATCACGGGCGTTCAGCCCTGAGAGCCGTTTTTTCTCGTACGAGCCCCCCGAGGACGTCTGACGTGCCGTTCCCCTCATCGCCGCGCGCCCGCTCGGGGCCGCGCAGAAGGAGTCTGCTCGCTGTCGGCCCGACGGCCCTCACCCTGGCCGGCTGCACCGCCGGCGGTGAGGGCCCGGGCGACCCGGAGGACGGCCCGTCCGGGGCCGACCGCCGGGCACGCGCGCGTGCGGCGCGGGACAGCGAGGGGCTGGTGGAGCGGTACGACGCCGTGATCGCCGCCCACCCGGGGCTGGCGGAGCGGCTGCGGCCGCTGCGGGCGGCGGCCGTCCGGCACGCACAGGCCTTCGCCGGGGGCCCGGGCCGGAAGGCGTCCCCCTCCCCTTCCCCCT
>NZ_NGFN01000585.1 GCF_002148965.1 Streptomyces swartbergensis | reverse complement strand
GGGTGGGGTGACATCCGCAGGATACCGGGGGGTTTTGTGGGGGAGATGGATGCGGGTCCTGACTAAGGGTTTGCCAGTCAGGACCCGAACCGAGCTTTGCTCCGCCGCCAGGACTCGAACCCGGACTGAGGACACCAAAAGACCCAGTGCTGCCACTTACACCACGGCGGATGGCAAGCCCAGTCAGACAGCCGTTCGCGGAGTGCGCGACTGAGCCTCCCCTACTATGCCCCACCACCAGCCTTCGATGCGACGGTATAGGTCTGCTCCGCGGCGTACATCGACACGGAGACAGCCGTAGTACCCCTCATTGGTGTTCTTCCGGTTCGTGCTGGGGCTGTGCTTCTTGAGTGTGGTCTTCAGGAGCGCGGCTCGGTCGATACCCACGTGGTCGGCCCAGAACTGCTCGGCGCCCGCTACGTCGGCGCTCTCGTGGACATGCACGGCGAACTTCAGGCGTTCCCGTTCTACGCCGAGTAGGTCGAGCCAGGCCAGGAAGACCGTGATCATGCCAGGGTCGCTGTTCACGAAGATCACGCGTTCTCGCCGACGGTACGGCTTGCTTTTCGCGCCCTCGGCCCAATAGAGGCCCACGCCGACCAGGAACAGTTCACGATCGCTCAAGTGCTCGATCTCGCGCGTTGCCACTGCTCTGGTTCGCTGGCGTTCCTCCTCGCGTAGCCGCAGCTTGGCTTCCCAACCCCGCTTCGCGATCGCCGAGGCTTCCTCCCGGGTCCGTTGCCGCCGCTCCGGCTTCGGCAGATCCCGCACCCACAGCGAGATCGAACTCTTGGAGCACCCCAGCTCCACCTGGATCTGGTCGTACGTCCAGCCCTGGAGCCGGAGCTCCCGGGCCTTCTCGCGGAGGTCGTCCTTCGCGTTCGGGCGCTTCGTCCAGGCCGGCGGGGGCTCGCCCTCCAGCAGGCGGTTGAGGATGTCGTTGTTGTCCACGTGCAGTCGGTCGCGGATCTGGCGCCGGCTCAGCCCTGCGCGGCGCAGGGTCACCGCCCTCTCCCGCAGTCCCTCGAAGTCGGCGTATTTGCTGGTGGCATGTGTCATACGCATACCGTCCGGGCGGAATGGAGGGCTCCGGGGTCGAACGGTGAGCGATTCAGCAGTTCGAGGGATATCGGGCCGTATCGCGGCCGAACGGTCACGGAGTGTGGTGTAGGCCAGTCCGGGAAACTCGCCGGAAAACCGGCTGCGGGCGCCCGTAGGCTGGAGGCATGACCGCGACGGGGGAAGACCATCTGACGGCCCGGGGAGGGCCGTGGTGGTGGGACAGACGGCGTAGTGCCGTGTTCGATGTGAGTCTGGCCGTGGTGTCCGCGCTGGAGTGCGGGGCGGAGGGCTTTCCGTTCGCCAAGGACGCGGGGGTCCCGGTGGCCGCGGGGGTCGTTTTCGGATTGCTGGCGGGGTCCGTGCTGCTCGTGCGGCGGCGCTGGCCGATCGCCGTCGTGCTGGTGTCGATCGCCATCACGCCCGCCCAGATGGGTTTCCTGATGGGTGTCGTCGGCCTCTACACCCTGGCCGCGTCCGAGCTGCCCCGGCGGATCATCGGCTCGCTGGCGGGGATGTCGCTGGTGGGGACGCTCATCGTGACGTTCGTGAAGACGCGGCAGGACATGGTGCGGGGCGATCTGGACCTGGGGGACTGGTTCGTGCCGTTCGCGGCGATCACGATGTCGCTCGGTTTCACGGCGCCCCCGGTGCTGCTCGGTCTGTACGTGGGGGCCCGGCGGCGGCTGATGGAGAGCCTGCGGGAGCGTGCGGACAGTCTGGAGCGGGAGCTTCAGCTGCTCGCGGAGCGGGCGGAGGAGCGGGCCGAGTGGGCCCGGAACGAGGAGCGGACGCGGATCGCCCGGGAGATGCACGACGTCGTCGCGCATCGGGTGAGCCTGATGGTCGTGCATGCCGCCGCGCTGCAGGCCGTGGCGCGGAAGGATCCCGAGAAGGCCGTCAGGAACGCCGCGCTCGTGGGGGACATGGGGCGGCAGGCGCTGACCGAGCTGCGGGAGATGCTCGGCGTGCTGCGCAGTGGCGGGGGCGAGCGGCGCGAGCGGGCCCCGTCGGTGGCGCTGGCGGCGGTGGGGGTGGCTGCCGCGGCGGCGGCTTCGCGGGCTGCCGATGACGAGGGGCCGTGTCTGGCGGAGATCGAGGAGCTGGTCGGGCAGTCGGCCGCCGCGGGGATGGTGGTCGATCTGACGGTGGAGGGGGATGCCCGGTCGTATGCGCCGGAGGTGGAGCAGACGGCGTATCGGGTGGTGCAGGAGGCGTTGACGAACGTTCACAAGCATGCGGCCGGGGCGAAGACGTATGTGCGGCTGGCGCATCGGGTGTCGGAGATCGCGATGCAGGTGGAGAACGAGCCGCCCGAGGCGGCGGCGTCGTCGGCGCGGTTGCCGTCCGGGGGGAACGGGCTGGTGGGGATGAAGGAGCGGGTGGCCGCGCTGGGCGGGGTGTTCGTGTCCGGGCCGACGGATGCGGGGGGTTTTCGGGTGTCGGCGGTGATTCCGGCGTCGTAGCCCACCGGGGCTGGTGGCCGTCTCGCGTTGCTCTCGTCAGCCCGTTGTCAGGCGTGTCGGTTCCGTGCCGGCGATGAGGGTGGACAGGGCGTGGTCGATGTCGGCGCCGAGGTACCAGTCGCCGGTGTGGTCGAGGGTGTAGACGCGGCCTTCGGTGTCGATGGCGAGGAGGGCCTGGCTGTCGGTTTCGGCGCCGAGGGGGCAGACCTCGGTGCCGAGGGCGCGGCCGAGGTCGCCGAGGGTGCGGGCCATGTGGAGGCCGTGCAGGGGGTCCAGGT
>NZ_NGFN01000584.1 GCF_002148965.1 Streptomyces swartbergensis | reverse complement strand
GGGTGCATGCCGGAGGGGCGGGCCGTGGGGTGCCCGCCCCTCGTGCGGTGGGAGGTCAGCTCGCCGACTGAAGGACCCGGACGTAGTCGACCACCATCGGCCGGCCCGGCTGGGTCCCGGCGTCCGGCCCGCCGCCGAAGGCGTTCGGGAAGGCGCCGCCCATCGCGACGTTGAGGATGAGGAAGAAGCCGTGGTCGGTCGCGTTCTTCCAGGTGGTCGTGTCGACCTGGCTCTCCTTGACGGTGTGGTAGGTCGTGCCGTCGACGGAGAAACGGATCTCCTCCGTGGCGGCCGACCTGTCCCACTCCAGGGCGTACGTGTGGAAGCCCGCGTTGCACGCCGTGCCGGGGCAGGTGGTGGTGGAGCCGATGCCGCTGTTCTCGTTGCAGGGGCCGCCCGGGGAGGTGCCGCAGTGCATGGTGCCGAACACCGTGTTCTGGCCCTGGGTGTTCTCCATGATGTCCAGCTCGCCGACGCCGGGCCAGTTCTGGTAGTTGCCGCGGTAGGGCGCGCCGAGCATCCAGAAGGCCGGCCAATAGCCCCTGGCGGCATCGCCGTTGACGTCCGGCGTCCGGATCCGGCCCTCGACGCGGAGCTTGCCGCCGGCCGGGGGCTGGAAGTCGGTGCGGTTGGTCTCGATGCGGCCGGAGGTCCAGTTGCCGGCGCCGTCGCGCCGCGGGGTGATGCGGAGGTTGCCGTCGCCGTCGAGGGAGACGTTGTCGGTGCTGTCCGTCATCCGTTCGATCTCGCCGGTGCCCCAGTCGGCGGGACCGCCCGGGTAGCCGGTGCCGGTGGCGTACTGCCAGTTGGCCGTGTCGGCCTTGGCGCCCGCTGGGCCTTCGAAGTCGTCGACGAACACCTGCGTCCAGCCCGACGGGGGTGGCGGCGCGGAGGCGTTCGCGGGCAGGGTGACGGCCGTTGCGGCTGCCGCCAGACCCAGCGTGCCGAGGACGCCGGCGAGCAACCGCCGACGGGAGATGCGTCTGCTGTGGTTTCCGCTCATGGGGCCTCTTCATTGAGGAGTGGGGGGAATGCAGGTCTTCTGAGAGCGCTCTCAGGGATGCCTGCGGTGCACAATGTGCTCCCTGCGGCACCAGTCGTCAAGGGTTGTCGTCATCCAAGACCGACCGGGCCTTCGGGTCGGTGCCCCACTTCTTGACGTACCAGTGCAGCACGTCGTCGATGATCAGCAGCAGGACGATACCCACCGCCATGGTCCACTCGGGAAGCCCCGCCCAACCGGCGACGAGACCCATCAGCCCGGCGAGGGTGAGCAGGAGAAGCAGCCGCAGCGCGTGCTGCCATCCGGTGTGCCGCGCCAGCCACCTTGCCCACCGCTGAGGCCTTCCCGACTGCTGAGGCCTTCCCGACCGCACCATCGCCGATTCCCCCGTCTCAGGCGTTGTGGAGCTCTGCGGGGTTCGACTTCCGGCGGGGCGCGACGGTTGTCCCAGGGCCCGTTGTCAGACCTTCCTGCGATGCTCACGGCATGGACGTCAGTTTGCAGCTGACCATCGACTGCGCCGACCCGGCGAGACTCGTGACCTTCTGGACCGAGGCCCTCGGTTACGTGACCGAACCGGCCCCGGGCGGGCACCCCACCTGGCGGGCCTACTGGGAGGACATGGGGGTGCCCGCGGAGGAACTGACCGAGGGGGTGGGGGAGAGCCCCGAGTCGATCGTCGATCCGGACGGGCAGGGGCCCCGCATCTGGTTCCAGCGGGTGCCGGAGGGCAAGACCGTCAAGAACCGGGTGCATCTGGACCTGAAGGTCGGTGGTGGCAGAGGCGTTCCCCTGCCGGAGCGCACCCGGAGAGTCAAGGCCAAGGTGGACCGGCTGACCTCGACCGGCGCGACGGTGGTGCGGGTCATGGACGAGCCGGACATGGACTACTACGGCGTCGTGCTGCGGGACCCGGAGGACAACGAGTTCTGCGTGGCCTGAGTGTCACGGACGGCTTCGCCCGGAAGCCCGATGCCGGGCAACTGCCGAACCCGCCGCCTCAGGCGCGCTCCGGCAGCCACCCCAGGGCCCGTGAGATGCCGCGCGCCGCCACCCGTACCGCCGGGACCAGCACCGGCACCTGGGCGTCGGCGTGCGGCACCACGATGGACACGGCGGCGGCCACCGAGCCGTCCGCCGTGCGTACCGGCGCGGCCACCGACAGGGCGTCCTCCGTGACCTGACGGTCGCTCACCGCGACGCCGGTCCGGCGCACTTCGGCGAGTTCCCGCCGCAGCCGCGCCGGGTCGGTGATCGTGTACGGCGTGAAGGACGCGAGTGCGCCCGCGCAGTACTCCTCCTGGAACTCCGGTTCCCCGTGGGCCAGCAGGGCGAGCCCGACCCCGGTGGCGTGCAGTGGCCAGCGCGCGCCGACGCGGATATGCACGCCGACCGCGGAGCGCCCCGACAGCCACTCGATGTAGACGACGTCCGAGCCGTCCCGCACCGCCAGCTGCACGTTCTCGTGCGTCGCCTCGTACAGGTCCTCCAGGTACGGCAGCGCGATCTGCCGCAGGGCGAGGCCGCGCGGCGCCAGTGCGGCGATCTCCCACAGCCGGAGCCCGACGTGGTAGACGCCGGACTCGTCCCGTTCCAGGGCTCCCCACTCGGTGAGCGCGCCCACCAGCCGGTGCGCGGTGGTCAGGCTCAGCCCGGCCCGCCGGCTGATGTCCGTCAGGCACAGGGCCGGGTGCTCGTGGTCGAAGGCCGCGAGGACGGACAGCAGCCGGTCGGTCGCGGTGGGGGCGCCCCCTGTGCGAGCGGGGCCGAGGACTTGGGGCAGAGCGGTCATGGCCGGGTGTCTCCCGGGT
>NZ_NGFN01000583.1 GCF_002148965.1 Streptomyces swartbergensis | reverse complement strand
GCCACGACCCGCAACCCGTCCCCCGCCAGCCGCACGAACCCGGCCGGCGACAAGGACGGCCGCCCCGCAGCCCCTCCAGCTGGGCACCGGCGCCCGCCACCCCGGCCGCCCTCATCCGGCCTCGCCCAGCGCGGCGGCCCCGGCACCGGACGCACACGCCCCCACGGTCATGACGCGCACCCGCTGGAGGCCACCGGAAAGCATCCCTTACGAATACTGGGTAAAAGATTTAATTGGAGCTACACAGTCAGGCTGCCGACACTACTCACATGACAACTCCCTTCGGCCGTGCCCTGTGCGCCATGATCACCCCGTTCACGACGTCCGGAGCACTGGACCTCGACGGTGCCCAACGCCTCGCCGCCCACCTGGTCGCCCAGGGCTGTGACGGCCTCGTCCTGTCCGGCACGACAGGCGAGTCACCGACGACCACGGACGCCGAGAAGTCGGCCCTGATCACAGCCGTCCGCGAGGCCGTGGCCGACCGGGCGTCGATCGTCGCGGGCATCGGCACGCCCGACACGCGTCACACGGTGGACCTGGCCCGGGAGGCCGAAAAGGCTGGCGCGGACGGCCTGTTAGTGGTGGCCCCCTACTACAGCAGGCCCCCGCAGGACGCGATCGAGGCCCACTTCCGCGAGATCGCCGACGCGAGCGAACTCCCGCTCATGCTCTACGACATCCCGATCCGCACCGGCATCCGAATCGAACCGGAGACGATCCTCCGCCTCGCCGCACACCCCAGGATCGTCGCGGTCAAGGACTGCTCCACCGACTTCCTGGCCGCCCAGAAGGTGCTGGCCCGCACGGACCTGGCGTACTACGCGGGCAGCGACGAGCACAACCTCGCGCTGTACGCGGTGGGCGGGGCCGGGTACGTCAGCACGGTGTCGAACGTGGTCCCGGAGCGGCTGCGAGCCGTCCTGGACGCCTTCGACGCGGGCGACACGACACAGGCGGCCCGCCTCCAGCAGCAGGCCACACCCCTCATCGAGGCGATCATGTCGGCAGGCCTCCCGGGCACCGTCACGACGAAGGCACTCCTCACCGCCCTGGACCTCCCCGCGGGCCCGGTCCGCGCTCCCCTGCGGCCCGCGGACGACAAGACGACCGACAATCTCCTGTCGCTCCACAAGACCCTGACCACCACCTGACCAAGGCCTGCCCAAGGCCTGTAAGGCTTGGCCACCGGCCGCGGGAGCAGCCCGTTATGCCACTGCCCGACACGAGAAACGGGCCGGGGCCCGTACCGCACACACGTGCGGTACGGGCCCCGGCCCGTCGATGTGCCGGCTCAGTTCCAGGCGTACCCGTCGCCGAACAGCAGCGTGTGCTCCAGCACGTCCTCCGCCGGGTCGTCGACCTGGCCGACGTTGACCAGCCCCACCCGGTGGCCGTTGTGCGAGCCCGTGTTGGTCTCGTCGGCGTGCGCGGCCCCCGCCGGAAGCCAGCACACCACCAGCGCCGTGACCGCCCCGGCCAGACAGCGCGCCACGGCCCGCCCCCGCTCGTTCCTCATACCCCGGTCCTCGTTTCATCGGTTCGGCTTCTGATCGGACACGGCGTCCGCCCGTTCATCGGACCCTGCGCCCACCCGTTCATCTGCAAAAGCCACCACGAGGTCACGCCGGGTAACTCGTACGGGGTCCGAGGGAGAGCCGATGACACACGGCCCGGGGCCCCTGCTGCTGAAGCCACACGACCGACGCCGATCAGTTGTGGCTGTGCAGGACCTCGTTCAGCCCGCCCCACACCGCGTTGTTCGGCCGGGCCTCGACGGTGCCGGTGACCGAGTTGCGGCGGAAGAGGATGTTGGAGGCGCCGGACAGCTCGCGGGCCTTCACGATCTGGCCGTCGGGCATGGTGACGCGGGTGCCGGCGGTGACGTAGAGGCCGGCCTCGACGACGCACTCGTCGCCGAGGGCGATACCGACGCCCGCCTCGGCGCCGACCAGGCAGCGCTCGCCGATGGAGATGATGACGTTGCCGCCGCCGGACAGCGTGCCCATGGTCGAGGCGCCGCCGCCGATGTCCGAGCCGTCGCCGATGACGACGCCCGCGGAGATACGGCCCTCGACCATCGACGTGCCGAGCGTGCCGGCGTTGAAGTTGACGAAGCCCTCGTGCATGACGGTGGTGCCCTCGGCGAGGTGCGCGCCGAGGCGGACCCGGTCGGCGTCGGCGATCCGGACGCCCTTGGGGGCCACGTAGTCGGTCATCCGCGGGAACTTGTCGACGGAGGTCACCTGGAGGTGCAGGCCCTCGGCGCGGGCGTTCAGCCGGACCTTCTCGAGGTCGTCGACGGCGACCGGGCCGAGCGAGGTCCAGGCGACGTTGGCGAGGAAGCCGAAGATGCCGTCCAGGCTCTGGCCGTGCGGCTTCACCAGGCGGTGGGAGAGCAGGTGCAGGCGCAGATAGACGTCGTGCGCGTCGATCGGCTTCTCGTCGAGCGAGGCGATGACCGTGCGGACCGCGACCACCTCGACGCCCCGGCGGGCGTCCGGGCCGATCGCCGCGGTCGCACCGCCGCCGAGCAGCTCGGCGGCCTGCTCCGCGGAGAGCCGCTCGGTGCCGGACGGGCCGGGCTCGGCGGCCAGTTCGGGAGCGGGGAACCAGGTGTCGAGGACGGTGCCGTCGGCGGCGACCGTGGCGAGGCCGGCGGCCACGGCGCCGGTGGTGCGAGGAGCAGTCGTGTCGGTCATGAGGGCAACCTAACCGGCGGACGGCGGTCGATGCGAACCGGTGCGGGGCCGTCTCACGTGCCGGGCGGTACGTCCCACTGCTGGTCGGCGACGCGCGGCGACGGCCCCGGCGTTGGTG
>NZ_NGFN01000582.1 GCF_002148965.1 Streptomyces swartbergensis | reverse complement strand
CCTCGACGCCTCCCACGCCCACCGACACGGTGCACCACCTGGAGGACGCCGGGACCGCGAAGCTCACCGCGATGGCGGGCGACACGTTCACCAAGCGGATCAGCACGCGCGCCGAGACGAAGGCCGGCAAGGCCGTCGGCAAGGTCAGGATCCGCTTCACCATCATGGGCGACACGGACACCACGTTCACGGGCGGCGAGAGCGTGGCCACGGTCGCCACCAACAGCTCCGGGGTGGCCGTCGCACCCGCGCTTCAGGCGGGGGAGAAGACGGGCGACGTCACCGTCCGGGCCACCGTCGTGGGCCGTATGGTCGCGGGCCTCGACTACACGGCCACCGTCACCGAGCGCGCCGCCGACGCCCTCGCTCGCACCGGTGACGCCGCGCTGACCTGCACCCCGGGCGGCGAGTTCGCGAACCAGGTCGAGGTGAAGGCCACGTACAAGGGCGCCGTCGCGGACGGTGTCGCGGCCACCGCCACACTGATCAAGTCGGCGGACGACCCGACCGCCAACGACAAGGGCCCCTTCTTCAAGAGCGCCGACGGCAAGGCCGTCCGCACGCTGACGGGCCTGAAGACGGACGCGAAGGGCCTGCTGAAGCTGCCGAAGCTGTACGCGGACGACACCACCGGCACGTTCCTGCTCCGCATCAACACCGAGGGCGGAGCGACCCTCACCGTCGAACTGACCGTGGCGGCCGCCGAGACGTCCTCGCCGAGCCCCTCGGCCTCCCCGAGCGCGTAGCTCTCAGGTACGACGGACGACGCCCCTCTTTCAAGAGGGGCGTCGTTTTTTCACGAGGGGCGCGTCGTTGTGCGTGCAACGTGTTCTCATCTCCGCCGCGCGTTGCTACGGTGCCGAGATACCTGACGGTGTATCAGCTCCCGTGGGGAGGCCCCGTATGCGCGCCCTCGTCGCCGCCGCCACCGGTCTCGCCGTCGCGTTCGCCGTGGTCCTGACGCTGACCGCCCTCGGCACCCCCTCGGGCGGGACGTCCCCGAAGCCGCTGCTGACGACGGTGCCCGCACACCCCTGACCGCCCGCCCGGGAGGGAGGCCGAGATGCGCCGCAAGTCCGGCCTGGTCCTGCTCGCCCTCGCCGTGTTCTTCGCGGCCCTGTCCCCGCTGCTGCGCTGGTACGCCTTCCCGCGCCTCGCCAAGGTCCCCGCGCACCAGTACCAGGACATGGTCCTGGAGGCGGAGAACGCCACCCTCCTCGACTACGGCACGATGCGGGCCCGCACGGTCCCCAAGGTCACGATCGTGCAGACCCTCAAGGGCAACGTCGAGGCCTCCGAGCGGATCGAGGAGTCGGCGGGCCGGGACGTGGTCGTCTGGGACGGCCTGTCCTACGTCGTCGGCCCCGACGGCGAGATGGTGTCGAAGATCCCCGAGCGCTACATCTTCGACGCCCACACCCAGGAACCCGTCCACGCCACCGGCGAGATGGTCGACGGCGACCCGGTGCGCCGCGAGGGCATCGAGTTCAAATGGCCGTTCCTCACGGAGAAACGGGACTACGAGTACTTCGACGCCCAGGCCCGCGTCACCGCCCCCATCCACTACAAGGGCACACAGGACTTCCGCGGCCTGGAGGTCTACTACTTCGAGCAGACCATCCCCTGGACCAAGGTGAGGATCCCGAAGACGCTGCCCGTGGAGGGCCTCACCCCCGAGTCGGTCACCGAGACCGGCACCACCCGCTGGTACACCACGGTCCGCAAGTTCTGGGTCGAACCCCTCACCGGCGCCCCCGTCTACGGCGAGGAACTCCACAAGGAGGAACTGCGCGGCGGCACCCTCCTCGGCGACCGCGACAAGGTGACCGCGTTCGCCGGGCACGTGAAGATGCGCGAGGACTACACCACGCACACGGTCGACCTGGTGAAGTCCCAGCGCCTGTTCATCCTGCTGATGACGTCCTACCTGCCGTGGGGCTCCCTGGCTCTCGGCGTCCTCCTGCTGGCCCTCGCCCTGTACCTGGAGGCCCGCAGCCGGCGCCCGTCCGGCCCGGCTCCCACGGAGGCCGAGGAACCGTCACCGGTCAGCGCCTGAGCCGGGCGGTGGTCAGCGCCTGAGCCGGGCGCTGGTGTGCCGGGTCGGCTCGGCCCCGGCCGGGTCCTCGGGCCACGGATGCTTCGGATACCGCCCGCGCAGCTCCGCCCGTACGCCCTTGTAGCCGTCCTTCCAGAACGAGGCGAGGTCGGCGGTGACGGCGGCCGGCCGCCCGGCCGGGGACAGCAGATGGACGAGCAGCGGCACCCCCGCGACCCGCGGCGACTCCTGGAGCCCGAACATCTCCTGCAACTTCACCGCCAGCACAGGCTGCTCGGGCCGGGAGTAGTCGACGCGGATCCTCGACCCGCTCGGCACGGTGATCCGCTCCGGGGCGAGCTCGTCGAGCCGCCCGGCCTCCCCGGAGGCCCAGGGCAGCAGCCGCGCGAGCGCCTCCCCGGCGTCGATCCGCGCCAGATCGGCCCGCCGCCGGGCCCGGCTCAGCTCCGGCTCCAGC
Organism: Streptomyces swartbergensis; assembly: GCF_002148965.1. GTDB lineage: Bacteria > Actinomycetota > Actinomycetes > Streptomycetales > Streptomycetaceae > Streptomyces > Streptomyces swartbergensis. Next base: position 338 of record NZ_NGFN01000582.1, on the reverse strand, counting down.
CACTCGTCCACGCGCGCGTGCAGCGCGTCGTCGGAGACGTCGGGCCACGGTTCACCGAGGTGCAGCCGCAAAAACGCGAGCCGCTGCCGCAGAGCCCCGGCCTCCGGCGACCACCGCAGCACCTCGACCCCCTCTCGCCGCAGCCCGTCCAGCAGCGCACCGCGTACGAGCCCGGGATCGGCGTCCTTCAGCGGCCGCACCGCCAGCTCCACGGCCCCCAGCCGCTCCACCCGCCGCGCCACGACGTCCCCACCGTCCCAGCGCACCTCGTCCCGCTCCTCCAGCAGCGCCCCCGCGGCGAGCCGGGCGACCCCTTCGTCGACCACGGCCCCCAGCCG
>NZ_NGFN01000581.1 GCF_002148965.1 Streptomyces swartbergensis | reverse complement strand
GCCCCCGATCCCCGGCCAGGTGGACCTCTGGAACAGGGAACTCGGCGCCCTGCGCGACACGGCCGCCGCCGACCCCGGCACCCCCCTGGTCCTGGCCGGCGACTTCAACGCCTCCCAGGACCACGCCGCCTTCCGCCGCATCCTCGACACCGGCCTGAGCGACGCCGCCCGCCTGGACGACGCCGACCGCACGGCCACCTGGCCGGCCCGGACCGCCCCGACGTTCGGCGCGCAGATCGACCACGTCCTGGTGTCGAAGCACTTCGCGGCCGACCGCACGCGCATCCTGGACGTGGCCGACACGGACCACCGGGCGGTGGTGACGGACCTGACGCTGCACGAAGGCAGGTAGGGCTGCTGCCGCGGCTCGGTCAGACGCCGATGTCGCAGCCGTCCGCACGCCACACGGCCACGACGGCCGGCCGGACGTACTTCCCGGGTCCGTCGGGCCAGGTGCTGGCCGGCTTCTCCACGGACGCGCCGTCGATCTCGCCCGGGTGCTGCACGGCGACCAGCACGCGCCGGTCCTGGATGATCGGACCGCAGGTCTCGGCACCCTTCGGCACGGTCAGGAACTGCTTCAGCTCACCGCGCCGCTCACCCCGGGTCGCCACGCCGAACAGGCCGTCGTGCGAGCCGAGCTGGGAGCCGTCGGTGGAGATCCACAGGTTGCCGTAGGGGTCGAAGGCGACGTTGTCCGGGCAGGAGATCGGGCTGACGCCGTCCTTCGGGAACCCGGCGAAGTAGGTCGCCGGGTCGTCCGGGTCACCGGCGACCAAGAACAGCGACCAGGCGAACCTGGTGCTCTCGGGCCGGTTCCAGCGCTCGGTGAGCTCCAGCACGTGCCCGTGCTTGTTGGCGTTGCGCGGATTGGCCTCGTCCGCCTTGGCGTTGGAGCCGACACCACGGTTGCTGTTGTTGGTCAGGGCGACGTACACCTTGCCGGTCACCGGGTTGGGCTCGATGTCCTCGGGCCGGTCCATCTTCGTCGCGCCCACCTTGTCACCGGCGAGACGCGTGAAGACGAACACCTCCTCGGCGCTCATCCCGTCCACGTGCGAGACGGCACCGTCGGCGGTGGCGGTGGCCAGCGGAATCCACTCGCCGCTGCCGTCGAACTCGCCGTCGTTCGGCAGCTTGCCCGTGCCGTCGATCTCGATGGCGGGGGAGTCACCGGTGAGCYTGGCGACGTACAGCGTCCCCTCGTCGAGGAGCGAGAGGTTGTGCTCCCGCACGGCCCTGCTGCTGCCGTGCCGCATCCGCTTGCTGCCGACGAACTTGTAGAAGTAGTCGAACCGCTCGTCGTCACCCGAGTAGACGACGGGCCGACCGTCGCGCGTGAGCCGCACGGTGGCGGCCTCGTGCTTGAACCGCCCGAGGGCGGTGTGCTTGCGCGGGGTGGAGCTGGGGTCATACGGGTCGAACTCCACCACGTACCCGAACCGATGCACCTCGTTCGGCTCCTGGGCGACGTCGAACCGCTTGTCGAACCGTTCCCACTTCCGCTCGCTGGCCCCGGTCCCGATGCCGTACCGCTTGTCGGTCGCCCGGCTGCTGTTGGCGAAGTACTGGTTGAAGTTCTCCTCGCCGTGCAGGGTCGTGCCCCACGGGGTGACGCCGCCCGAGCAGTTGTTGAGGGTGCCGAGCACCTTGGTGCCGGTCGGGTCGGCGGAGGTCTTCACGAGGTCGGAGCCGGCGACGGGCCCGGTGAGCCGGAACTCGGTGGTGGCGGTGACGCGCCGGTTGAGCTGGTGCCGCGCAACGGCGGTGAGCTTCCCGGTCTTCCGGTCCCCCTCCACGACGACGGCGGACAGCCCGTGCGCGGCCCAGGCGATCTCGGCCTGCTCACGGGTGGGGTTGGCGGCGTCGTACCCCCGGAACATGAGCACCTCGTCGGTGTACTCATGGTTGGCGACGAGCAGCTGCCTGTTCCGCTCCCCGGGCAGCGGAAGGAGCGCGAGGAAGTCGCAGTTGTACCCGAACTGCCCGGCCTGCGCCTTGGCGGTCTGCTTCTCCGGGTCGAAGGCGGGCGCACCGCGCAGGATGGGCTCGCCCCAGCGGATGACGACGTTCTGCCGGTACCCCTCCGGCACGGTCACGGCGTCGGTGGTGTTGGGTGCGACGGGCGCGAAGCGCAGACCGCGCGCGCCCTTGCTCTTACGCCGAGCGGCGTCGGCGGCCGTGCCGGCCGGGGCGGCATCGGCCGGCACGGCGCCGGCCTGCGGAGCCTGCGCGACACCCACAGCCCCCGCTCCGGCGGCGGCCACGGTCACGACAGCCGCGGCCCGCATCATCGACCGGCGGCTGAGCGCACCGGCGATCACATCACCGACGTACTCGTTGGAGCTGGTGTTGGGCACCTCGTGGAAGCAGGCGTCACCACACCGGAAACGACAGGTCATGGCGGACCGACCGCCAGGGTGCGAACCGGACGGCGTTCCGATCAACGGCAGCAGCTTTCGCACTTTGCTCTCTCCTTGGATGCCCATGGTGTCAGCGTGACCGTAGGGGCACATATGTGCGGCAGCCGGGCGCCAGGATGAACAGAGGGTGAACCTGCGGCAGCCTTACGGCAGTTACGGCGATTCAGCACAGCGACACCTTCGCAGGCCGGATGTCCCTCTTGACAGCATGGGGCCCCCTTCCCCGACCCTGCCCAAGATCACCCAGGAGGGCCGCTAACCTTACGTGTCCGTCCTGGCCAGGGATTGACGGGCTTCAATTCACGCGAAGGGTTGCGCGCACATGGGCATTCTCACTCTCTTGCGGAACGCGTTCGGACGGTCACGCAAGTCACGGACCACCGAGGCGGAGGGTGCGGCGCAGACCACGACGACCACCGGGGAAACGCCCTCCCAGGAATCACCGACGCCCCAGCCCCCCACACCCGCCGCGACGGAAC
>NZ_NGFN01000580.1 GCF_002148965.1 Streptomyces swartbergensis | reverse complement strand
GGGCGGCGCTGTCGCGTCCGGGGCGGTCGGCGCCCGCGCCGGTGCCGGAACCGGTGCCGGTGGCAGAGGCGGATGAACTGGGTGCCGCGGAGGCGGCGTCCTTTCCGCCGCCCTTCTTCGTGCCGTCGCCGGGGGAGGCACTGCCCGAGGGCGACACCGATGCGGCCGGGCCGCCGTCCGGCTGCTGCCGGTGCCCGTCGGAGACCGCCGCCGAACCACGACGCCCGTCGTCGTCCGCCCCGCCGTAGGGAACGGCCACGGCGAGCCCGACCCCGGCCAGGACGACGGCCACGGCGGCAGCGGCGAGCAGGGCGGGACGCGGACGACGCCGGCGGCGGTCCACCGGCCCCCCTGAGACCACCTCGCCCGCCTCTTCGCAGGCGTCCTCGCCCGACGCCTGGGACACGCCTCCGCCCGACTCCTGGGACACGCCTCCGCCCGACTCCTCGGATACGCCCTCGCCCGACTCCTCCTGAAGGCCTGCTTCCGAAGAAGCCTCCACCGCGGACACCGTCTCCGCGGACACGGTCTCCGCAGAGGCCGTCTCCCCGGACCCGGCCTCCGCGGCCGGAGCGGCAACGGCCCCCTTACGCCCTCGACCGGCATCCGCCAGCACCCACCGCCGATGCAGCTCGACAAGCTCGTCGGGCGACGCCTTGCACAGCCGGGCGAGTCTCTCCACAGGCGCGTAGTCGGTGGGTACGCCATCCCCGTTGCAGTACCGGTGCAGCGTCGACGTACTCATGTGGAGCCGCTTGGCGAGCACCCCGTAGCTCAGCCCGGACCGCTCCTTCAACTCCACCAGTAACGCGGCGAAGTCCGCCGCGGCCGTGCCTTCCGACACCGTTCCTCCATCCCCCATGTCCCGTTCCCCCGTCCCAGGGGAGGGTCGTTTCCCCTGGTCAAAGCCTGTGCGGGCGTTCCAGTGTCCCGGATCGTCCGCCGGCTGTGGCGGCCGGGACGGATCACCGCACAAGCTCTGGTCATCCAAGCACGCCGCTCCCGGCCGACCGGTAGAGCGGCTCGCTCAGGTCTTCTTGCCACCAACGTTTGTCCGAAAGGGAACCACCCATGCGCAAGTACCACGCTCTCCCCGTCGCCCTCCTGGCCACCCTCGCTCTCACGGCGTGCCAGGACGGCACGGGCACGCAGGACGAGGGCGCGGCCAAGCCGCAGCTGACGGCGACGGCGAACACCGCGCCCACCGACGCGGCCCCCGACAAGGCGGGCAACACGGCTGCCGACACGGCCACGAACGCGACCGCCACGAACGCCACGAAGGCCGCGAAGACGAAGGGCACAAACGCGAAAGGCGCAAACGCGAAAGGCACGAAGCCCGGAACGGCCGCCGCCCCCGCCGCCCGTGTCTCCTGCAACGGCGCCAACACCACTGTCACGGCCAAGCGGGTCCCCCGCCCCCTCAACCACATGCTGATCACGGTGAAGAACACCGGCTCGAAGACGTGCGATCTCACCTACTACCCGGTGCTGCGCTTCGACGAGATGCAGTGGGTCCCGCAGCCGATCGAGGAGTCCAAGCCGCAGGCCGTGACGACCCTGGCACCCGGCGAGTCCGGCTACGCGGGCGTCATGCTGTCGGCGGCCGACGGCAGCGGCTCCGGCGGCACCAACGGCCGCAGGCTCACGGTCGGCTTCCAGGGCCGCACGCCGCACAGCAGCGGCGGCCCCTCAGCGCTCCCGAAGCTGCCCGACGAGGGCGTGTACTACGACAGCTCGCTGACCGTCACCTACTGGCTGCACGACATGGAGCAGGCCCTGTCCTACTGATCCCTGAGCTGCTGGGCCACTTCGGTGGCCCAGTAGGTGAGGATGCTCCGGGCGCCCGCCCGCCGGATACCGGTCAGGCTCTCCATGATCGCGCGGTCCCGGTCGATCCAGCCCTTCTCGGCAGCGGCCTCGATCATCGAGTACTCACCGGAGATCTGGTAGGCGGCGACGGGCACGTCCACGGCGTCCGCGACCCGGGCGAGGATGTCCAGGTAGGGCCCCGCGGGCTTGACCATGACCATGTCGGCGCCCTCCTCGAGATCGAGGGCGAGTTCCCGCATGGACTCACGCACGTTCGCGGGATCCTGCTGGTAGGTCTTCCGGTCGCCCTTGAGGGACGAGCCGACGGCCTCCCGGAAGGGCCCGTAGAAGGCGGAGGCGTACTTGGCGGTGTAGGCGAGGATGGCGACATCCTCCCGCCCGATCTGGTCGAGGGCGTCCCGGACGACGCCGATCTGCCCGTCCATCATCCCGCTGGGGCCGACCACATGGGCCCCGGCATCGGCCTGCACCTGGGCCATCTCGGCGTACCGCTCCAGGGTCGCGTCGTTGTCGACCCGCCCCTGGTCGTCCAGCACCCCGCAGTGCCCGTGATCGATGGTCTCGTCGAGACACAGATCGGACATGACGAGCAGGTCGTCACCGACTTCCGATCGCACGTCCCGGAGGGCGACCTGGAGAATCCCGTCCGGGTCGGTCCCCGGCGTCCCGAGGGCGTCCTTCTTCGACTCCTCCGGCACGCCGAACAGCATGATCCCGGAGATCCCCGCCGCGACGGCCTCCGCGGCGGCCTTCTTCAGACTGTCCCGGGTGTGCTGCACGACCCCCGGCATGGCCCCGATCGGCACCGGCTCGCTGACGCCCTCGCGCACGAAGGCCGGAAGAATGAGATCGGCAGGGTGCAACCGGGTCTCGGCGACCATCCGACGCATGACGGGATTGCTCCGCAACCGCCGCGGCCGCGTACCGGGAAAAGATCCGTACGTCGTCATGCCACCTACGCTACGCCCGCCCAAAACCCCCCGATGCCGACGCACTGTCGGACTCAGCTGCGGGCATGCGTGCCGCTAAGGGCGGCACCCGTCCCAACGAAGCGGCACCCCGCTCCGCCGGGC
>NZ_NGFN01000058.1 GCF_002148965.1 Streptomyces swartbergensis | reverse complement strand
GTGGGGGAGCGGTCGCGGGGGAGGACATCGGCACCACTTCCTGCTGTTCGGCGGGGACGTTTGTGTGTCGCCATACCGTAGGAACGTGCAGGTCAGAGGCGTATGTGGTGGGACACCATAGTTCTGGGCGTTGGAGTGCGCGTGCACACCATGGAGGTGCTGACGGGGCGTCGTTGATGGCCGCAATGAGGCCGCCAAGGATGCTGTCTGACTTGCGCTGTTCGGGCATGATGTGGAGGTGCCGTGCTGACTCCCGTACTGGTTTGGTGCTGACTAAAAGCCCATGTCATCACCCGTTCTCACCCCTCCCGGGTGCTGGAGAAGTGCAGTTGACGGCGACCGCACGATCTTGCTCTCGGAAACGCCGTTGCGAGGGTGCTGAGCCGTACGCGCAAGCGCCATATTGGGCTGGAAGATCGCCATGCTCGTCGATCCCGGCCGGCTGTCTCTTTTACCGCCACCGCCGCTCTTCCCTCGCCGAGAGGAGCCGAAGCCGCCCGCAGCGCCGTCGAGCAGGCCCGCGGAGACAAGGCCGCACCCGCCACCTCCCTCGGCTTCGGTGACGCGTGAGCGCCCCCACCTCCGCAGCCGTCACAGCCGGCCGGCACCTCGCCCTCGACCAACTGCGCCAGATCGCCGGATCACGGCACGGAGGCGTCTTTCTCACCCACGTCGACCCGTCCCCCTCCCAGGCCCCCATGGGCTGTGTCGAGGCGCGCATCAGCGTGGGCTGCGCCGGCCTGCCCCTCGCAGAGAACGGGCTGCGGCTGCGCAGCGAGGAGCCCGTCACGCTGTACATCCCGCGAGACTTGGAGACCTCCCTACGCGCCCCTGGTGGCGGGATGTGTCCCTGCCGCTGAACCGCAAGTGGCCCGTTCCGGAGATCACCCCGGAGGCGTCTCGTGACGACCTCGACCTTGTGGGCGAGGGCTGACCGTGGGTGAGCTGAAGCGCGTGACGGAAGTCCTCGCAACCATGTCGGAGGCCGAGCGAGAGCCATAACCCCAGCGATCTCGGGTAGCCCTTCCTGGTGGGGGTTCATGCCGCTGAGCTGCTGAAAGTTCTCTTCCCGAAACTGGCGCAGGTGGTGGTCAAAGCATCGTGCGGATCGCTGAATTGACAGACCATCCGGCGGTACGGGACCTCCATCGGGACCACCGTCGTCGTCACCCCCAGGAGGGCCCGCAACGCATGGTCGCGGGCCAGCCGCACCCCGGACATCAGGTCGTCATCAGCCCGGGAGGGTTCGCAACGTCCACAGCCAGGGGGTTGCCGCGGTCAGCGCGAACGGATCGCCCTTTCCCGTCGTGCTCGCCCCGGGAGGTTCCTCCTGAGGCCCCGCCGGCCTGCCAGGACGATTCCGCTGGTGGTCGAATCCGCTCCGTTCTGGGGCGTCTTCGTCTTCTAGGTCGCCTTCGTCGCGGTCATGCCGTCGAGTAGAAGTTGCAGGATCTGCTGCAACTCTTCCGCCAGTGACCCGGTCGTGTCCGACGACTGGTTGGCCCACCGGTAGAGGGCTCCGAGGTAGACGTCACGCAGAACGTTGCCGACGCCGATGGGTGACATGCCAGGGTTCAGCTCTCCCTGGTCCACCCCACTGACGACGATCTTGGCGAACACCTCCGCGACATACGGCTCCTCGAGGATCGGCCGGCCCGCCTTCACCCAGGCGGTGAGCATGGCGGTGGTGAGTCGCGGTTCCTCCTGGTTGATGCGGGCGAGGACCGCCATACACTGCTGAAGCCGTGCGATCGAGCTGGGCGTGAAGGTGCCGCTCTCTTCCAGGCCCGTCACGAGCGCGGCGCGCCTCCTTTCTCCCCAGGCGCCGATGATGTCTTCCTTGCGCTGGAAGTAGTTGAAGAAGGTGCCACGTGCCACATCGGCGCGCTCCGCGATCTCATCGATGGATGTCTGGTCGTATCCCTTCTCCACGAAGAGCTCAACCGCGGCCAGGTAGAGACGCTCTCTGACCCGTTGCTTGTTGCGTTCCCGGCGGCCGACCGGCGGCGGCGTCGTTGTCGCGCGCGAGTCCATTCCGTCCCTCCTGTTCGTGGTGAGTTCGCCCTATGGACGGGAGATTTTTTATACCACGGTACAAGTTTAAAGGGCCGCCCAGCTACTGTCCTGTCTCTGCCGGTGCGCCGTGCTGTGCGAGGCTCTTGCGCAGGCCGGCGATGCTCTGCGCGCCCAGGAGCCGGCCGGCGGTGATCTCTATGCCGTGGCTGCGGTGCAGGCGCTGCCGGAGCTGGGAGGCCATGAGCGAGTCGAGGCCGAGTTCGCGCAACGACCGCCGCTCGTCGATGTCCGACGCCGGCATGCCCAGCAGCGCTGCGGAGTACTCGAGGAGGGCCTCCGAGGCACCGCCGGGGCGGGAGGGGGACGGGGCCGCGGGATCGTTGGAGGAAGCCTGCTGAAGCGTGGTCCGCGCAGCAGGAGGCGATACGGCGGGGTGCAGGAGGCCGGTGAGGAAGCCGACGCCGAGGGGCTCCGCGACCTTCCTGACCAGGCCGGCGAGCGGCGCCGCGTACTGCTCGGAGACCGCCGAGACGAGCGCGGAGACGTGCGCCAGCGGCGTGTTCGCCGGGGACGTCCGTGCGAGGCGCCGCATGTGGATTCCGGAGAAGCGCGCCAGGACGCGACGGTCCGGTGCGATCAGGAGAACGTCGGCGACCAGTGAGGCTCCACCGTTCTCGGGTCGTACGGTGCTCACACTCCAGAACTCCGGTTCCGGTTCCGCGTAGAACCGGACCGAGTCGAAGGACACGGGAACGTAGGCGATGTCGTCGCCGCCGGACGTGGCTCCCGGTCGGGCCGCCAGGAGTGGCTGCAGGCCCGTCTCCCAGCCGACGCGTGGCAGGGGCCTCGTCGGCCGCACGAGGGCCACGGCCTCGCCGTCGCGTCGCCACAGGTGCTCCACGGCCCGGAACGGCTCGGCGATGTCGTACCCCTGGCGCCGCGCGAAGGACGGGAAGTCCTGTCCTCCCAGGTAGTCCCGGCACCGTGCGAGCGCGGAGTCGAGGGCGTCCGAGGCCACGGGGGCGGCATCGTCGGTGTCCGTCACGACGACCCGGCCGGAAGCGCAGAGGACGGGGGCGGGGGCACCCCGGACCGAGGCTCGCACTGTCACCTCGCGGGCATGGTCCGGGGGCCCGTCCAGGGCCACCTGGAGGGTCGTGTCACCCGCCGCGTCGACGGGTACGTGCGCGTCGCCCAGCCGCACGTCCCGTAGTTCGAACGATGGGCCGCTATCGGCCTCCCGCGCCGTCTCCAGCATCGCCTCGAGATACACGACGGGCGGCACGGGCGCGACTCCGTGGAGCGCTACGCCGTCGCCCCAGTCGGCGGTCGCGGCCCAGGACGAGAGGTCGATCCGCCGGACCCGGGAGGTGCCGGACCGGCGTGCGGTCACCGGGTCGGCTGTCTCGCGTCGGTACGGCACCGCGTCCCAGGCGTACGTGGGAAGCGACGGCAGGTGCCGTGGGCCGCCGCCGTACCATCGCCGCCAGTCCACCCGCCCGCCCTGGGCGAACAGCCGGCCGGCCGCCCGGGCCAGTTCGGCGGACTCGTCGCACGCGCGGTGCAGCGAGGCCACCGCGGCGGCGTCGATGTGGTCGCCGCCCAGCGTGTCCTCCATGGCGGCGACGAGGACCGGATGGGGACTGACCTCGAGAAAGACGCTCTCCGTCTCGTGGCCCACCTTCCGTACGGTGTCGGCGAACCGTACGGGGCGGCGCAGGTTGTCGATCCAGTACTCAGCCGTCAGCTCGGCGCCCTCGATCTCGGAGCCGTACACGGTGGAGACCATGTCCGCCGCGCCGGACACCGGGGAGAGGCCGTCCAGTTCCGTCAACAGGTCCTCGCGCAGGGAGTCCATCTGCGGCGAGTGCGAGGCCACGTTCACCTTCACCGGGCGGCACAGGATGCCGCTCTCCTCCAGTTCGGCCTGGAGGGCGGCAAGGTGCATGGGGTCGCCCGCGAGGACGGTCGTGGTGGGGGCGTTCTCGACCGCCACGCACACCGCCTCCCCGTAGGCCTCGGCGTACTGCCGCGCCCGGGCGGCCGACAGTTCGACGGCGAGCATGGCGCCCCGTCCCGCCGTACGCTGCATCAGCCGGCTGCGCCGGCAGATCACGGCGGCCGCGTCGTCGAGTGACAGGGCGCCGCAGACATGGGCGGCGGCGACCTCCCCCATGCTGTGGCCCATGCACCGACTTGGCTCCACACCGCGTTCGCGCCAGGCGGCGGCGAGCGCCACTTGTACGGCCCACAGGAGGGGTTGGACGACGCTCACGTCAGTGGGCAACTCGTCGTCGGACGTCAGCCGTTGCACGATCGACCAGCCGAGTTCCCCGCGCACGGCCCGGTCGCAGGCGTCCAGCGCCGTCCGGAAGGCGGGCGAGGAGCGGTACAGGCCCCGGCTCATGCCCGCCCACTGCGAGCCCTGCCCCGAGAAGACGAACACGAGGTCCTTGTCACCCGACAGACCTGCCTCCCCTGTCCCCCCGTCGGGAAGGGTCTCGCCGGCGGCGAGGGCGCGCAGTCGCCGCGACAGGGAGTCGTGGTCGTCGCCCACGACCCAGAGCCGGTGCGGATGGGCGTCGCGCCCGGTCGCCGCGGCGGAGCAGATGTCGCCGAGCCGGTACCGGCGCCCGGCCCCGGACGGGCCGAGGTAGGCCGCGTAACGCTCGGCCAGGCGACGGAGGGAGCCGGGTGTGCGCGCGCTGAGCACGAGCAGATGGGGCCCGGTGTCCGTGGCGCCGCTCCGGGGGTCGGGCGTGGGCTCGGGGACATGGGCACCGACGACGACATGGGCGTTGGTCCCGGACAGACCGAAGGAGCTGACGCCGAGCAGGGCGCGGGAACCGGCCGCGTCCAAGGGCCGGTTGCGGGTGACGACGCGAACCGGGAAGTCGTCCTGCGTGAGCAAGGTGTGCGGCTCGTCGAGATGCAGCGACGCGGGGATGACGCCGTGCCGGAGGATCAGCGCCGTCTTGATCAGTCCGGCGATGCCGGCCGCGGCCTCGGCGTGACCGAGGTTGGTCTTGGCCGATCCGGTCAGCAACGGCCGGCCCGCCGGCCGGCCCGGTCCGGCCGCCTGGGCGAGCGCCTGGAGCTCCACGCCGTCCCCGACGTTCGTTCCGGTGCCGTGCGCTTCGACGTAGTCGAGTTCCGAGGGCTTGACGCCGGCACTGTTACAGGCCTCGCGCACCATGTCGGCCTGGCCCTGTGCGGAGGGACGGATCAGCAGCCCGCTGCCCGCACCGTCGTTGGTGACCGCGCTGCCGAGCAGGACCGCACAGACGGGGTCGCCGTCCCGGAGCGCGTCGTCCAGGCGCTTGAGCACCACCACGCCCACGCCCTCGCTGCGAACGAACCCGTCGGCGCGGGCGTCGCCGAACCGGCAGCGGCCGCCGGGGGAGAGCATGTCTCCCTGGGAGTAGGCGATGGAGTCGTGCGGGGACAGGATGACGTTGACGCCCGCGGCGACGCACAGGTCGCTCTCGCCGGTGAGCAGACTCTGCCGTGCGGCGTGCACGGCGACCAGCGACGAGGAGCAGGCGGTGTCCAGTACCACGCTCGGCCCGCGTAAGTCGAGGGCGTAGGAGACGCGGCCGGCCGTGACAGCGCGCAGTCGGCTGCCCACCATGCTGCGGACATCCGGCTCGTGGGCCCGGGGGTCGGTCTCCGCGTGCTCGGCTGTCGCCTGCCCGACGAACACACCGCCCCGGCTGCCCGCGAGCCGGGAGGGGGGTATCCCGGCCGACTCCAGGGCTTCCCACACGACGTGCAGCAGGAGCCGCTGCTGCGGATCCATGGCGCGTGCCTCCGCGGGCGAGACGCCGAAGAAGGCCGCGTCGAAACCGAAGGGGTCGGTGAGGAAGCCGCCGTGCCGGGACACGGTTCGGCCGGGGGTCATGGGGGTGGCGTCGTGGCATTCGCCGACGTCGAAGCGCTCCTGTGGGACCGGGGTCACGGTGTCGGCGTTGGTCACGAGGGCGTCCCACAGCTCGTCGGCACTCTCGATCCCCGGAAAGCGGCACCCCATCCCGACGATCGCGACGGGTGTCGGGCTCGACAGGTCGGTACGCATGGAGGACTCCAGGTTTCCAGTCAAGGGCGAGTCGGGTGATCGATCAAGTCGGGATACAAAAATACACTCGCGACCATTATTCGCCTGGGATGCGCTCATGCTCTCCATGAAGACTCAGCTCCACGCAGTCATATGTGCACGTTTCATACGGTTTTGGTATTTATGCGTCCCTAAAAACTTGGACTTGCGTTCATAAGTGCGCTCGTGTTTAATCTTGGGTTCCAGTTGCCGAAGTGCGTAAGGGGGAAGGCTGTGGATATCGCTCAGATCGTTCCGCTGATAGGCGAGGAGGAACTGGCGGCCTATCAGTTCCTCGTCGCGTCCGGCGGAGCCAAGCTCGACAGACTCGCGAGCAGTCTTGGGTGGGGCGCGGGCCGGACGGAGCGTGTGCTGTCCAGGCTGAGGAAGATGAGGCTGGCGCGATCCGAGGCGGAGGGCCGTAGCGACTGGGTCGCGGTCCACCCGGAAACGGCCAAGCTCCAGTACGCCAAGCCCCTCTCGGGCGTCATCGACGCGTGGCAGGCACAACTGGACGGGATCCGCGAGCAGCTCAACGCGCTGTCCAATCTCTGCGCCGACGACGCCGAGGACCAAGGGCTCAGCCCTGTGGTCACGATCGAGGGTGCCTCCGACCTCCGTGAGGTGCTCGAGGGCTGCGCGGCACGGTGTGCCGAGGAGGTGTTCGCCGTACAGCCCCTGGGGCGGGGAGCACCGGCCCTCGCCCGCGATGTGGTCTGCGAGGATTCCGGACTGATGACGTCGGCGGTCGACGTGCGGGTATTGCTCCCGCATGTGTCCCGCTACGACGCGGACGTGCGCGAGTGCGCCGAACGGATCTCGGCGTCGGGAGGCGAGGTCCGGACCACCGCCGCGTCCTTGCCGCCGCTGATCGTCTTCGACCGCTCCGTGGCGTTCCTGCTGGACGGCGAGGACACGGACAAGGCGCACATGGTGAGGCATGGAGCCCTCGTGGAGTTCATCGTGCACATGGTGGTGAGCGCCTGGGCGACCAGTGTGGTCTTCCAGAGGACGGGCGGCAGCAACCGGCTCCCGGAGTGGCTGACCCAGGAGACGAAGACCGCGATCGTTCAACTGCTCGCCGCCGGTTACAAGGACGAAGTGGTGGCCAGGCGTTTGGGCATCGGTGTGCGGACGTGCCGCAAGTACATCGCCGAGATGTTCGGTGACCTGGGAGCGCAGAGCCGGTTCCAGGCCGGATGGATGGTTCGCGACCACATGCTCGCGCCAGGCCCCGAGAAGGCCGTGGCGGATCACAACGTGGCCTGAACGGCGGATCCTTCTGTGCCGCCGGTGCCGCGGCGGCGACTCGGCGGAGTCGCCGCCACTTGTCTCTCCCCCGTACGCTCGGATCAGCGTGCGAGTACCGCGCTCAGGGCTGCCGTGAGTTCACCCTCCGGATCGCCGACGGCCTTCTTGGCACGCCAGGCCACGACGGCGTCGGGGCGTATCAGTGTGGCGCCGGTCGGTTCGACGCCGTAACGGTCGCACCAGGTGGTGTCGCTGTCGACGAAGCGGTCACCCATCCGGTACGCGGCCAGGGTGACTCCGAGATCTCGGGCGACCTTTTCGGCGGCGGTGACCCACTCGGTGGCCTCGTGCCCCGCCAGGAACACGAAACCGCGACCGAACAGGTCATGCGTGGAGAACTCACGCAGGCCGTCGGAGAGGACGACGTGCGGGGCCCGTCCCCCCGGGCGGCCGGTGGGGTTCCACGGATCCTCCTGGAGGCTGCCGTCGTCGTCTGCCTCGGTGCGGACCGCGGGGGAGTGGCAGCGGAAGCCCAGGAATTCCTTGGGCATGGGGATGGGGGCGTTGGGATCGGCGGGGTTGTAACTGGCGGGGACCCGGCCTTCGGAGATCTTGGCCAGCTCGAGCTCCCGCTCGAGAGTGATGGTGACGATGGGGCGGCGCTCCATCTCGTACGTGTCCAGCAGGTCGGGGCCGGCCTGTCCGGTGAGAACCAGGGAGAGCCGCCAGGACAGGTCGTAGGCATCCTGGATGGCGAGGTTGCCGCCCTGACCCCCGTTGGGTGGGCAGGCGTGCGCGGAGTCGCCGGCCAGGAAGACGCGGCCCTCGCGGAACCGCTCGGACAGCTTGTGGTTGATGGGGAAGAAGCGGGCGTTGACGAAGGTGACGTCGATCTCGGGGTCGCCGATGGCGCGGCGGATCCGCTCCAGGCAACGCTCCTCGGTGAAGTCCTCCGGCGTCTCACCCCGCTCGGGGAAGTAGTCGACCCACAGGGTATGCCGCTGAGAGCCGTCCAGGATGAAGCTGGATCCGCTGCCCGGCATTCCGATGACCTCGACCGCCCCCTTCTTCACGTACCGGGTCAGGTCGGCCTCGAAGGTGATGATGTACATGTGGCCGATGGTTCCGCCGCCCTCGACGGGGATGCCGAGCATGTCCCGGACCTGGCTCGTATTCCCGTCGGCGGCGACCAAGTAGTCCGCCTCGACCACGTACTCGTGGCCGGTGGCCGCCTCACGGAGGGTCGCGGTGACCTTCTCCTCGTCCTGGGTGAGGGAGACCAGCTCGGTGCCAGGGCGCAGGTACGCGCCGGCCTCCTCGGCGCTGACCCGGAGGATCTCCTCGACCTGGGCCTGCGACACCCAGGCCAGCGGTGGCACCGAGGACAGCTCCTGCGGGTCGGGCTGCCCGGCCTCCGGGTCGAGGAAGCGTCGCTCGGGATCGGCCAGGGAGGTGCCGTGGCTCATGCGGGGCCACTGCGCCTCCCCCATGGCGGTGCGGAGTCGCCGGGCCACGCCGGGCAGCGTGTTGAGCAGTTCCTGAGAACGGGTGTTCAGCCCCCATGCCTTCGGCAGCGTGCCGGGACTCGGTCGTCGCTCCACCAGAAGCGGGCGCACACCACGTGCGGCAAGGCTCAACGCGGTGGTGAGTCCCGTGTAGGCGCCACCGACGACGAGTACGGGAACTCGCTGGACTGACATGGAATGTGCCTCCGTTACTGCTGTATTCAGAGCCGGGTCGGAAGAGCGTCGGATAAAGGGCCTTTTTCTCGCCGCGGTTGTGCAGCGAGTTGCCAGGCATGTTCTTGCACGACTCTGCCCAGCGTGCTGCGAAAATCCGTCAATGCCAGACTGCCGTTCCGGATGGGCAGTCGGCCATCACCTCGGAGTGCAGAAAGCTGTGGTGCAGCTTGTTGCACAGTCGAAACCCGGGGCAGTGCGCGTTAGTATCACAGCGCTACGTCCCGAGGATTATCCCGACGTAAGCCGTCTCCCATTCACCTGATATCGCGGCGTCTACGGCCAGGAATCCGGGTGCCGCATTCACGTCTGCCGTGGGAAGGAATGCACGCTTGCTCTCGTATGCCTCGCACATCCCCGAGCCGACGGCCCGGATACCGGGCTCGAAGAGCCTGACCAACAGAGCACTCCTGCTGGCCACCGCCGCCACCGGCGTCAGCCGCCTGCGGGCCCCGCTGGTCAGTGACGACACCGTCGCGTTCCGGGCGGCGGTGGAGGGACTGGGGGCTCAGGTGGAGAGCGGCCCGCTGGACGCCTACTGGGACGTGGCCGGAATCGGCCAGGGGCCTGTCGGCCCGGCCCGGGTGTGGTGTGCGGATGCGGGCACCGCGGGGCGATTCCTCCCTCCCTTCGCCGCCACCGGGCACGGCACCTTTCTCCTCGACGGCTCCGCGCAGTTGCGAGTACGCCCGCAAGGGCCGTTGCTCGACGCGCTGTTGCGGATCGGCGCCAAGGCGAGCGCCGGTCCGGGCGGCGACCTGCCCTTGGTGATCGAGGCCGGTGGTCTGGACGGTGGCGAGGTCGCCGTGAACTCGTCGATGAGCAGCCAGTACCTCAGTGGTCTGCTGATGGCGGCGCCCCTGATGCGACGCGGACTGGTGGTACGGGGAGCGCGGTTGGTCAGCCGCCCCTACATCGACATGACGTTGTCCCTCATGAGCCGCTTCGGCGCACGGGTCCATGGGCGGGGTGACGGCGGCTTCATGGCCGAACCGGGCTCGTACACCGCCACCGACGTGGCGGTCGAACCGGACGCTTCGACCGCCTCGTACTTCTTCGCCGCCGCCGCTGTGACCGGGCAGTCCGTGACGGTGCCGGGCCTGAGCACCGACAGCCTGCAGGGCGACCTGCGATTCGTCGAGGTTCTGGATCAGGCCGGTGCCCACGTGAACGTGGGGCGGGCCGCGACCACGGTGACCGGGAGCGGTGAGCTCCGCGGCGGATTCACCGTCGACATGGGCGAGATCTCGGACACGTTCATGACCCTCGCCGCCATCGCCCCGCTGGCGGACGCCCCCATCACCATCCGTGGAATCGGCCACGCGCGGCTCAAGGAATCCGACCGGATCGCGGCCGTCGTGGCCAACCTCACGGCATGCGGAGTTCGGACGCAGGAAGGTGCCGACCGGGTCACCATCCACCCAGGTCCTCTCCGACCCGCACGCATCTCCTGCCGACGGGACCACCGGATCGCCATGGCGTTCTCCGTCCTTGGACTCGCCGTTCCCGGGGTGATGACCCTGGACGATCCGCGCTGTGTCGCCAAGACGTTCCCGGGATTCCACAACGAGATGCGGCGGCTGTTCACCCGATACGAAGTCCCCGTCGGCGCGGCCGACATGACGAAGGAGCACCTCTGATATGAGCAGGTTGCGCTGGCTGACCGCGGGGGAGTCCCACGGTCGCGCACTCGTGGCGACGCTGGAGGGTCTTCCCGCCGGCGTGCCGATCACCACGGAGATGGTGGCGGACCACCTGGCCCGGCGCCGGCTCGGCCATGGACGCGGCGCGCGCATGAAGTTCGAGCGCGATGAGGTCACCTTCCTCGGCGGTGTGCGGCACGGCCTCACCCTCGGCTCGCCGGTCGCGATCATGGTGGGCAACACCGAGTGGCCGAAGTGGGAGCAGGTGATGGCTGCCGATCCGGTGGATCCGGAGATCCTCGCCGGCCTGGCGCGTAACGCCCCGTTGACCCGGCCGCGGCCCGGGCATGCGGATCTCGCCGGTATGCGGAAGTACGGCTTCGACGAGGCCCGGCCGGTTCTGGAGCGGGCCTCGGCGCGGGAGACGGCGGCTCGGGTCGCGCTGGGTGCGGTGGCCCGGTCGTATGTGAAGGAGACGGCCGGTATCGAGATCGTCAGCCACGTGGTGGAGCTGGCGGGTGCCAAGGCCCCGCAGGGCGTGTACCCCACGCCTGCCGACGTGGAGCGGCTGGACGCGGATCCGGTGCGCTGTCTGGACGCGGATGCGTCGAAGGCGATGGTCGCGGAGATCGACCAGGCGCACAAGGACGGTGACACGCTCGGTGGTGTGGTCGAGGTGCTCGCCTACGACGTCCCTGTCGGCCTCGGTTCGCATGTGCACGGGGACCGCAAGCTGGACGCCCGGCTCGCGGGTGCCCTGATGGGCATTCAGGCGATCAAGGGGGTGGAGATCGGTGACGGCTTCGAGCTGGCGCGGGTACCGGGCTCCAAGGCGCACGACGAGATCGTCAACACTGACGAGGGCATCCGGCGTACCTCCGGCCGTTCTGGCGGCACCGAGGGCGGGCTGTCCACCGGTGAGCTGCTGCGGGTGCGGGCCGCGATGAAGCCGATCGCGACCGTGCCGCATGCCTTGCGGACCGTGGACGTGACCACCGGCGAGGCGGCGCCCGCACACCACCAGCGCTCGGATGTGTCCGCCGTTCCGGCGGCCGGCATCGTCGCCGAGGCGATGGTGGCGCTCGTCCTGGCGGACGCGGTGGCGGAGAAGTTCGGCGGTGACTCGGTGACCGAGACGCGGCGCAACGTGCGGTCGTACCTCGACAGCCCGGCGATCCGATGAGCGGGAACGGCCGTCGGGCAGCCGTGCTGGGCTCGCCCGTCGCTCACTCGCTGTCGCCGGTGCTGCACCGCGCCGCCTACGCGGAGCTGGGGCTCACCGACTGGTCGTACGACCGGTTCGACGTGGACGAGACAGGTCTCCCCGGTTTCTTCGAGAGGCTCGGGCCGCAGTGGGCGGGACTGTCGCTGACCATGCCGCTGAAGCGCGCGGTGATCCCGCTGCTCGACGGGATCAGTGCGACGGCGCGTTCCGTCGAGGCGGTCAACACCGTGGTGTTCACCGAGGACGGTGAGCGCCTGGGCGACAACACGGACATACCCGGGATGGTCACCGCACTGCACGAACGCGGCGTCGAACAGGTCGACTCCGCCACGATCCTCGGCGGCGGTGCCACCGCTTCGTCCGCGCTGGCCGCCCTGGCCGGGATCTGCACCGGCGAGGTCGTGGCGTACGTGCGCGGTGCGCGTCGCGCGGACGAGATGTGGGAGTGGGGTGAGCGGCTCGGTGTCGACGTCCGTACGGCGGACTGGGCGGACGCGGCGCGGGGACTGTGCGCGCCACTGGTGGTGTCGACCACGCCGGCGGGGGTGACGGACGCCCTCGCCTCGGCGGTGCCGCAGATGCCCGGCACGCTCTTCGACGTGCTCTACGACCCCTGGCCGACCGCGCTCGCGGCGCGTTGGTCCGCACTCGGCGGGGCCGTGGTCAGCGGACTCGACCTGCTGGTGCACCAGGCGGTGCTGCAGGTGGAGCGGATGACCGGCCGTGTCCGGGCTCCGCTGGACGCGATGCGGCGGGCCGGGCGGGCCACGCTCGGTCTCGGAGCAACGCGTCCGAAGGCCGTCCTGGTCGGGCCCATGGGCGTGGGCAAGTCCACGGTCGGGCAACTGCTGGCGGAGCGACTGGGGATCGGCTACCGGGACACCGACGACGACATCGTGCGTGAACAGGGGCGGACCATCGCGGAGATCTTCGCCGACGAGGGCGAGCCGGGCTTCCGCGCGATCGAGAAGCGGGCGGTGCGGCGGGCACTGGCCGAGCACGAGGGTGTCCTGGCGCTGGGCGGCGGCGCGATCCTGGACGCGGACACACGCGCCGCGCTGGCCGGCCTGAGGGTCGTCTGTCTCTCGATGGACGTCGAGGAGGCGGTTCGGCGGGCAGGGCTGAACGCGGCGCGGCCCCTGCTGGCCGTCAACGCGCATGAACGGTGGCAGGAGTTGATGGAGGCCCGGCGGCATCTGTACGCCGAGGTCGCCCGGGTGGTCGTGGCCACGGACGGCCGCAGCCCCGAGGAGGTCACCCAAGCCGTCCTCGACTCACTGGAATAGCCGAAGAGCACCGCCCATGCGTCGGGCGTGCCAGGCCGGTGCCTGGCACGCCCGACGCTGTCCCTCAGCGTCGCGGCAGCAGGGCCGCCGCGCCCAGCGCGTTGGCCACCAGCAGGCCGGCGCCGAGCAGTAGGCTCTCCCGCATCCCCGGCGCGAAGTCGCCCGCGAGAAGCGCGCCGAAGACGGCGATGCTGAGCGCTCCGCCCGTCTGGCGGCTGGTGTTGAGCAGCGCTCCCGCCGTGCCGGCGCGCTCGGCGGCGACACTGTCGAGCATCAGGGAGGTCAGCGCCGGCATGGCGAGGGCGCCGCCGATGCCGAGCGGAATCATCAGCAGGGCCGTCACCCACAGGGGCGTGCCCGTGTCGACGGCGGCCAGCCCGCCACTGCCCACCGCGGTGATCAGCAGCCCTGTGACGACCACCTTCCGCGGGCCGTAGTGGGAGACCGCCCGCGGCGAGAAGTAGTTGAAGAAGGCGGTGACCACCGCCATCGGCACGAACATCAGCCCGGCGGAGAACGCCGACTGCCCCCGCTGCTCCTGGAAGAAGAGGCTCAGCACGAACACCCCGCCGTAGAAGGCGGCGTTGCAGGCGAAGCCCGCGACGACCGGCACGCTGACCTCGCGTTGCCGGAACAGCTCCAGCGGCAGCATCGGCGCGCGCCGCCGCGCCTCGACGACCACGAAACCGGCCCCGGCCACCACCGCGACCCCGGCCGCGGCCAGCACCGTAGGGGTGAGCCCGTCGTGCCCGCCCTCGATCACGGCGAAGGTCAGCGCGGCCAGCGCCACGACCGCCGTCAACTGTCCCGGCAGGTCGAACCTGACGTGGTGGCGCGGGGAGCGTGCCGCTCGCATCAGGGTCAGGAAAGCGGCAAGCCCGGCAGGCACGTTGAGCCAGAACACGGCACGCCAGCTCCATTCCGTGGTGAGCAGCCCGCCCAGGACGGGCCCCGCGGCGATGGCCACCGCGCCGCCGACCGTCCACAGGGCGATGCCGCGCGCCCGCGCGTCCGGATCGGGGAACGCCTGCCGGATCAGCGCCAGCGAGGCGGGCACCATCACCGCTGCCGCGCCCCCCTGCACCACCCGCGCCGCCGTCAGCGCGCCGAGCGTCGGCGCCACCGCGCAGGCCAGCGAGGCGAGGGTGAAGACAGCGATCCCCCAGCCGTACGCGCGCCGCGCGCCGACCGCGTCCGAGAACGCGCCGGCGGAGAGCATCAGCGCCGCGAACATCAGGGTGTAGCTGTCAGCGACCCACTGGAGCCCGGACAACGAGCCGCCGATGTCGTGCCCCACGGCGGGCAGCGCCACATTGACACCGGAGACGTCGAGTGTGATCACGAAGAAGCCGAGGACGGCAGCGACCAGAGCCGCGGTGGCCGAGCCCGCCTGCCCCGGCTCACCCCGGATACCCGCGCTCCCCTTGGTTTCCGCGCCCGTCCCGGACTGCGTCACGCTCATCGTGCACTGCTCCTCACTGTGTCGTCCCTGTCGGGACCCGGAATCGAACCTGGAATCGGAGCTGAAATCGGTCATGGAATCGGTCGTGCGTTCGGTCATGGATCGGATGTGGGCGACAGAAATGGACGGCGGATACGGAAAACGGGGATGGAACCAGCGTGCCCGGCGCGCGCGACTTCAGGCAGACCGAGCCGTAGGGGGCAGCGCTGCGCCTGTCCCTGATACGGCCCTCCTGGACGCGTGACCCCACACCGGCATACGCCGCACTTCGGGGGCAGCGTGGCAGCGAGACCCGGCCCAGGGTGCGCACCCGGAGGTCTTCGCCATGATCAAGCCCGGACAGTGTTGACAACGCTCGTGATCAATACATCTAGGGCCTGTCCAGCGTGATGCGGTAGGTCTCGTGCGGGGTCTGGATGTCGTTGCACGTCAGTTCGCCGGTGGCGCCGCGGTAGGCGCCGGTGCCCCCGGTGACGGCCATCCGCACCGTGTCGGTGCCCTTGGTCCACAGCGACTGCGCGGTGATCTGCCCGTCCGGCAGTTGCACCGACAGGACGCAGTTGGTGGTGATCTTCTCGCCGTCCAGCTTGGTCACCTGGCAGGAACTGCCGTCCTGGCCGACCTGCTTGCCGTCCTGGAAGAGCTTGTCGGCGTAGATGAACTCGTCTCCGACGCTCAACCCGTGCTTGCCGACGTCGGTCTTCACGACCCCGTCGTTGACCACGGCCAGGTCGATGACCTTCTCGGACCTGGCCTGCGCCGGAACGGCGAGCACGGCGGACACTCCCAGTGCCAGCACCGCGGTCCCGGCAGCACTGAACAGGGCGAACTTCTTCTTCGGCATGAGAGGGAACTCCTCGGTCACGCACCACGCCCATCGCGGTGCTTCGGTTTCTTCAGGCGTTGTCGGCGAACCCGGCGGCGCGCCGCAGCGCCCCGGTCTCGATGAGGCCGATCACCGCCTCGATGTCCTGATCCAGCCGGCGATCGTGAGTGACGAAGGCGCTGTGCTCCCGGATGAGCCCGTGCACCGCCCGGACGGCCGGTGACGCCTTCTCGACGCCTCGCAGATCGATCGCCTGGGCAAGGGCGAGCAGATGGATGGCCGCCACTTCACGCACCAAGCCGTTGACGGTGCGCGCGTCACGGGCCGAGATGGTGCCCATGCTGACGATGTCCTGGTTGTGCGCCTCCGTGGAGCGCGAGAACACCGACACCGGCCCTGTCTGTTTGAGGGCTTCGGCGGTGACGGCCGAGGCCGCAATCTGCATTCCCTTGAACCCGTGGTGCAGCCCGGCCTCGGGATCGTCCGCGTGGCGTGCGACGACCAGGTTGGGCGGCAAACCCTCGTTGAACTTCTCGTCCACGACGAGCGCGAGCTGACGGTCGAGCAGGTTGGCCAGGCCGGCCACCGCGGTCTTCAGGCTGTCCATGGCCTGTCCGACATGGCCCGCGTAGAAGTTTCCGCCGAGGTGGAGTCCGGACTCGTCGACGTCGAACAGGGGATTGTCGGTGGCGGAGTTGATCTCGGTGTCGAGCCAGCTCTCCGCCCACTCGAGCGTGTCCCGGGCGATGCCGATGATCTGCGGGGCGCAGCGCACCGAGTACTTGTCCTGGATCCTCTCGTTCAGCTGGAGGTAGCCGCGCCCGGCCAGCGTCTCGCGGCGCACCAGGATGTCGTCGAAGGACGTGGCGAGCCGCGACCCCGCCAGCAGGGTCCGGACGACCTCGGCGGAGCGGACCTGTCCGTCGTGCGGCTTGGCGGCGTGGACGAAAGGATGCAGCGCGGACGCGTTGCCGTGCAGAGCCTCCAGCGTCATGGCCGTCGCGAGTTCGGCGACGAAGGCCAACTCCCGCGCGTCCCAGGCGGCGAGGACCGCGTACGCGGCGGCGAAGGAGGTTCCGTTGATCAGCGCGATGCCCTCCTTGGGCGCGAGCCGCACTGGCTCGATGCCCTCCTCGCGCAGGGCGTCGATCGCCGGACGCACGGTGCCGCGGTGCAGGACCTGCCCTTCTCCGATCAGTGCCGCGGCCAGGTAGCACAGCGGTACGAGATCACCGCTGGCGCCCAGCGAACCGCGTTCGGGGATCAGCGGCAGAACGTCCCGGCCCAGGCACTCCAGCAGGGCCGACACCGCCTCCGGCCGGATCGCCGAGACACCCCTCGCCAGCGCGTTGGCCCTGATGATCATGGTGGCCCGGGCGACCGCCGGTACGGCCGCCGGTCCCGTGCCGTTGAGGTGGTAGAGCACGAGGTTGCGCTGGAGTTCGTGCGCCTTGTCCGGCGAGATCTGCCGGACGCAGCTGTCTCCGAAGCCCGTGGTCACGCCGTAGATGGGGATCTCCCGGGCCAGGAGTGTGTTCTTGAGGCCGACGGAGGCCCGCATCCGCTCGACGGCCTCGGCACCGAGCGTCACTCCGGTGTCGCCGCCCCCACGGCGCGCGGCCGCGGCGACCGCGCGGGGTGACAGGCCGGTTCCGTCGAGTTCGAGATCCGGGACCGTGGACACGTGCGGCATGCGTACTGCTCCTCCCCGCATCGAGGGAAGCGTCCCTAGTAGACGCCCTCGATCAGCTTCTTGCCGTCCACCTCGGCGACCGGACGAACGTTCCGCAGGGAGTCCCCGGCCCCTGTGGGGCTGGGGACCCGTGTGGCCAGGTCGCGTTCGAGGCTGTTGGGCACGAGGCCGTACCTGGTGAGGTAGTTCATGACCACGGCCCCCTCCGACCCGAACTCGACCGGCCGGCCGGTCGAGGGGTCGACCACGCGGTAGAAGACGTAGGGGGCGTAGGAGTCGAAGACCATGTCGCCCGTGCCCTCCGGGTCGGGGCGCTGGACCGTGCCACTGAGGACGGAGGTGCTGCCGTACGACCCGCGGAACCGCGTCTTGGGGAAGAGCTCCGCGGACAGGTAGTCCAGGGTGTCGGGGTCCATGTGCGCTCCGGTCCAGATCACCAGGCGCACCTTCTCCTCGATCAGCGCGCGGACCGAGGCCCGTTCGGCCAGCCGGGCGAGCAGCGGAGGCGTCGTGATCAGGAACGCGATGTCCTGTGACCGCAGGACCAGTTCGGCCTGGTCGACGAGGTGGTCGACGTAGGCGCCCGCGCCGGCGGTGTCACCGGCGGCGATGAGGCGCTTGACCCAGCGGGGATCCAGGTCGATGGAGAACCGGATCCCGCCCCTGGCCTGCGCGATCCTCCGGGAGTACTCGCCGAGCATGTGGGGGCCGCTGGGTGCCACGGCCAGCGTGTGTCCCTGGCCGTCGTCGGTGTAGTGGGAGTTCTCCCACGCCATGTACTGGTCGAACCAGTTCTCGAACATCAGGAAGCGCTTGGGAGCCCCGGTGGTGCCTCCGCTCTCGTACACGGCGGACACCTTCTCCGTCGCGTCCAGGCCGCGCGGGATCAGGTCCTCGACCGGGACGTCCCGGAGCTCGTCCACCAGGTTGGGAAACTTCAGCAGGTCGTCGACGCACCGCACGTCCTCGACCGGATCGAAACCCAGCCGGTCGCGGCGCTCCAGCCAGTACCGGGAGCCCGTGGCCGGGTCGAAGTGCCAGCGCATCATGGCTCGGACGTGCGCGTCGGCTTGTTCGCGGGCGTTCATGGCATGTCACCGTGCTTTCTCGTTCTTGAGTGGACGGGATGAGAGGAGGCGGGCCGTCAGACGCCGTGGTGCGAACCGCCGTTGATCTGGAGAATCTGCGAGGTGACATAGCCACCGGGCTTCGAGCACAGGTAGAAGCCGAGCTCCGCGACGTCCACCGGATCTCCCGCGCGTCCCAGCGCGGTCTGCCGGACGAGCATGGTCTCCCGAGCGGCCGGGAGGCGGCCGCCGAAGAGGTCGGTGTCCGCGACGTATCCCGGCGCGATCGCGTTGGCGCTGATGCCGCGCGACCCCAGACGCGTCGCGAGGGTGTGGACGTACGAGTGGAGGGCCGCCTTCGCGGCGCCGTAGCCACCCGTCCCGCCGGAGCCCCGGTAGGCGGCGATGGAGCTGTAGAGCACGATGCTGCCGCCGTCGGCCATGAGGGGCAGCAGTCCCTCCACGGCGACGACCGAGGTCATGACGTTCGCCCGGTACGCCTCCCGCCATTCCGTCAGGACCGACTTCACGTCCTGCGTGTCCGCGCCTTCGGACTGCGGGACCGCGCCCGCGCAGCACAGCAGCCCGCTGACGGGCAGTCCCGTAGCCCTGACATGGCTCTGCAGGACCTCTGCCGACCCGGCGTCGGACATGTCGAGGGCGAGCGGCTCGACGTCCGCTCCCGGCACGCTCGACTCGATCTCCTCCGCTGCCTGCGTGAGGCGCTTCTCCTGACGTGCGATCAGGAGCACCTTGTCGTTGTTCTCGGCGAACCGCTTCGCTGTGGCCTTGCCGATGCCGGCGCTCGCGCCGGTCACCACGATCAACCTGGACAGAGTCGAACACTCCAATGATGTGTTGTTTCGAATGATGTGTGCTTCAGAAGCGCGGGAATGATGTGTGCTTCAGAAGCGCGGGGAGGAATTCACACGGAGGCGGGGTCGATCTCCGCGAAAAGGGCGTTCCGGTCCGGCTTTCCGGTCGAAGTCCTCGGGATGCCCGCCAGTTCCACGATCTGCGACGGGCTCGGGAAATCCCGGAGAGCCGCTCTGATGTCCGCGACGCCCACCGCGTTGCCCCGGCCGGACCAGAAGACCACGTATGCCTCGCCGGCGAGCGAGTCGTCGGGCAGGGGCAGCACGACGCATTCCGCCTGCGGCAGGCGGGCGTTCAGCTGCTCGTCGACCCTGGCGAGATGGACCTTGATTCCGTTCACCTTGATCAGGGAGCTGCCGCGCCCGACGAGCCGGAAAGCGCGGGGTCCGGTGAATTCCACCAGGTCGCCGGTGGCCCACTGGGCGGGCGGTCGCGTCCCGCGCTCCGGGCGGGCCAGGCGCGGGCCCCGGATCACCAGTTCCTCCGGCCCTCGCGCCGGTGCGTCGCCGTCCCGTACGAAGGACACGTCGGGGAAGGCCTGCCAGGGGCCCGCGTCGCTCCCTTCGGGGAGCAGAGGCCGGTGGGCGAGGCCTCCGGTCTCGGTCGACCCCAGGATCTCGTACGCCCGGAGCAGCGGAGCGGCTCGGCGGACGAGTTCATGGGCCGTGGGCGGCGGGGCCGCCGAGCTGTGCAGGGCGACGACCGAGCTCGCGCGTTCCAGCACCGGCCGGTTACGGCGCAGCAGGTTCCAGGCCATCGGGATGCAGACGGCCAGGACCCGCTCGCCGGGGGAGACCGGCAGGGGCGCGAACGGGTCGGCCCACGCCTGGTGGACGGGGACGCCCGCCATGCGGGGCAGCCACTGTCCGAACAGCGCGCCGAACAGGTGCTGCGGCGGGGCGTAGTTGAGGACGCGATCGACCGGGCCGACCAGCTGCGTGCCGATCAGCTCCACCTCGCGCTCCATCTGGTGGGGGAGTCGGAACCAGCGACGCGAGACTCCCGTGCTGCCGGAGGTGTCGAAGGGGATCTCGTCGGGGCGGCCCTCGGCCCGGGACGCGTGCGTACGAGCCACCGTCTCCGTCATGCCGCCATGTCCTCGACGCGGTCGCGCACGTACTCGGTGGTCCGGCCGAGCGTGCTGAACCAGTAGCGCACGTCGTCGCCGACGAAGTCGACCTCGATGCCGAACTCGCCCTCGACGGCGGTGACGTACTCGAGGGCCGCCAGGCTGTCGAAGCCCGGCAGCGCGTCGGACAGGTCCGCGTCCGCGGCCAGCGTGCGGGCGGCGTCGCCGAAGCGCTTCTCGAGGACGGCCAGGACGCGGTTGCTGATCTCGGTCTGGTCAATGGTGTGCATGGGGGAACCTTTCTTCTGTCAGCGGCCGGCCGGTAGCGGGTCGCCGCTCGTCATCGACCCCGACTCCAGGTAGAACACCCGGTCGGGCTGGGTGGGTTGGAACCGGACCGTCAGGTGGGCGGTGTCCGTGTCGAGACCGAGCGCCTGCCCGATCTCCTCGGCCAGCTCCGCCCGGTACGTGTGGTCGCGGTCGGGATGGATGTGGCACACGACGGACGCCCACCGGGCGTGCTTGTCCTGGCCCGTGTCGTCCTCGTAGGTCGTCAGCGGCATCCCGCCGGCGAAGTACTCCATGGGTTCCGCGGTCCGGAAGGAGACCACGACGTGCGCTGCGTCGGAACCGTGCGCGGCCATCCACCGGGTGAGGCGCAGCGCGGCCCTCAGGCGCGCGGAGGGGGTCAACGGGGTGCTGGTCACATCGACGGTCGGCAAGATCGCGTGCCTTTCACGAGAGGGTCAGCGGCGGCAGGGCGTGCCGTTCGGGCGACAGGCGCAGCTCCAGACGCCGTCCCAGGCAGTCGGCGAGCGGGCCGCCGCTCGTGGCCATCAGGGGGGTCCAGGCGAACCCGGCGTCAGCCGTGCGCACGCTGTCCAGGAACTTCGCCAGATGGCCGGCGTCCCACTCGAGGCCGAACGCGTCCGCCGCCAGCACGGCTTCGTAGGTGCTCAGCAGGTCGGGGACCCGGTTGCCCTCGTTCGCGTATCCGCCGCCGCGGACCCGGTGCCGGGCGAGGGCCTCACCGACGAGGGCGCCGTCCGCCCCGACCGACCGGTGCTGCGCCCGGAGCGCCTGCAGGGTGGCCCGCAGGGTGGACCGGCCGCCGGGCACGTTGGCGTACTGGCCGGGTGCCGTCTCGCAGGAAGCCACGTATTCGGCGATGTCCCGCAGGTGGCCGGCGACGGAGTCCCCGCCGATCCGGTGGAGGATCTCGGCGGCGGCGGCCGTCGACACCATGTCGGACGCGCGGCCCTCCCAGTAGCCGAAGCCGCCGTCGGGGTTCTGGATGGTACCGGTGAGCCAACCCGCGATCCGGGTACGGGCCGGGGCGTCCTCCTCGAACGCCCCCGCCGACAGGGCCCAGAGCGTGCACCGCACCTCACTCCCTCGACCGGGCATGTACATGATGCCGTTCTCGTTGGGCAGCACGCAGCTCTCCGTCCACCGCAGGGCCTCGCGCTCCCCGGTTTCCGAGAAGTGGCCGGCCATCAGGTGGGCCGAGGTGGTGAGGACGTCCGAGGCGAGGCCGGGGGTGCGATAGGTGAAGCCGCCCTGAGCGGTCCGGAAGGACAGCACGGTTTCGACCACCCCGTCGGCGATGTCGTCGAGCTCGGCGCCGAGTTCCCTGAGCGCTCCCACCCCGCAGAACGCGGCCCACACGTCCTGCACCGGATAGCCGGGCCACCGGGTGAACGACCCCTCCGGCCCCAGCCGGGCCAGAATCCAGGCGACGCAGCCCTCGGGGTCCCGCGGGGTCTCGTCGAGGCGGCTCAGGGCACTGGTGGCCCGGAACGTCGCCCACAGACAGTCCGTGTCGTCGCCCTCCTGGAAGGTGAACCCGCCGGCCGCGCTCTGCCGGCCCTTGAGCCAGCTCGTGAGCCGCTCGCGGTCCCACGGCAGCGGACCCTCTCCGCCGGTGGCCGTGCGCCAGGCGGTGACGGCGTAGTAGCAGGCCCGCACGTCGGACGCGCCGCCCTTCGCGTGGGCCGGACTCCAGGCCAGTCCGCCGTCCTCGGCCTGAAGCGTCGCCAGCCAGTCGAACAGCGCCTGAGGCGGGCGCTCGCCATAGATCTCCACCAGGGTGCGTACGGCGTAGTAGGTGGCCCACACGTCCGACGCCTGACCGGGCGTCATCGCGAACCCGCCGTCCGGGTGGGCGGCGCTCCACACCCACGCGGAGCTCGACCCGCGGACCGTGCCACGGCTGCCGGCCGGCAGATCGGCCAGGGCCTGGGTGCAGTAGTAGGTGGCCCAGGCGTCGGAGCTCATGCCGGCCGACCACGCGAATCCGCCGTCGGAGTTCTGCCGGGAGGCGAGGAAGCCGGCGACGGTCTCGGGGGACGGCAGGTCGCCGACGCGGCCGAGCCAGCTGAGGGTCCGCACGGCCGCGTACGTGCACCACAGGTCGGACTCCCCGGAGACCACTCCGGACGACCTCAGCAGCGTGTCGTACGTCATGCCGGCACCACCTCGTCCACGACCCGGAAGTTGGACCGCTTCCAGCTCTTCTGGGAACCGCCGCTCTTCGTCGTCACCGGCAGCCGGTTGACGAACCGGACCTCGTCCCACCGGAAGCCGAGGCGTTCGTCCGTACGCCGCTGGATGAGGTCGTTCTTCGCGGACTCGGCGTCCCGGTCGGTGCCCGGGTCCCGCTCCAGCAGCAGCCGGGCCCAGGTGCCGCGCTCGTCGACCTCGATCAGGTAGCCCATGACGTCGCGGCCCGCGTAGACGACGCCTTCGAGGTCGCGGGTGCGGACCCGGCTGCCCTTGATCTCGGTCCCGTCGCTGCCCCGGCCGTGGACCGTGACCACCGGGGTGTCCTCGCCGCAGCGGCAGCCGTCCGTCAGGGACACCTCGTCGCCCATGTCGAGGCGGAGCAGGGGGCGGGCGTCGTTGTTGAGCGGGGTGACGACGAGCCGGCCGTCGCGTCCGGCCTCGGCGGGCGTGATGCCGTCCTCGTCCGCGATCTCGAAGTAGTTGGCCCCGCGCAGCAGGTGCAGCCGGTCGTGCGCGCAGCACGCGGCCAGCGTGCCGCTCTCGGTGCTGCCGTAACTCGCGTCGTAGGCACGCGCGTTCCACCAGTGCCCCGCCATGGTGCGCAGCTCGGGGGTGCTCACTTCGCCGAGCAGCATGAGGAGTTCGACGGACTCGCTCAGCCGGTCCAGCAGGCCGCGCCTCCTGACGACCTGGGAGAACTCCAGGAGCACACCGGGCGCCACGAACAGCACGGTCGGCCGGAAGACCTCCCACAGTCCGACGATGCGGTCCCAGTCGGAGATCCCGGTGGTGTACGGGTAGGCCTTGACGTGGGGAATTCCCAGGAACTCGCAGACGCCGACCATCAGGTCGGCCACCGGCACGATGTCCGAGGGCAGCAGGATCAGGGCGCGGTGACCGCTGTCCGCCAGCATGCCGCGCCAGGCCTCGGCGACGGACACGGTATTGGCGATCATGTCCTGGGCCGTGCGCGGCGTGGGCGTGGGGGTCCCTGTCGTCCCCGTGGTCTGGTAGTACTTCAGACCTGTGTCGACCGGTACCCGCAGGAAGTCGAGGGGCCGGGACTTGAGGTCGTCCTTGGACATCGCGGGCAGGTCGAGGAACGCCCGCATCGAGAACGCGTCGAGCGAGGCGTAGGCGGACGTCTGCCGCGCACGCTGCCAGGCCTCGGCCAGCTTCGACCCGTAGTAGGCGTCGTCGGAAGGGGATGCGCGGCGGTGAGCCGTCACCTCCTGCTGTATCCGCTCCATGAAGTCCAGGTCACTCCTGGAGTTGATCTTCACTTGTCACTCCTTTTCTCGTTCGCTTCCGTCTGGGCCAGCCCCTTGGCGCGCATCAGGAACTCGCCGAGGAACCCGTCGTGCGGGACGTCCGGATGGGTCCACGAGGTCGGCAGGCTCCGGTACACGTTGGACACCGAGCCGAGATCCGAGGCCGCGGCGACCAGTTCCAGATCCTCGGTGTGCAGCGACAGCACCAGCGAGCCGTCGAGGACGTCCGTCGCACCGCGCTCGAACGGGGCGACCCACACGCACGGGAAGGGCATCTCGTACGACAGCAGCGGGTCCTTCGGGGAGGCCAGTTCCACGACCGCCGGCGTCACGGTCGACAGGGAGCCCTCGCCACCGAGCCGCTCGACCCTCGGTGCCAGGTGCACGATCGCGTCCTGCGCCCGGTTCAGGACCGCTGACGCCAGCCGCTCGGCGTCGGCCTCCGGCATGCACGGCAGAAGCGCCTCGTCGTCCAGGGGGCGGCCCGGTGCCACCTTGCCCAGCGCGGTGGCCAGTTCGGCGGCGAATCCCGCCGGATCGTCTTCGACCAGCACGCCCGTGGTCGCGGTGCACGCGGTTCCCGCGTGGTAGAGCGCGCCCGTGTGGGCGAGCTCCAGCCCGGCGTGCCGGTCCGCGTCGGCAGTCACGACCAGTTTCGAGCGGCCCGGGCCCTGCGGCCGGATGTCGGCGCGGCCCCGGTACTTGTCCACGACGTCCTGACCGCCGTACACCATGGCGAGATCCGAGCGCTCGATGATCAGATCCGCCGTCGCGTGGTCGCAGGGCGCCACGACCAGCTGCGTCGCCGGCAGCCCGGCCTCCCGCAGCGCGGTGACGAGGCGGAGCGGGGTGAGCGGGTCCCGGTTGGAGGGGCGGACGACGACCCGGTAGCCGAGTGCCAGTGCCTCGGGCCACATGGCGTGCACCCCCGGGCTGTTGCCGGCCGCGTGCACGGCGAAGACGTCACCGGTGCGGCGCCACGCGGCGCCCGCCGACGGCGCGTCGGACACGGCGGTGCCGATCGGGGCGCAGCCCGTGGGCCGGGCCGCGGACGGCATCCGTCCCACGTCGCGCAGGGTCGCCGTGATGAGCCTGTCGCACTCGCGCACGATGGGAATGGGCGTGCCCGTCAGCTCCGCCACCCGCCGCTCGTGGGCTGCCGGATCGTCTCCCAGGATCAACTGGCTCTCGAAGACGTCGGCCGCCTTCCTGAGGACCTCCGCCGTCTCCGCGACGGGCAGAGGCGCGCTCACGCGCAGCTGATCGATCCAGTGGGAGACGACCAGGCCCGGAACCGACGCCAGTTCGAATGCCGGGTTGCCCGAGGCGTCCGTCACGGTGGTGCGGTTCCGCGTCCGATAGGGCCCGGTCGGCCCCAGCGCGGGGATGTCCAGCATGCCGCTCTCCTGTTCCTTCCGGCGAGTCACGGGGCGTACGGTGATGAGTCGGTCAGCGGGCGGCGGCCGTCGCGGCGCGGCGCCGGCGGGTCGCGGCCGCGAGGTCCCGCAGCACGTCGACGGTGGCGTCCCAGCCCATGCAGGCGTCGGTGACGCTCTGGCCGAACACGGGCTCGTCCAGGCCGAGTTCCTGGCGCCCGGGGATCAGGAAGCCCTCCAGCATGACGCCGCGGATGTCCGTGTCGCCGGTCGCGACCTGGGCCCCTATCTCCCGGGCGACCAAGGCCTGTCGGTCGTGGTCCTTGTCGCTGTTGCCGTGGCTGGCGTCGATGACCAGGCCGGTCGGCAGTGCGGCCGCCTTCAGCAGGCGCGCCGTCTCGCGCACGTCCTCGGCACGGTAGTTGGGCCGGCCCGACGCGCCCCGGAGCACCACATGGCAGTCGGGATTCCCGCTCGTGCGCAGGGTGACCGGCCTGCCGTCCGGGGCGATGCCGAGGTAGGCGTGGGAGGCGGCCGCGGACCGGATGGCGTCGACGGCAACGCCCACCGAGCCGTTGCTGCCGTTCTTCATGCCCACGGGCATGGCCAGACCGCTCGCCAGTTGCCGGTGCACCTGGCTCTCCACGGTCCGTGCGCCGATGGCGCCCCACGAGACCAGGTCGGCCAGGTACGCCGGAGCCGCCGGGCTCAGCCACTCCGTCGCGATGGGCAGCCCCAGTTCGGCGACCTCCAGCATCAGCGTCCGGGCCGTGCGCAGCCCCAGGTTGAGATCCAGGCTGCCGTCCAGCCCCGGGTCGGTGAGCAGCCCGGTCCAGCCGACCGTGGTGCGGGGCTTCTCGACGTACACCCGCATGACCACCGCCAGGTCGTCGGCGAGGTCGGCGGCCAGTTCGGCCAGGGACTTCGCGTACGCCAGGCCGGCGTTCACGTCGTGGATCGAGCACGGGCCGACCACGACGAGCAGACGGTCGTCGTCACCGCTCAGCACACGGCGGGTCATCCGACGGCCGGCGCTCACCGAACGCGCCGCGGCCGCGGTCAGCGGCAGCGCGCTCAGGAGCTCCGCGGGGGTGCTCGCCAGGTGCGTACGGCACTGCCCACCGATGCGCTCCGGCGTCACCTGTTCGATCAGGGAATCGGGTTTTGCTTCGGTCGGCATGTGAAGACTCTGCATCGTTCCTCAATTCGTTCTGCTCAGCGCAGAAGTCGTGCGTCGGCAACGAATCATCCGGGCGTACCTGGATCCCTCAAGTGCCTATTCCGAAAGGCCGATCGGACTGGCATGGAGATGGTTATTTCGCGGTACAACCATTCGGCAGGCACGTGAATTACCGTGCCCCATCCGCAAGTCGGCCCGCCACCTGTGCCGCGTGCAGCAAGTTGTTGTGCACCTAGCTGCATCGGGGTCACACAAGCCGACCTTCAGGGCGGCGAGCCGCACGGCGTGCCGCTGCCGATCCACTGGGCCACCTTCAACCTGGAGACCCACCCGTGGGCGGAGCCCAGTGAGGGCACCCCCGCTGCCGCCCGCGCGGCGGGTGCCGACCGACTCCGCGGTGGGAGTTCAGGCCAAAGCCGATACGGACAGTGACATTCCGAAGGGTGCGGGCGAGGGTTCCGGAGACCCCGAAACCGTATCGGCGGGCTGACCGCGGACGGAGAAGCGGCGCACGGCGAGGGCCGGGCAGCGGGTCGTCCGCCGAGGGGCTCCAGCGCGGGCAAGTGCCGTGCCCGCGGCGGGCTGACCGCGGACGGAGAAGCGGCGCACGGCGAGGGCCGGGCAGCGGGTCGTCCGCCGAGGGGCTCCAGCGCGGGCAAGTGCCGTGCCCGGTAGCGGCGCAGGGACTGCCAGAGCGCGGCGAGATCCGCGGTGGGGGTGTGGCGTACGCCGTGGCGGCACGGCGGCGGTCTCTCGGCCGGTTCGGCGCTGGGGTGAGGTGTGAGGGTGTAGCGGTGGGTGTCGGGCAGCAGGCGTCGCACCCGGTCCACAGCTCGGGGCGCGTGGGTGCAGGCCAGGGCGAACAGGCCGCGTCCGGCGGCCAGGAGCAGGGCACGCGGGCCGCGGCCGGGCACAACGCTCGCTGCGTGGGCGGTGGCCGACAGCAGCACCACGCCCCGGATCCGGGGCAGGAGCTGGGGGTGCAGGGCGGCGAGTTCCTTGCAGGACGAGGGCGCCCAGGGAATGACCGGCGAGCACCAGCGGCCCGGCGGGGGCGACGACGAGCAGGATCTGATGCAGGTCGTCAGCGAGCTGCTCGATGGTCAGAGGTGCATCGGCGCGCGGGCTGCGGCCGTGCGCGCGCTGGTCGTATCGCAGGACCTGCAAGCCCCAGGCCGGTCAGGTGCCGGGCGTGGACGCGCCATAGGCCCGCGGTGGCCGACGCGCCGTGCACCAGCACGATCGTCGCACCGTCGGACCGCGGGTGGGCGGGGATATCGCGGTAGACGGACAGGGGAGTGCCGTCGGCGGCGGAGACCGACAACACCTCCGTGGCAGGACGCGGATTGAGCACAGAGGGACTGCGGAAGCGGGGATCGGATCAGTAGGGGGCAGCCGTGCGCCGTCCACGTCGCGCTGGCGGCGCCGGCGGCACGGCCCGCCCTGTGGCTGGGCATGGGACGGGGCGGGCGGAATGCCAAGCAGAGGGCTTCAGGTGCGCGGGCCTTCAGCGTCGACGGGCACGGGGTGCGCGGGCGTCTAGGTGTGCTGTCCGGGCAGGTTGGTGACGCGGCTGGCTGGGGTGTGGCCGCCGATGCCGGTGTGGGGTCGGTGGTAGTTGTACCAGTCCAGCCAGTCGGGGAACGCGGCCTGGCATTCGGTGTCTGAGGTGTAGGGCCGGTGGTAGGCCCACTCCTCCGGAAGGGTGCGGTGGAAGCGTTCCACCTTCCCGTTGGTCTGTGGTCGCCAGGGTCGGGTCCAGCGTGGGCTGATGCCCAGGTCGTGGCAGGTGTCGCGCCAGGTGTTCTTGGTGTAGGCCCAGGCGTTGTCGGTCAGGACCCGTTCGACGGTGATGCCGCGTTCGGCGAACCAGGAGGTTGCACGGGTGAGGAAGCCTGCGCAGGTCGGGGCGGTCTCGTCGGGCAGGTCTTCGGTGTGGGCCAGGCGGGAGTGGTCGTCCAGGGCGGTGTGCAGGCAGGCGTATCCGGCGCCGTTGCGGTGGTCTTTGTTCGGGCTGCCGGCCGCACGGCCCAGCATCTTGTGGCCGCCGCCGTCGGGGATGCGGCCGAGTTTCTTGACGTCGATGTGGACCAGTTCGCCGGGCTGGGCGCGTTCGTAGCGGCGGATGGGTTCGCTGGTGGCCCGGTCGGTGGCTGCCAGCGCGGGCAGGTGGCGCCGGACGAGGATGCGGTGGGCGGTGGAGGCGGCGGTGCCGCATCGGGCGGCCAGCCGGACAGGGCCGATGCGGTGCTCGCAGCGCAGGCGGACGATCTGCTCTTCGACCGTGGCCGGGGTGCGCAACGGCTGGTGGTGCGGGCGGCTGGAGCGGTCGTGCATGCCTGCTGTCCCGTGCAGCCGGAAGCGGCCTGCCCAGCGGGCGGCGGTGGTGTGGCTGACCTGGAAGCGCTCCGCGGCTCGTCGTAGGGGCCAGCCGTCGTCGACGACGCACCGGGACGTCTACGTCTTCTTCATCACTGGAGCCAGTCAGGGAGATCTTCTGGCGGTGGCGTCCCGCGTGGCCACGCTGCCCGGGGTCCCAGCGGGAACCATTGCGGTCGTCAGTACCTACGAGGCTGAGGAGTGGTCATGATGCTGGACACCAAGGAGGGGTAGAGGCTGGTCGTGGTCCGGTCGTGGTGGCCGGGGAAGCCGGGTCAGGTGCTTCTCCGGTGGCGGTCCCCGGGGGAGGCAGAACCGGTTCGGCGGGGGAAGCCGGG